>CANFQC010000011.1 GCA_947449035.1 Actinomycetota bacterium
AATTTGCTGATGTCCTCGAAATGGAGACCGGTTGTCGGCTCGTCAAGAACGTAGATGGTTCGACCGGTGGATCGCTTCTGAAGCTCCGCGGCGAGCTTGACGCGCTGCGCCTCGCCACCCGAGAGGGTTGGCGCTGATTGCCCCATGCGCACGTACCCAAGGCCGACTTCAACCAAGGTGTTCAGATGGCGGGCAATGGGCGGCACCGCGGCGAAGAACTCGAGGGCCTCTTCGATCGGCATATTGAGGACTTCAGCAATCGTCTTGCCCTTGTAGTGCACTTCGAGCGTCTCGCGGTTATAACGATCGCCATTGCATACCTCGCACGGTACGTAAACATCGGGGAGGAAATTCATCTCGATCTTTAAGGTTCCGTCACCGGAACACGCCTCGCAGCGTCCGCCCTTCACATTGAAGGAGAAGCGCCCTTGGAGGTACCCGCGAACCTTTGCCTCAGGTGTTTCCGCGAAGAGTTTGCGAATGTGATCAAAGACGCCGGTGTACGTCGCAGGGTTACTTCGCGGTGTGCGGCCGATCGGACTTTGATCAACATGCACCACCTTGTCGAGATGCTCGAGGCCGGTGACCTTCTTGTGCCGACCGGGTACGAGTCGAGCACCATTGATATCCCGGCTGAGAACGTTGAAGAGCACGTCGTTGACGAGCGTGGACTTTCCCGATCCACTTACGCCGCTCACTGCGACGAGGCAGCCGAGCGGAAAGTCGACTGTGACCTTGGTGAGGTTGTGTTCGGTGGCCTCATGAACGGTGAGCACTCGTTCGGTTACCGGGCGTCGCTCGGCAGGTATCGCAATACTGCGCCTGCCCGTCAGGTACTGACCTGTGACGGAATCAGGGTGATTGAGAAGGTCTTCAACCGGGCCGCTCACCACGATGTGTCCGCCGTGTTCCCCCGCACCGGGCCCGATATCGACGACCCAGTCAGCCATACGGATGGTGTCCTCATCGTGTTCGACGACGATGAGGGTGTTCCCGAGATCGCGTAGGCGTACCAGGGTCTCGATCAGGCGACGGTTATCACGTTGATGCAGACCGATGCTTGGCTCGTCGAGCACATACAGAACTCCCACGAGACCTGAACCAATCTGGGTAGCCAGTCGAATGCGCTGAGCCTCTCCGCCGGCCAGAGTAGCTGCGGGGCGATCAAGCGAGAGATAGTGCAGACCGACATCGATCAAGAACTGCAGTCGTTCGTTGACCTCCTTGAGGACACGGCTAGCGATCGTGGTGTCTCGCATGCTCAACTTGAGTGACGACAACAGTCGGGAACACTCACCGATCGGCAGCGCAGCTATATCGGCAATGGAATGGTCGGAGATCGTGACTCCGAGTGACAGCGGCTTGAGTCGAGCACCTTCACATGATGCGCAAGGAACCTCGCGCATAAATCCCTCAAAGCGTTCACGTGAGGCATCAGTTTCGGATTCGGAGTGACGGCGCTCGATATACGGAGCCACTCCCTCGTATTCTGTGAAGTAACTGCGTTGACGCCCGTATCGATTCTTGTACTTCACGTGAAGTTCGGTGGGGTGGCCGTGCATGATCGACTTACGTGCGGAGGCGGGAAGCTTCGACCACGGCGTATCCATGTCGATGCCCAACTCTTCGCATAGGGCAACGAGCAGCCTCTTGAAGTAGTCCGAAACGTTTCCGCCCGCCCAGACGGAAATCGCGCCGTCATTGAGGCTGAGTTCACCATTCGGCACGATGAGTTCTGCATCAACTTCGCGCCGCGTGCCGAGTCCGGCGCAGTCAGGGCAGGCGCCAAAGGGCGAGTTGAAGGAGAACGAGCGAGGCTCAAGCTCTTCGAAGGAGAGTCCGTCCTTGGCGCAGGCCAGGTGCTCGCTAAAGGTGCGTTCGCGATTCGGATCCTTCTCGTCCAGATCGACGAATTCGAGAATCACGAGACCGTTCGCCAGTTTGAGGGCAGTCTCAACAGAGTCCGTAAGCCGGCGACGAGCTGAAGCCTTGACGGCCAGTCGATCGATGACCACCTCGATCGTGTGCTTTTCCTGCTTCTTCAGCGTTGGCACTTCGTCGAGTCCGTAGACCACACCGTCGACTCGGGCTCGCGAGTAGCCCTGTGCGGTCAGTTGCCGGAAAAGCTCGGCGTACTCTCCCTTACGCTCCCGAATAACGGGAGCGAGAACCTGGAAACGGGTTCCATCTTCCAGTTCGAGTACCTGGTCGACGATCTGCTGAGGCGTCTGCCTGCTGATCAGCGAACCGCACACAGGGCAGTGCGGCTTTCCGATTCGGGCGTAGAGCAAGCGTAGGTAGTCGTAAACCTCTGTAATCGTGCCGACGGTCGACCGCGGGTTCCGTGATGTGGATTTCTGGTCGATCGAGACCGCAGGTGAGAGGCCCTCAATGAAATCGACGTCCGGCTTGTCCATCTGACCCAAAAACTGGCGGGCGTAGGCCGAGAGGCTCTCGACGTACCTGCGTTGACCCTCAGCGAAGATCGTGTCGAAGGCGAGGCTCGATTTACCTGAGCCCGAGAGCCCGGTGAAGACGATCAGGGCATCCCGAGGCAACTCCAGGGAAACGTCCTTAAGGTTGTGCTCGCGGGCACCCCTGACAACCAGCTGGTCGCTCACGCTGCTCTTTCCTGATCTATGGCCTGTGGAGGATGAATGTATAACGGACGAGTCCAGGTCGCTGGTCCGGCCGATGTCCGGGAACTCCCCGGCTTGGTGATCAGCAAGATTGCCGTGGGGCCGTACAACAACAATTCCTATCTGCTCCGGTGTGCTTCCACAGGAGCCTCGCTCCTGATAGATGCCGCGGCAGAGTCAGATCGTCTCCTCGGCCTGGTCGGGGATGGCTCGCTCGACTACGTGCTCACGACGCATCGGCATGCCGACCATTGGCAAGCCCTCGGTGCGGTCGTGGCCGCCACAGGTGCACGAACGATGGCAGGAACCATCGATGCGGTCGAGATTCCCATCACCACCGACGTGGCTCTTTCCGGTGGAGCTGAAATTGCCCTCGGTGAGGTGACCTTGTCGGTATTCGAGATCGCTGGTCACACTGAGGGCTCCATCAGCGTCCTCTATGACGATCCCGAGGGTCACGGTCATCTCTTCACGGGGGATTGTCTTTTCCCGGGGGGAATTGGTCGAACGCTGAACGAGGAAGAGTTCGACTCGCTCTACAACGGCGTGGTGAGCGAGTTCTTCTCACTTCCCGACGAAACCTGGGTCTACCCAGGCCACGGACATGACACGACTATCGGCGTTGAGCGGCCGCATCTCGAGGAGTGGCTCTCACGCCGCTGGTGAATCAGTCATCCAGAAAGGTCCAGAGATCGTATGAGTCGAGATCCAAGCCTGTGAATCCCCCCGCACGCAGCGCAGAGTCAATTTGGGAACGGTGCTCGGTGGAATGGTAGCAAGCCTGAGCAAGAATCATCGCGCGGGTGACACGCAGTTCGCGGCCACCGTCGTCAACGATGAGAGCTTCATCCGCTGAGGACGCTTGAGCCAGCAGCGAGTTGTTGAGCGAAGCTAGTTCGTGGTTTAGCTGGTCAACGTCAGTCCTGTTTCGAGGTGCGGAAATTTCCAACATCGGAGCGGCCGTGAGGCAATACCTGTACCACTGAGCACCGTCGACAATATGTGCGATCAGTTCGGCCATGGTTCTTTCACCTTCGCCAGTTGCGTAGGTGAGAGCCTCGGGAACATCCCAAATCGGTTCCGACAGCAGCCGAGCGTCTGCCCAGACAAGGTGTCGCAGTGCAGTGGTCATGTCAGGCATGGAAGTCATCTTTCCAATTCACGAGACGGGCGAAGGCTCAGAAGTGTGGTCCCGACGAGAATTCCCACGATCACGACCAGTGAGAGCCAGACGGGCACCAAGGGCACGTTCCAACCGAGAACCGAATGGCAGGCCTCAAGCAACAACTTGATAGCGATGAAGACGAGGATTAGAGCTATTCCCTTGTTCAAGTGCCTGAGCTTTGTGATCAAATCCCGGATCAGGAAGTAGAGCTGCCGCAGACCCATCAGGGCAAAGGCATTCGCCGCGAAGACCAGGAAGGCTTCGCTCGTGATACCGAAAACTGCCGGGATCGAATCAAGCGCGAAGAGAAGATCGGTTGTGCCGATCGCAATCATGACCATGGCCAGCGGCGTCAGGTACCGCTTCCCTGAAATGCGAGTGACCAGATGTGTGCCGTCATACTCCTGAGTCGTCGGAACCTTCGAAGAGATCATGCGAACCAAGCGATTCGGCTCGGGATCAGGCTCCTCGTCACCGCCCGTCCAGACTTTCCATGCGGTGAGAAGGAGGAAAGCTGCAAAGAGGAAGAAGATGCCCTGGAATCGGTGAATGACCTCTGCGCCGATCACGATGAGGATTCCGCGCAATACGAGAGCGATCACGATGCCGACGAGGAGAACGCGATGTTGCAGTGCTGCGGGCACCGCAAAGCTCGTCATGATCACCAGGAACACGAAGAGGTTATCGACGCTCAGCGAATACTCGGTGAGGTATCCGGCCACGAACTGACCAGAGTAGGAGGGCCCATACACGACACCGACGATTACCGCGAAGACTCCGGCGAGACCCACGTAGAAGGCGATCCAGCGCGACGCTTCGCGGGCCGAGAAGTCGTGAGGCTTTCGATCCACGATGAACAGATCGATCACGATGATCGCCACGAGTACGACGAGAGTGATGACCCATGCCAAGGGTGACACGGTCATGAGCCGACGGCCTCCTGCATTCCACGGAGTTCACGCTTGAGATCGCCGACTTCGTCACGCAATCGGGCAGCCAACTCGAATTGAAGTTCCGCGGCAGCCGCGTGCATCTGCGCAGTGAGGTCTTCGATCAGCGTCACAAGATCCGAGACTGCAGCGGGTTGACGCCGTTTTGACTTTGGCGATGCTTCTCGCTCCGACAGCAACTTCTCGGTGTCGGCATCCTCACGTGCCAAGAGATCAGTGATGTCGGCAATCTTCTTGCGCAGAGGCTGAGGGTCTAACCCTCGTTCGAGGTTGTAGGCCACTTGCTTCGCGCGCCGGCGATCAGTCTCGTCAAGCGCGTTGCGCATTGAAGGAGTGATCTTGTCGGCATACATATGCACCTGACCGGAGACATTTCGGGCGGCTCGGCCGATGGTTTGGATCAAGCTGGTCTCCGAACGCAGGAAACCCTCCTTGTCAGCATCGAGAATTGCAACGAGCGATACCTCGGGGAGGTCGAGCCCCTCGCGCAGGAGGTTGATTCCAATCAAGACATCGAAAACACCCATGCGAAGTTCACGAAGAAGTTCGACGCGTCGAAGGGTGTCGACATCGGAGTGCAGGTACTGAACCTTCACCCCATGCTCAAGCAGGTAGTCGGTGAGGTCTTCAGCCATGCGCTTGGTCAGTGTCGTGACCAGGACGCGTTCGTCGCGGGTAACCCGCTCCTTGATCTCCCCCATGAGGTCGTCAATCTGACCCTTGGTGGGCTTGATGATGACCTGCGGGTCCACGAGGCCAGTGGGTCGGATCACCTGCTCGACTACGTCACCCTCGACCTTGGCTAGTTCGTACTTGCCGGGCGTTGCTGAAAGGTAGAGCGTCTGGCCAACGCGCTCTTCAAATTCAGCGAATCGCAATGGACGGTTGTCCATGGCGCTGGGGAGGCGGAAACCGTGATCGACAAGGGTGCGCTTGCGACTCATGTCGCCCTCGTACATCGCGCCAATCTGCGGAACGGTCACATGTGACTCATCAATGACCATGAGGAAATCCTCAGGGAAGTAGTCAAGCAAGCAGTTGGGAGGCGAGCCTGCCTCACGACCATCAATGTGACGCGAGTAGTTCTCGATTCCGGCGCAGGAACCCATCTGCTGCATCAACTCAAGGTCATATGTCGTGCGCATTCGTAGTCGCTGAGCCTCGAGCAGCTTGCCCTGTGACTCAAGCTCGTTAAGGCGCGCGCCAAGCTCATCCTCGATTTGCTTGATCGCTCGGTGCATTCGCTCCGGACCGGCCACGTAGTGCGTGGCGGGGAAAACATGTGTCTGGGCGTCGTCAGTGATGATCTCGCCTGTCAGCGGGTGGAGGGTCATTAGTCGTTCGATCTCATCGCCGAACATCTCGATGCGAATCGGATGCTCCTCGTAGACCGGAAAGACCTCGACAGTATCCCCACGCACGCGGAAGGTGCCTCGCTGGAAGGCAATGTCGTTACGCGTGTACTGGATGTCCACGAGGCTGCGAAGCAGCGTGTCACGGTCGATGGACTCTCCGACGCTCAGGCGGATCATTCGATCGACGTACTCCTGCGGAGTACCAAGACCATAGATAGCCGACACGGTGGCGACCACCAGTACGTCGCGTCGAGTAAGCAGGCTGTTTGTAGCCGAGTGTCGAAGTCGTTCAACCTCCTCATTGATGGAGGAATCCTTCTCGATATACGTATCGCTCTGCGGGATGTATGCCTCGGGTTGGTAGTAGTCGTAGTACGAGACGAAATACTCCACAGCGTTGTTGGGGAGAAGCTCTCTGAATTCCGTGGCGAGCTGGGCGGCCAGCGTCTTATTGGGCGCCATGACGAGTGCTGGTCGCTGCAGTTCTTTCACGAGCCAGGCGGTGGTAGCGCTCTTTCCGGTACCCGTAGCTCCGAGGAGCACTACGTCGGACTCCCCAGCACGGATTCTCGCTGCGATATCGGCGATGGCGGCGGGCTGATCCCCAGAGGGCTCATAAGGAGCCACGACGGTGAACGGCGCTACCGTGCGCTGAAGATCGGTCACGGGCCTGGCCATGGTCACACGCTACGCGACGTAGGCTGTCAGGCGTGCTTCGCCTGACCGCTGCGGGCCCAGACGAGGGCTCAGCACGCACCGTGCCACAGCAAGGGGCGAGGAGACCACGCCAATATCCGGATCTCTTCGCTCCGATTTGGGCGAATCACCTCGAGATAAAGTGGCGAAGTTGCTAAGAGAGAAGTGAGTTCCAAAGCCTGTCGACTTGCGCCTGTGTCTCAGCAAGCGTGTGTGAGTTATCGATCACGGTGTGCGCAACTGCAAGGCGTTGTTCACGCGTAGCTTGCGCCTGGATTCGCCGGTCGACATCTTCCGCATCTAGTCCACGACCGATAGCGCGCTCACGTTGTGTCTCCACTGGAACGTCTACGACGATCACATGGTCGACTGCTGAGTCTTGCTTCGTTTCGACAAGCAGCGGCATGTCATAAATCACGATTGAATGAGCTGGAGCGGCCGCGATACGTGCCGTGGATTCAGCACTGATGCGCGGGTGCATGATTGCGTTGAGTCGTTTCGTCAATTCCTTGTCAGAGAAGGCCAGGCGTGCAAGTTCACCGCGATTTAAGCTGCCATCCTCACGAAGCACGCCTGCTCCGAACACAGTGACAATCTCGTCCAAAGCAGGTTGCCCCGGTTCCACAATCTCGCGGGATATCTGGTCGGCATCGATGATGACGGCTCCCTTGGCAGCCAGCATTGCCGCCACGGTGGTCTTTCCGCTACCGATGCCTCCGGTGAGTCCGATGCGCGTCACGGATCAACTCTCGCACATAGCACTGCGGGGCGCCCCGAAGGACGCCCCGCAGTAGATGATGCAATGAGTTACTCGCCGGCCAGCTTGTCGCGCAGGGCCTGGAGAGCCTCGTCGGACGCGAGCGAACCGGAGTTATCTTCGGACTCGCTGGAGTACGAGGAGACGTTGTCACCTGACTCGAGGGCAGCTGCCTGATCAGCGGTGCGAGCTTCGTCGATCTGCTTGCGGTGAGCCTCCCAGCGGGCGTGAGCCTCGGCGTACTCGCGCTCCCATGCGGTGCGCTGATCTTCGAAGCCGGCCTTCCATTCGCCGGTCTCGGGATCGAAGCCATCGGGACCGATGTACTTGCCGGCCTCGTCGAATGCGGGAGCCATTCCGTACAGGTACGGATCGAATTCCTCGACAGCAACCGCGTCACCTGAGTCATTAGCCTGCTTGAGCGAAAGGGAGATGCGACGACGCTCGAGGTCGATGTCGATGACCTTGACGAAGATGTCGTCATTGACCTGGACGATCTGCTCGGGCAGCTCGATGTGACGCTCGGCGAGCTCGGAAATGTGCACCAGGCCCTCGATGCCCTCGTCGACGCGCACGAACGCACCGAACGGAACAAGCTTGGTGACCTTGCCCGGAACAACCTGGCCCATGCCGTGGGTGCGTGCAAAGTGCTGCCACGGATCTTCCTGGGTCGCCTTCAGTGACAACGAGACGCGCTCGCGGTCCATGTCGACGTCGAGAACCTCAACGGTGACTTCCTGGCCAACTTCGACAACCTCGGACGGGTGATCGATGTGCTTCCAGGACAGCTCAGACACGTGCACGAGACCATCGACGCCGCCGAGGTCGACGAACGCACCGAAGTTGACGATGGACGAGACAACGCCGGAGCGGATCTGGCCCTTCTGCAGCTGGGTGAGGAAGGTCTGGCGAACCTCGCTCTGAGTCTGCTCAAGCCAGGCACGACGCGACAGGACCACGTTGTTGCGGTTCTTGTCGAGCTCGATGATCTTGGCTTCGAGAACCTTGCCGACGTACGGCTGCAGGTCGCGAACGCGACGCATTTCGACGAGTGATGCGGGCAGGAAGCCACGAAGACCGATGTCAATGATCAGGCCGCCCTTGACGACCTCGATAACTGCGCCTTCGACGACGCCGTCTTCTTCCTTGATCTTCTCGATGGTTCCCCATGCACGCTCGTACTGCGCACGCTTCTTCGAGAGGATGAGGCGACCTTCTTTGTCCTCCTTGGTGAGGACGAGAGCTTCGACGATATCTCCCACGGAGACCACCTGGCTGGGGTCAACATCGTGCTTGATGGAGAGCTCGCGGGAAGGGATAACACCTTCGGTCTTGTAGCCGATGTCGAGGAGAACCTCGTCGCGATCGACCTTGACGATGGTGCCTTCGACGATGTCGCCGTCATTGAAGTACTTGATGGTGGCGTCGATGGCGGCGAGGAAGTCCTCAGCCGAGCCGATGTCGTTAATGGCAACCTGGGTGGCGCCGGTGGTGATAGTCATCTAGTAGGGATCCGATGTCAGTAGGTACGCCCAGCGGACGCTGAGCCGTCCAAGGCTACGGGACGGCCTCCCACGAGGGAAATCCGCCCTAGTGAGCGGCTTCCTCCCACGATCGACCGACCCCGACCGAGACGTCGAGGGGCACCTGGAGATCAGCCGCCTCCCCCATGGCCACTCGCACCAAGATCTCAAGCGCCTCAGCCTCACCAGGGGCCACTTCGAGCACGAGTTCATCGTGAACCTGCAGGAGCATGCGGCTGGCCAGCCCGCTGGCTGCCAGGGAGTCGGTCAGGGCCAGCATGGCTCGTTTGACGATGTCAGCGGCTGTGCCCTGGATCGGCGCGTTCAGGGCCATTCGCTCGGCCATCTCGCGCCTTTGGCGGTTGTCACTTGTCAGATCGGGCAGGTATCGACGCCGTCCGAACATGGTCTCGGTGTAGCCGCTCGCCCGGGCCTGGGTCACGACAGTGTCAAGGTAGTCCCGAACTCCGCCGAACCGCTCGAAGTAGGTGTCCATGAGGCGCTGGGCCTCTGGGGGTGAGATGTCGAGCTGTCCGGAAAGCCCGTAGGCCGACAGGCCGTAGGCCAGGCCGTACGACATCGCCTTGATGCGCCGACGCATCTCGGCATCAACGTCACTAGGAGCTACGGCGAAGACCTGCGACGCCACGGTGGTGTGGAGATCCTCGCCCTCGGTAAAGGCAGCGATCAAACCTGCGTCGGCCGAAGCATG
The DNA here is from genome assembly GCA_947449035.1 of Actinomycetota bacterium. Classification (GTDB taxonomy): domain Bacteria; phylum Actinomycetota; class Actinomycetes; order S36-B12; family S36-B12; genus CAIKZY01. The sequence continues at coordinate 9,798 of CANFQC010000011.1, forward strand.
CGCCATGATCCGCATTTCGATCTGGCTGTAATCGGCGGTCATCAAGGATTCAAACCCGGCGCCAACCACGAAGCATCCGCGAATGCGACGACCGGCATCGGTCCGGATCGGGATGTTCTGCAGGTTCGGATCGGCGCTCGAGAGTCGACCGGTGGCTGCCACGGTCTGATTGAAGGTGGTGTGAATACGGTGCGCTGAATCAGCGAGCGGAATGAGTCCGTCGACGGTCTGTCGGAGCTTGGAGCGGTCGCGCCAGGCGAGAAGTTTCTCGAGAAGCGGATCGTGTGTGGTGGCATAGAGCCATTGAAGTGATTCGGCGTCGGTCGTGAAACCGGTCTTGATCTTCTTGGTCTTCGGAAGCCCACGCTCGGTGAACAAGATCTCTTGAAGCTGTTTTGGTGAACCAAGGTTGAAGGGCCGGCCCACGATCTGATGCGCTGCCTCTTCGGCCACTCTCATGTCGTGACCGAATTCCGACGACAGATCATCGAGGAGGATGGGATCAACGGCGATACCGAGAAATTCCATCTCAGCCAGAATCGAGATCAAAGGAATCTCAAGTTCATCCAGGAGCGCGAGAGTCCCTTCCGACGCAAGTCGATCTCGTTCGGCGACGGCAAGCTGAGCCGTGGCAACAGCCTGGGAGGGCAGGTCGTCTGAACTCGCCTCGTCGAAAAGAAGCTGATCCGATGATTCACTTACTGAAAGCTCAATTCCAAGAATGCGCTGAACTGCGTCGCTCAGCGCAAAGCTTCGCTGGTCGGGAGCAATGAGGTACGCGCCAATTGCCGTATCGGTGCGCAGGCCACGCAGGTGGAATCCGCGGGTGAGCAAGGCAAGCATCGGACCCTTGGCGTCGTGAATGTCCTTGGATGTCGACTCGTCGGCCAGCCATTCGCAGGCCGCCTGGGCATTCTTGGGATCCGCGAAGTCAATGACTCCAACAGAGCCCCCGGCTTCACACACGGCCATTGCCTCGATCGTTCCTGTACCGCGCCCCCAACTTCCCCGAAATGCGACTGCGCCTGACTTTCCCTTCAGCCAAGCGGCCGCCTTCCCGGACGGGATCACGCTGGCTTGCACCTCGATCGCCTCTGCAGCAGCAGCAACTTCGGCGCTACCTTCTGCGGCAGGCAAGGCTGAGGAAAGGCGATCACGCAATGCACGGAACTGAAGCGCGGTAAAAAGATCGTCAACAGCCTTAGCGTCGTAAGGAACCAGTCGGCACGCTGAGGGATCAGTGTCGATCGGTGCATCGTGTCTGAGTGCGGTCAGATCGCGATTGAGCATCACGTGAGCGAGGTTTGCTCGCAGTGACTCCCCCACCTTGCCGCTGACGGCGTCGGCATTATCGATCAGCGCACTCAGGGACCCGTATTCGCGGATCCATTTCGCAGCGGTCTTCTCGCCAACGCCGGGAATGCCAGGCAGGTTGTCACTGGGATCTCCACGCAAGGCGGCGTAATCGGCGTACTGAATCGGAGTAAGGCCGTACTTCTCCTCGACGGCTGCAGGGGTCATGCGTGCCAGGTCAGATGTTCCCTTACGCGGATACAGAACAGTCGTGTGCTCATCGACCAGCTGGAACGAGTCTCGATCGCCGGTCATGATCAATACGTCGTGGTCACTGGCCAGTGCTCGAGTGGTGAGTGTCGCAATGATGTCGTCAGCCTCGAAGTTCGGGCAGTCGACCACTGTGATGTTGAGCGCGGCAAGGACTTCCTTGATCAACTCGACCTGACCCTTGAATTCAGGCGGTGAGGCGGAGCGAGTCGCCTTGTACTCGGGATACATCTCGGTACGGAAGGTCGTGCGGGAAATATCGAAAGCCACAACCACGTGAGAAGGCTTCTCATCTCGGAGAACATTGAGCAGCATCGAGGTGAAGCCGTACACGGCATTCGTGGGTTGCCCGGTGCTGGTGGTGAAATTCTCCGGTGGGAGGGCAAAGAAGGCACGGTAGGCCAAAGAGTGCCCGTCGAGTAGCAATACGCGGTCACGGGTCATTCACGCATCGTAGAGGCACGATGGATCGCCTAGGCTGAGCCTGTGGATCCTATGAGCCTTCCCCGAAGCGCCCTTGACGAAAAGCTTGGCATCGTCATCACCGTCGCCGAGCCCGGACATGTGGTGGCCACCATGCCAGTGGAGGGCAACACTCAGCCCTTCGGCCTCCTGCACGGTGGGGCCAACGGCGTTATCGCCGAAACCGTGGGGTCAGTCGCGGCCGCTCTTGAAGCCGGCCCTGGGTACTCGATCGTGGGCACGGAGCTGTCCTGCACTCATCACGGCTCCGCCAAGTCAGGGCTCGTGACGGCCACGGCAACCAAGATCCATCAAGGCCGCCAACTCGCGGTCTACGACATTCGCATCGTGGATGAAAACGGTCGACCCACCTGCACCGCACGTCTGACGTGCATGCTGCGTGCCCTGAACTGATCAGGAAGCGGCGAGAACCGCTGACGAGACCTCGGCAAGGGTGACGCGGGTGTCCATTGCCTGACGCCTCAGTAGGGCAAAAGCCTCGGACTCGGTAATCCCTAGGTCGGCCTGAAGTTTGGACTTCGCTCGTTCGACGATGTCGCGGGCAGCCAGTCGCTCGCTCAAGTCGTCAACCTCACCCTCGAGGTCTCGCATCTGCTGCCATCGAGCAGCAGCCATCTCGATGGCGGGGCCGAGGTCTGCCTTAGTGAACGGCTTCACCAGATAGCCCATCACGCCAGCAGAGGCGGCCCTGGCAATCATGTCCTGCTGATTGAAGGCCGTGACCATCACGACAGCCGCATGCCGCGAGGAAATGATCTCCTCGGCAGCCGAGAGCCCATCGCGGACGGGCATGGCCACGTCGAGGAAGCAGACGTCAGGCCGAATTTCAGCCGCCTTGTCGACAGCTGCCTGCCCGTCGCCAACTTGGGCAACGACGTCGTAGCCCAGCTCGCCAAGCATCTCCACGAGATCGAGTCGGATCAACGATTCATCCTCGGCAACGAGGATTCGTGACGCGCTCATGCAACCACCCTAATCGGAGTCGACCTATGGGCCGTTAGCCTTGTCCCCGCGCCCCGGTACCCCAACCGGCAGAGGGAGCCGACTCAAACTCGGTCCAGTGTGGGTTCGAATCCCACCCGGGGCACTTAGTCAGACACGACCACTGGCTCAATGCCAAGTCGCGGCTTGACCTCAGAGAGGCGTGCCAGAAGCCCGTTCACAAAACTGGACGACTCATCGGTCGAGAGATCTTGGGCGAGGGCTACAGCCTCGGAGATAGCCACAGTGTCAGGAATGTCGTCGCGGTACAGAACCTCGTAGGTCGACAGCCGAAGAATGGATCGATCGACCGCAGGCATCCGGTCCAGACTCCAGCCCAATGAGTAGGTGCTCAGGAGCTCATCGATGCGCTCCTGATTCGCGATGACGCCTTGAACGAGGTCAGTGACATAGGAATTGAGCTCGGGCTCACCCTCCGACGCTCGCCGATTGGTTTGAGTGGCAAGAACGTCCAGAGGTTCGAGCTGACGCATGTCAGCCTCATAGAGGATGTCGAGAGCGCGCTTTCTAGCCTTGCTGCGTGCTGACATCGGCTAGTTCACGCGACCGATGTACGAGCCGTCGCGGGTATCTACCTTGATCTTGGTGTCTGATTCAATGAACAGCGGAACCTGGATCGTTGCGCCGGTTTCCAGGGTCGCAGGCTTGGTTCCACCTGTCGAGCGGTCGCCCTGCAGCCCTGGCTCGGTGTAAGTGATCATGAGTTCGACTGAGGCAGGGAGCTCAACGATGATCGCGGTGCCGTTATGCACGCTGACGTTAGCGACCTGATTCTCGAGCAAGTAGTCAGACGAATCACCGACCACGGCATTAGAGACGGTGTACTGATCGAAGGACACCGTGTCCATGAAGATCCAGTCATCGCCGTCGCGGTACAGGTACTGCATATCGCGACGATCGACGTTCTCGGTCTCGACCTTCACGCCGGCGTTGAATGTGCGATCGACAACCTTGCCGGTCAGAACATTCTTGAGCTTGGTGCGCACGAATGCACCGCCCTTGCCCGGCTTTACGTGCTGGAACTCGATGACAGTCCAGAGCTGGCCATCGATGTTGAGAACGAGGCCGTTCTTGAGGTCATTGCTGGTTGCCACGATGTCTCCTGCGTTCAGTCGGTCGTCAGCCCACGAGTCGAAGGTCTCGCGGACTCGAGGTGAGGCTGCGTTGACCATCGGCCGTGACCAGGAGGGAGTCCTCAATTCTGACTCCCCCGCGGCCGGGAAGGTACACCCCTGGCTCAACGGTGATCGTTGTATCGGCGCTCAGCCTACCTTTGGCTCGAGGCCCGATCATCGGGGCCTCGTGGATGTCGAGGCCAATACCGTGTCCCAGCCCATGACCGAAGTGCTCGCCATGGCCTGCGGCCTCAATGACCGATCGGGCAGCAGCATCGAGGTCAGCAAGGTTGACGCCTGAAGCCACTGCGCGTCGACCGGCCTCGGCGGCTCGAGCAACGAGAGCATGCAGATCCACCTGCCACGGTGCAGGCTCGCCCACGATGAAAGTGCGAGTCATATCAGCGTGGTACCCGCGCACGAGGGCGCCGCAGTCGATGATGAGCAAATCGCCAGCGTTCAAGGTTTTGCCGGTTGGCTCATGATGAGGCTTCGCGGAGTTCTCGCCGCTCGCCACGATTGTGGCGAATGAACGATCGTCGGCGCCAAGTTCGCCGAACAACTGCTCAAGTCTTCGCGCAATTGCGATCTCGCTATCGCCTTCTCGCATCTCCACGGCAAGGATGTCAACAGCTCGCGAAGTTATCTCACAGGCTTGCTCGAGTGCTGATATTTCGCCGGCATCCTTGATAGCGCGGAGGGCAGCGACAGGATTTTCCTGGAGATGGACTGTGAGGCCCACCTGCTCGACAGCGACCATGATTGCCACCGACGATCGCGCATCCAAAGAAATCGCTTCAGCGCCTTGAGCCACGCACTGCGCACTAATTGCTGCCACGCAATCACGGGCGACGAGAACCCCTAGATCGGGACACTGAGTAGCTGCTTGCTCTACGTAGCGTCCGTCAGTGCTGAAGACATCTCCCTCTGCGCCCGAAGCAGAGATGAAGAGAGCACCATTACTCCCGCTGAAACCTGTGAGGTAGCGCAGATCGGCGAGATCAGTAATGAGAAATCCATCACGTGACTCATCGATCTGACGTCGCAGGCGTTCCCGCCGTGCACTTCCCATGTCAACGCCGGGCAAGTGCCGCGAATGCCAGAACGTAGCTATCGAGGCCGAACCCGGTGATCGTGCCCGTCGCCACTCCGGCCACAACTGAGGTGTGTCGGAATTCCTCGCGCGCAGCCGGGTTGGAAATGTGTACCTCGATCAATGGCGCGGTCAGCATTGCGCAAGCATCACGGACGGCGTACGAGTAATGGGTGAACGCTGCCGGGTTCAAGATCACTGGCGTTGACGCATCAGAGGCTTCGTGGAGCCAGCCGATCAACTCGGCCTCATCGTTTGTCTGCCGGACATCGGCGCTCATTCCGTGTGAGGCTGCTGCGTTCTGGCATGCGCTCACGAGATCGGCAAAGGTCGAGGCACCGTAAATGTCGGGTTCCCGAGTACCGAGTCGATTCAGGTTGGGTCCGTTCAGGACCATTACGGCGTTCACCACACCAGGCTAGCGTCAGGAGACCGAAATTCGGTCATACGCGGTGCGCATGGCCTCAACCGAAGGGCCCTGAAGAGCGACGGGCGATCCGATCGACTCGAGGATGACGAAGCGGAGAAGGGATCCACGAGCCTTCTTATCCACCGACATGGCGGAAAGAAGTGCATCCCAGTGACCTGGCTCGTAGGTAGTCGGGAGACCGAGTAGGCCGAGGATCTCGCGGTGCTCAGCAACCCCTGCGGCTGACAGATGGCCAGTCAGGTGAGACAACTCGGCCACGTAGACCATTCCCACGGCAACGGCGTCGCCATGGCGCCATCGGTATGACTCTGTGCGTTCTATGGCGTGACCGAAGGTGTGGCCGTAGTTGAGGACCTCCCGGCCGAGCTTGCGACTTTCGCTCGTGGCAGAGGTCTCCCGAAAGTCGTCAGATACGACATCCGCCTTGACCTGTACGGCGCGGCGGATGAGATCAGGAAGCAGCTGACCGTGTGGGTCGAGCGCGCCTTCAGGAGACTTGCGCACATCGTCAAGAATGCTCGTGTCTCGCGCAAACCCCACCTTCACAACCTCGGCCATGCCCGCGACGAGGTCGGCGCGAGGCAATGTGCCCAGGCTGGTGACGTCGCAGAGCACCCCGACGGGGCTGTGAAAACTTCCGACGAGGTTCTTTCCCGCAGCTGTGTTGATGCCGGTCTTTCCGCCGACAGCCGCGTCAACCATCCCCAGCAAGGTGGTCGGAACATGAATAACACGTATCCCGCGGAGCCAGGTGGCAGCGACGAAGCCTGCTACATCGGTGGTGGCTCCCCCGCCAACGCTGATGACTACGTCGTTCCTCGTGAATGCAGCGTTGCCCAGGATGCCCCAACACATTTCGGCGACGCTCGAGGACTTGGCGTCTTCAGCATCCGGAAGCTCAATCTCCGTGACCTGCATACCGCAATCACCAACGAGGATCGAAATGTCGTGCGCACGCGTGCGTTGGGTTGGCGCGTGAATGATCGCAACTCTGTCGGCGCCAGTGAGCATGGAGTTGAGCGATGGAAGGAGATCAGGGCCGATGACGACGTCGTACTCGACTTCCGCCGAAACGTGAACCGTTGTCGGTGTCATGCGGCCACCGCCGCAAGCACGCTCGAAGTAACCTCGCGCACCGCCCGACCATCGGTATCGACCGTGATGGTGGCCACACTTTCGTACAGCGGGGTGCGCTCGTTGAGCAGTTGGGTCAGTCGGCCGCGAACATTTCCCAGCAAGAGCGGCCGTGCCTGATTCATGCCGACTCGGCTTGCCGCATCGGACACGTTCACTCGAAGCCAGACAACTGTGTGTTCAGCGAGGAGCTCACGGGTGCGCTCCGACAAGATGGCGCCTCCGCCAAGAGCAACGATTCCGGTGTGTTCGTCAAGCGCCCGTCGAACAGCCTCTTCTTCTCGGATTCGGAACTCCGGCTCGCCGAGTTCGACGAACATGTCGGCCACTGACATACCCGACTCCGCTTCGATAAGCAGGTCAGTATCGATGAATGGCACTTGGAGCCGTTCTGCGACGCGACGACCGACCGTGCTCTTGCCCGCGCCGGGGGCGCCGATGAGCACTGCTAACGGCCTGCTCATCGAACTGAGAGGTTTTCGAGGTACGAATTGAGATTGCGCTTGGTCTCGGCAACGCTGTCGCCACCGAATTTCTCGAGCAGCGCATCGGCAATGACGAGTAGAACCATCGCTTCGGCCACCACGCCTGCAGCGGGAACGGCGCAGACATCTGAACGCTGATTGATGGCAGGTGCGACCTCGCCCGTGACCACATCGACCGTGCGAAGGGCGCGCGGAATGGTCGAGATCGGCTTCATGGCCGCGCGAACCCGCAGTGTCTCTCCGGTAGACATGCCGCCTTCGGTGCCACCCGATTTGCCGGACGTGCGCTCGAGGCCGGCTTCGCCAGGCACAATCTCGTCTTGTGCGAGCGAACCGCGAATCTCGGCCAGGCGGAAACCCTCGCCGAATTCGACACCCTTGATGGCTTGGATGCCCATCAGTGCAGCGGCAAGTTTGGAATCGAGTCGGCGATCCCAGTGGACGTGTGAGCCCAGCCCCGCGGGGAGTCCGTAGGCAACAACCTCGACGACTCCGCCGAGGGTGTCACCGTCACGGTGGGCAGCAGAGATCTCTTCTTCCATCGCAGCTGAAGCCGTGACATCCAGGCAGCGAACCGGGTTCTCGTCGATTCGCTCAAGGTCAGAAGGAAGCGGAAGGATTTCGCTGTCGCTCGCAGCGGCACCAATGCGCACGACGTGACTGAGAACTTCGATCCCTGCAACCTGACGGCAGAACGCTCGTGCCACTGCGCCCAAAGCGACTCGGGCTGCGGTCTCACGAGCGCTTGCGCGCTCAAGGATCGGACGAGCATCGGTGAAGCCGTACTTCTGCATGCCGGTCAGGTCAGCGTGGCCGGGGCGTGGGCGACTCAAAGGTGCATTACGTGCCAGAGCGTCAAGCTCCCCTTGATCAACGGGGTCAGGGGACATCACCTGCTCCCACTTGGGCCATTCGCTATTTCCCACCTCGATGGCGACGGGCCCACCGAGGGTGAGTCCGTGACGAATTCCGCCAAGGATGCGTACCTCATCACGCTCGAACTTCATGCGGGCACCGCGTCCGGCTCCTAGGCGACGTCGGGCCAGGTCATTGCCGATATCTGAGGTTGTGACCTCAATGCCGGCAGGAAGCCCCTCAGCAATAGTCACCAGGGCAGGTCCATGGGATTCGCCTGCAGTTAACCAACGCACCATGTGACCATCCTTCCAGGTCGGCGCTCATCGGCACGCCACCCCCACCCGTGTGGGTTAAACGGCATCGAGCGCAGCACGCATGGCCTCGACGGGAGCCGGTCGGCCGGTCATCAGGGAAACCTGCTCTGTAGCTTGCCAGAGCAACATGTCGCGACCGCTGGCCACGACGTTCCCGGGCCAAGCTGATGCGAGGGCAGAAGGCCAAGGGTGATAGCTGACATCGAGCAGGGCTGTGCCCCCCGATGCCTGCGCATGCGCCCAGGGCTTTGCCGCATCACCTGGCAAGACGCTGACGAGGAGGTCTTCGTCAATGGGGACTGGCGTCAGGTCGGCAATATTCGCATCAATCCCGAAAGTTCCGGCTAGATCTGCAATGTCACGTGCGGCTTCGGCCCTTCGGGCACAGATGACCAACGATTGAACCCCCAAGTCGGCCATGGCCGCTACCGCACTACGTGCGGTAGCGCCAGCCCCGAGGATGCGCGCCGTGCGGGGATCCTGAATGCCGGCCTCGCGGAGTGAACGCGTGATGCCGAAAACGTCGGTGTTGGCGCCGACCCACCCTGTGGCTCCCCGATAAACCGTGTTTACCGAACGGGTGCGCTCTGCAGGACTATCCACACTCGTGAGCAGAGGTTGCACTGATTCCTTGAGCGGCATCGTCAGAGAAAGTCCCACCCAGTCGTCATCAAGTGACGCCAGAAATGCGGGCATCGCGTCGGGAGTCATCTCGATGGCGTCATATGACCAATCAAGTCCGAGCGCCGAGTAGGCCGCTCGATGAAGGGCCGGAGAGAGGGAATGTGTAATGGGTGAACCAAGAACGGCAGCGCGCTTGTGCACGACTAGTTCCCCTTCGAATCGAGATATGCCTGGTATTCGCTCTTGAGTGTGAGGAACTTTTCGTAGCTCTTCGCGAACTTGGTCTCTTTCGTATCGGGATTGACAGTGACGAAATACAGCCATTTGCCATTCGCAGGATTCAAGGCAGCTTCGATGGCAGCGTCACCAGGTGAATTGATCGGCGTTGGAGGAAGTCCTTTAACGACATAAGTGTTGTACGGCGATGACGAATCCAGCTGTTCCTGAGTCAGATTGAGCCTGGTGATGCCTAGACCGTAGGCGACGGTTGAGTCGAATTGCAGCGGCATTCCAGAGTCAAGACGGTTGTACACAACACGCGCAATCTTCGCGAAGTCATTTGGCGTTCCTTCACCCTGGAGCAGGGAGGCGATTATCAACACTTCGTATGGTGATCGGCCGATTTTTGCCGAGCGCGCGACCAGGTCAGTATCCGAGCTCGCTTGATCGAAACGCTTCACGAAGCTGCGCAGCAAGGACTGCGCGGACTCATCTCCGGTGAGGTCGTACGTTGCGGGGAACATAAAGCCCTCTGGGCGATCCTTGGCCCACGACGGAAGATTGAGTTTCGAGGGCTCTTGGAGCACGGCCTCGAATTCTGAAACAGGAATCTTTGTCGCTTCGGAGGCGGCCTCGATGCTCTGGGTGAGTCGGAGGCCTTCAGGGAGAACGAGTCGACTGGATGCACGAGAGACCGGATCAAGCATCAAAGCCACGGCTCCATCACCGCTCATCTGACGTTTCAGCGTGTATGTGCCTGGGCCGATGGAGTTGGCAGCCTCATTGGCGGTTGCCGCAGAGACGAAGGCCGAGGATGACTTGACTACGCCAGCCTCGCTCAGGATCGCGCCGATCGCCGAGAGCGAGTCGCCCTTCTTCACCACGACGGTCACAGAGCCACTTCCTGGCCCTGGATAGTCGTCACTACCGGAAGCTGATCGGAGAACATTGAGCGCTCCCCATCCGATGCCGAGTAACACCACGATGGCGAGAGCAAAGGCAAGGAATCGCCCAACACCTGAACGGTGACGTGAGGGTGGCAGAGGCTCCGAGCTGAGAAGGTCGTCGATTGAGCTCATCAACTATCCCTTCGGACCTCGATACCCACCGGATGTCCCGATGACCTCTCGCTATCCAAACACGTCTGGAGCAACACGACCGCCGACGCGCTGTCGATCACGGATCTAGATGATTTGATCGTGCGACCAGCCTCATGTAGACCACGTTGGGCCTGGACGGTGGTGAGCCGCTCATCATGCAACCGAATCGGAATGTCGGTCACATCGGCGAGAAGTTCAACCCATGCCAGCGTGTATTCCGCGGCTGGACCCCGCTCACCCGACATGGTGATGGGGAGGCCGACGACAATCTCTAGTGCGTCGTATTCCTCTGCCACATCACGCACTCGAAGGGGAGAGTCATCCCCGGCTTTGATGGCTTCGAGAGGCACTGCAAGCACACCCATGGGATCGCTTCGGGCGATGCCAATGCGGGCCTTCCCGACATCGCAGGCGAGACGAATGCCGGTACGCATGACTACAGGCCTAGTCGCTCGCGTAGGAAGGACTCGACCGCGACAAATGCTGAATCAACACCATCAACTCGCGTGCCACCGCCTTGCGCAAAATCAGGCTTGCCGCCGCCGCGCCCGTCGATACTTGGGAGCGCAGCTTTCAGGAGTGAATTCGCATCTGCGCCAAGGTCAATAGCCTTCTGATTTGCAGCGGCAACAAGTGAAATCTTGCCCTCCTCGATCGAGGTGCCGACGAGTACGACCGGAATCTCATCGCGCTGTCGGCCGCGTGCCTGTATTACCAGCTCACGCAGATCATTAGCCGACGTGCCAGACGGTGCAGCAAATGCCCAGAACCGCAAAGAGCCGAGATCCTTGCCCTCGCCAATGATGGTTGTCAGATTTGAACTCAATTGTGCGCTGCGTGCCTTTGCGAGATCCCGCTCGGCGTCCTTTAGAGCAGTAATAGTCGCGCCGACACGATCGAGTAGCTGATCTGCAGGTGCTTTAGTGAGTTCCGTCAGCCTGGTGACGAGCAAGTGCTCTTTCGCCAAGAAGGCATAGGCGTCAGAACCGACCAGTGCCTCAACACGTCTGACGCCAGCACCGATGGATCCTTCAGAAAGGAAAGTCACGACTCCGAGTTGCCCAGAGCGCTGTGCATGGGTGCCACCGCAAAGCTCATGGGCCCAGTCGCCCACTGAGACGACACGAACCTTGTCGCCGTACTTCTCACCAAATAGCGCCATTGATCCCATGGCCCGAGCATCAGCTTGTGACATCACGTTTGCAGTCACGGCGAGATCTTCGAGCAACACATCATTGACTCGCTGCTCTACTTCCTGCATGACGGAGCCAGCCACCGGCGTCGGACTCGGGAAATCGAACCGAAGACGACCTGGCGCATTCTCAGAACCCATCTGAGTAGCTGTGTCACCAAGGCGTTCGCGGAATGCGCGATGAATGAGGTGTGTTGCCGTGTGCGCACGAGAGATCGCGCGCCTGCGGGCAACGTCGACTTCGCTGATGACAGCGTCACCTGTGGCTACTTCGCCGGCTAAAACCTCGCATCGATGTACGAAAAGTCCTGAAACCGGGGTTTGAACGTCATAGACATCTAGCACCAGGCCGTTGCTTGAGTGGAGACGTCCGTGATCCCCAAGCTGCCCGCCTGATTCAGCGTAGAACGGCGAACGATTCAGAATTACTTCAACATGCTGGCCGACTGATGCCGCGGGGACGGTCTCGCCATCCAGCAGGATGCCTATGACTGTGGACTCCGTCGCGGATTCGAAGTATCCAGTGAACTCAGTGTGGCCACCGGTATCGAGAATCTCGCGATAGGCGGTTGTAGCCACGAGCCCGCTCTTGCGCTCACGTGCATCTGCCTTAGCGCGTTCACGCTGTTGCTTCATTAGGGTACGGAATCCATCTTCATCAACCGACAGGCCCTGTTCCGCAGCCATCTCCAACGTGAGATCGATCGGGAAGCCATACGTGTCATGTAGTGCGAATGCTTCGTCTCCGGTGAGCAATGCACCACCGGACTTGCGAATGTTTGCCACCGCAGTGTCGAAGATTGTCGTTCCAGTACGCAGAGTTTGCAGGAAGGTGGCTTCCTCGGCAATGGAGATCTGCCGAATGCGGTTTGCTTCGTCATTGAGCTCGGGGTACTGAGGTGCCATCGTCTCGATAGTGCGATCAATGAGGTCCCCCATGACCGGGTCGTGCGCACCTATTAGGCGCATCATGCGGATCGTGCGACGCATCAGTCGACGAAGCACATAACCGCGACCTTCGTTTCCGGGAATGACACCGTCACCGATCAAGAAGGCGCAGGTACGGGCGTGGTCGGCAACGACTCGTAATGCAACGTCGCTTTTCTCCGATGCGCCATACTTAGTACCCGAAAGTTCGCTCGCTCGATTGAGAATCCCGAGTGTGGTATCGATCTCGTAGATGTTGTCGACGCCCTGAAGGAGGGCGGCCATGCGCTCAAGACCCATACCGGTGTCGATGTTCTTTGCAGGAAGCTCACCCAGAATGGGGTAGCCCTCCTTGCCTGGGCCATCGCCGCGGGCGAACTGCATGAACACAAGATTCCAGACCTCGAGATAACGGTCCTCGTCGACAACGGGGCCGCCGTCTAGCCCATGCTCGGGGCCGCGGTCGTAGTAGATCTCCGAGCAAGGACCACAGGGTCCGGGTACGCCCATCGACCAAAAGTTGTCAGCCATTCCGCGACGTTGAATGCGATCAAGTGGCAGGCCAACCTTCTTATGCCAGATGTCGATTGCCTCATCGTCATCGAGGTAGACGGTGGCCCAGAGCTTGCTCTCGGGAAATCCGTAGCCGCCGTCAGCTACTGGTCGGGTGAGGAGCTCCCAGGCAAACGGGATCGCTTCTTCCTTGAAGTAGTCGCCGAAGGAGAAGTTGCCCGCCATCTGGAAGAACGACGCATGTCGAGTGGTCTTGCCCACTTCCTCAATGTCGAGTGTGCGCACCACCTTTTGAACGCTCGTGGCACGCGGATAAGGCGCAGGTGACTCGCCAAGAAAGTAAGGCTTGAACGGAACCATGCCGGCGTTGACGAAAAGCAAGGTCGGGTCGTCGAGTAGCAGGGAGGCCGAAGGGACAACCTGATGACCTCGATCTGCGAAATACCGGAGGAAACGACTGCGGATCTCCGCGGAATCCATTACTTGGCTCCCTGTGAATTCGTGTTGAGGACCTTGCCGGCAATCGTGGTTGCAGTGGCGATGGTGCCTGCTGCTGCAGCACCTGCCTTTTGGGCACTGGTGATGACGCCTTGCTCACGTGCCTCATCGAGCATGGACTGTCCCTTGCGGTACAGCAGTATGCCCCCGACGGCGCCCACGGCAAGCCAGATAACCCTGCTCATCTGCTCTCCTGTCCGATCGACTCGACCGCGTAAGCCTAGTCGTGGCCCCTTCGCGCCTGCTCGAGTCGTTGGGCGATGTCGCCCCAGGCGGCCTCGGCCCCATGGCGACTGGGTCGGTAGTACACCCGATCCGCGAGAACATCGGGCAGGTACTGCTGTCGGGCAACTCCCCCATCGACGTCATGCGGGTAGACGTACTCGACTCCGTGACCGAGTTTGCCCGCCCCGGCGTAGTGCGCATCTCTGAGATGAGGCGGTACCTCGCCGATTCGCCCGGATTTCACGTCAGCCAGGGCTTCACCGATACCCACGACAACAGCGTTGCTTTTCGGTGCGAGAGCCGCATGGATGGTGGCATGCGCCAAGATGATCGAGGATTCGGGCATTCCGATCATTGCCACAGCCTCGGCTGCCGCAACGGTAGTCTGTAAAACGCTGGGTTCGGCCATGCCGATGTCCTCACTGGCGAGAATCATCAATCGCCTAGCGATGAACCGTGGGTCCTCGCCAGCGTCGATCATTCGAGCGAGGTAATGCAACGCGGCATCCGGGTCGCTGCCACGCACGCTCTTGATGAAGCCACTGATGACGTCGTAGTGCTGATCGCCATCCTTGTCGTACCGCACGGCAACTCGTTGAACGGCCGCCTCGATGTGAGGTACATCTACGACGTCTGAGTTTCCAGATGCTGCAGCCTCGAGAGAGGTAAGGGCCCGACGCGCATCACCGTTTGATAGCCGAGCGAGGTACTCGACGGCTTCGTCAGTGACGACAATGCGCGAGTCAAGCCCACGAGGGTCCTTCACCGCGCGGCGCACGAGCGCTGCAATGTCGGTTTCCTCTAACGGAACCAAGGTGACTAAGACACTTCTCGACAAAAGGGGGCTGATCACCGAGAAACTAGGGTTCTCGGTTGTCGCCGCGATGAGTGTGACCCAGCCATTTTCTACGGCCGGGAGCAACGCATCCTGCTGACTCTTGCTGAAGCGATGAACTTCGTCGACGAAGAGTACGGTGCCGCGACCCACAACTGAGAGCTGATCGCGTGCCCGTTCGAGGATGGCTCGTACATCCTTGACGCCGGCTGTTACAGCCGACAGCTCCACGAAGTCTTTGCCAGTGACTGAGGAAACGAGCGAGGCAATGGTGGTCTTGCCTGTGCCAGGTGGACCCCAGAGGATCACGGAAACGCCGGTTGCACCGGTAAGCAAACCTCTGAGAGCCGAACCCTCAGCTAGAGCCTGCTTTTGACCCACAACTTCGTCAATCGACGAAGGACGCATGCGCACGGCGAGCGGAGCACTCATCGGTACGCCTGCGGCACCTTCGTCGAAAAGACTCATGCCCCGGGCTTCGCGTCGATTCCCGCTTCCTTGCGCTGAACAGGCGTAATGGGGGTGGGTGCACCAGTCAGCGGATCATGACCGGCCCCGGTCTTCGGGAATGCGATGACGTCACGCAGTGAGGTGGCACCGGAGAGGAGCATGCACGCGCGATCCCAGCCAATGGCGATTCCGCCGTGTGGTGGCGGGCCGTACTTAAACGCCTCAAGCAAGAACCCGAACTTTTCTTCCTGCTCCTGCTCCGACAAGCCGAGCATTGCAAAGACACGAGCCTGAATATCGGCCTGATGGATACGGATTGAGCCTCCACCGATCTCATTGCCATTGCACACGATGTCGTATGCCCAGGCGAGTGCTTCCGATGGCGACTGCTCGAATGAGTCCTTCCACTCCTTGTTCGGAGAGGTGAAGGGATGATGGACGGCGGTCCAACCAGGGTTGCCGTTCTCATCCTCAATGGCTTCGAACATCGGCGCATCGATAACCCACAGGAATGACCAGGCGGACTCATCGATGAGTTCACAGCGCTTACCGATCTCGAGGCGAGCAGCACCGAGAAGTGCACGGGCATCTGAGGTCTTACCCGCGGCGAAGAAGACGCAATCGCCTGCATTCGCTCCCATCGCAGCAGCGAGGCCATCACGCTCGGAGTCGGTGAGGTTCTTAGCCACAGGGCCGCCAAGCGTGCCATCGTCGCCGAGGGTGACGTAGGCCAGGCCCTTCGCGCCGCGTTGCTTAGCCCATTCCTGCCATGCATCGAATACACGACGGGGCTGATCGGCACCACCAGGCATGACCACCGCTCCGACGTACTCGGCTTGGAAGACGCGGAACTCCGTATTCGCGAAATATGCGGTGAGGTCAGTGAGTGGGAGACCAAAGCGAAGGTCAGGCTTGTCGCTGCCGTACAGGCGCATCGCCTCGGCGTAGGTCATACGAGGAATCTCGCCGATCTCGTAATCGAGGACGCCCTTCCACAGAGCGCGCACGACAGCTTCGCCCACCTCGATGACATCGTCCTGCTCGACAAAGGACATCTCGATATCAAGCTGGGTGAATTCAGGCTGGCGATCTGCCCGGAAGTCCTCGTCGCGATAGCAACGAGCAATCTGGAAATAGCGCTCCATGCCGGCCACCATCAGCAACTGCTTGAACAGCTGTGGAGACTGGGGCAGTGCGTACCAGTGGCCGGGCTGCAGACGCACCGGAACCAGGAAATCGCGCGCACCTTCAGGCGTCGATCGGGTAAGGGTTGGGGTCTCGATCTCGACGAAGTTGCGCTCCAGGAGCACATCGCGTGCGATTTGGTTGACCTTCGAACGCATGCGTAGCGCTGCCCCCGCGGAGGGTCGACGCAGGTCGAGGTAGCGGTACTTCAGACGGGTTTCTTCACCCACGTTAATGCGATCATCGATGGGGAAAGGCAGAGGCGCAGATACCGAGAGAATCTCAACCTCGGTTGCTTCGACCTCGACCTCACCCGTGGGGAGTTCCGGATTCTGGTTGCCTTCCGGTCGCTTCGAGACTGTTCCGACTATTCGAAGACAGTATTCGTCACGAAGCCCGTGGGCCACATCGGGATCATGTACGACCACCTGGACGATGCCGGAGGCATCGCGCAGGTCAAGGAAAGCCACACCGCCATGATCGCGTCGGCTGGCAACCCAGCCCGCCAAGGTGACAGTCTCGCCGGCGTTCGACAGGCGAAGCGCACCGGCTTCGATGGAGCGGATCACGTGAGGTCCCTTTCGATAGCTAACGAGATAAACGTAATGAGGTCGGGCCACGCGACAGTGACCTGGTCTCCTGTGGACATGGTCTTCACCTGGGCTACGTCGGCTTCGACCTCGGCGTCGCCGACCACGACCACGAGAGGGGCTCCGCTGCGGTCCGCCGCCTTCATGGCTCCCTTGAGGCCGCGGTCTCCGTAGGCGAGGTCATTTCGAACCCCGGCCGCACGCAGTTGGGCAGAAAGTGACACGAGTTTTGACTTGGCTGCCGCACCAATTGGTACGAGAAACGCATCGAGATGCGGCTCTGAGCCAGGTGTGAGTCCTTCAGCCTCGCAAGCCAGCAGGGTTCGGTCGGTTCCGAGTCCGAAGCCAATGCCCGACAGATCGTCGCCACCGACCGAGGCCATGAGCCCGTCGTAGCGGCCTCCACCACCGATGCCTGACTGGGCACCGAGCAGGTGGTGGGTGAATTCGAAGGTGGTGCGGGTGTAATAGTCAAGGCCCCGCACCATTCGAGGAGCCTCGACCCACGCGACATTCATGATTCGCAGGTATTCGCGCACGGAGTCGTAATGACGTGTGCAAGCGTCACATAGGTGATTGACCATAAGCGGTGCATCCGTCAATTGCGCCTGCACGGATTCACGCTTGTCATCGAGAACTCGAAGTGGATTCATGGCGGCACGCTCTCGGGTCGCTTCGTCGAGGTCGAGACCATCAAGGAAGGACTGAAGAAGAATTCGATAGGGCGGTCGACATTCGGCACAGCCAAGTGAGGTCAGGTGAAGGGTGTATTCGGTGAGCCCGAGCGATCGAAAGGCTTCGTCGCCAATGGCAATGACCTCGGCGTCCAACGCAGGATCGTCTGACCCGATGGCTTCAACGCCGACCTGCTGCAATTGCCGGTATCGGCCGTGTTGCGGTCGTTCAGCGCGAAAGAAGGGGCCGGCGTACCACAACTTCACTGGGAGTTGCCCCTTATCGAGACGGTTCTCAACGACTGACCGCATCACGCCTGCAGTGCCCTCAGGGCGCAAGGTAATGCTGCGTCCGCCGCGATCTTCGAAGGTGTACATCTCCTTGGACACGACATCTGTGGACTCACCCACGCTGCGCACATAAAGCGCGGTGTCTTCGAAGACCGGCAATTCGATGTATGCATACCCAGCGAGTTCAGCCGGACGAGCAAGGTGAGCACGCACGTCAACAAAGGCACGCGAGCGTGGCGGAAAGTACTCCGGAACTCCCTTAGGCGCAGTGAATGCCGTCACGGCTACATCCCTCTCGTCGGCATCGCGGGTGCGCTGCCTCCGCTGATCTCACGCAGGTACGGATTTGATACGCGCTCAATTGCAATCGTCGTTTGCTGGCCATGACCGGGTAGGACGACAGTTTCGTCGGGTGATGGCCAGATGACTGTCCGCAGACTGGTGCGCATGGCTTCGGAATCGCCTCCGGGCAGGTCGGTGCGGCCGATGGACCCGGCGAACAGAACGTCGCCACTCCACATGATCGGGGGCATATCGCCCGACGCCGAACGCTCGAAGACCACGGACCCCTCTGTGTGCCCTGGAGCATGGCGCACGCTTAGTTGGATCCCGGCAATGTCGAGGGGCGCGGATGCATCGAACAACCGAACATCATCGGGCTCGGTGAGCTCGAGGGCCCCCTTGGTCATCGAGAGCAACTTCTCCCGCGAGGCGAACATGGAATTGCCGGCCGGATCCTCGAGTCGATAGCGATCATCAGTATGGATATAGGCCGGGATGCCAAAGTTGTCGGAGACGGGCGCCACGCACCAGATGTGATCGATGTGTCCATGGGTGAGCAGAACTGCTGCCGGCGCCAGCCGGTTCTCTCGGACAATCTCCATGACACCGTCAATAGCATCTTGCCCGGGGTCGACGATGAGGCACGGTTCACCTGGGGCATTGGCCACGACGTAGCAATTCGTGCCGAATGACCCGGCAGGAAATCCTGCGATGAGCACGGAGCCTCCGATTGCCGTGATTACTAGTCGCCCGAGTCTAGTCGCCTCACGGTCACGCTCCCCTGCCCTGTCTAGACTGGCATCCCGTCATATTCCAAGGAGCGGCATGTCCGGCATCAAGAGGCAAAAGCAGCTGGCACGAGAGAAGTTCGAGCGCCAGGAGCACCGTCGAGCGGAGCTTGCCAGCAAGCGGCGTAAGCGGCAGCAGCTGATCGCTGTCATCGTGGTGCTCGTAGTGATTGTGGGCGCAGTTGCCTGGATCTTGATCGGGCGAGGTAGCGACGATTCGACGGCCTCGGCTCCAGCGCCCACCGCCTCTGCCGCATCCTCCGCTGGCGCCAGTGCGGAGCCGACGGGCGAGGCCGAAGGAAGCCTTGATTGCGCAGCTCCGGGCACGCCTCGGGCGGACAATCTGTCATGGAAGACAGCACCGACTCAGGCGCCCGCGGCTGGATCATCCATCGTGCTGAACACCAACTGTGGCGACATCTCCATCTCATTGGATCCAGCTGCTCCGAAGACCATTGCATCTGAAGCGTTTCTGGTAGGCGAGGGCTTCTACAACAACACCTCATGCCACCGACTCACGACCGAAGGAATCTTCGTGCTCCAGTGCGGAGATCCGAAGGGCGACGGCACCGGCGGTCCGGGATACAGCGTTCCCGACGAGAACCTGCCCACGAATGTGGCGGACGGACAAGTCAGCTACCCGGCTGGAACCGTCGCGATGGCGAATGCAGGCCCGGGCACCAGCGGGTCACAGTTCTTCATCGTCTACAAGGACACCGTGCTCCCGGCCGGATACTCGATTTGGGGCAAGGTCACCTCGGGGCTGGAGATGGTCCAAGAGATCGCCGCACTAGGTGTCTCCGGCGGATCCTCGGACGGAACGCCCAGCCAGCCAGTGTTCATCGAGTCCGCAACACTGAAGGCCGCCTGACCTCAAAGCCAGTAGTTGCCCTCAGATAGCGTGTGATCCGTTACTTCACAGTCAGGAGATCCCATGGCCGAGTTCACCGGCCCGGTGCCGACCCCATCGGCACTTCGTCGTCCTGCGCCAGCGGCGCCGGCGGCACCTTCGCCTTTTGGCCGAGTCACCGACGATGGCACGGTCTATTTGCTTGCCCCTGAGGGTGAACTTCTCGTGGGCCAGTACGCAGCCGGAACCCCGGCGCAGGGACTCGCATTCTTCCAGCGCAAGTACGAAGACATGGCGGTCGAAGTCACGCTCATCACTTCGCGGCTCAACGATGGCAAGGCCTCGGCAGAGCAAGCCGGCGCAGTCTTGGCACGTGTGCGGGAGCAATTGGCAGCACGAGCTTTCGTGGGTGACGTCGTTGCCCTACAGGCAGCCTGCGACTCGCTCGCTTCGGTAATTGAATCCGCACGAGCCACCCAGCAGGCAGCGAAGGCAGAGCAACGTGCCGCGAGCATTTCGGCTCGCGAGACGCTGGCCAAGGAGGCAGAGGCTCTCTCGAACTCAACAGCCTGGAAGGCGACAACTGAGCGGTACGCCGCACTCGTAGAGGAATGGAAGGCCCTTCCCCGAGCTGATCGTCCGACCGAGCAGGAGCTCTGGAAGCGAATCAGCAATTCACGAACAGAATTCGACAAGCGTCGTCGTGCACACTTCTCGGAACTTGATTCCACGCGCAAGGTTGCCCTTGGTCGTAAGCGCGACCTCATTGCACAAGCTGAGACCCTGTCTACGTCCACTGACTGGGCGGGTACCGCTCGCAAGCTGCGCGACTTGCTCGGCGAGTGGAAAGAGGCGCCGCGCGGCTCACGGGCTGACGAGGACAAGCTCTGGAAGCGATTCAAGGCAGCTCAGGATGCGTTCTACGCAGCTAAGACCGGTGCGGAGTCGGCTGCCGAGGAAGTTCTCAAGGTCAATGTTCCTGCGAAGGAAGCCCTTGTTGACCAGGCGGAGAAGATCCTGCCGGTGGGCGATGTGAAGTCGGCCAAGAATGCTCTCCGCGACATTCAGGATCGTTGGGAAAAGGCTGGTGACATCCCGCGCGGGGACCGAGATCGTCTCGAGAAGCGACTCAAGCGAGTAGAGGATGCAATCCGAAACGCGGAGTCCGATTCCTGGAAGCGCAGTAATCCCGAAGCTCGCTCACGTGCCGAATCCACCGCCACTGCGTTTAGTGGCGCCATCGATAAGCTTCAGAAGCAGCATGACGCAGCGGTGGCCAAGGGCGATTCTGCAGCGGCTTCAAAGATCGCTGAACAGATTGAAGGCACGAAGGCACTTCTGGCTGCAGCCGAAAAGGCTGCGAGCGATTTCAGCAGCTGAACTCAGACTCGGTAGGCGTCGTAGACGCCCTCAACATTACGTACAGCCTTGATGACCGACCCCAGGTGCTTGGGATCTGCCATCTCGAAGGTGAATCTCGAGTAGGCAATACGGTCGCGTGACGTAGTGACCGAGGCGCTCAGAATATTGACATGGGTATCTGAGAGGGTCCTCGTCACATCGCTCAGTAGGCGAGCTCGGTCAAGTGCTTCGACCTGAATATTGACCAGGAAGAGGCTGCTCGATGTCGGGGCCCATTCAACCTCGACGATTCGGCTGGGCTCAGCGCGCAAGCCCGGGACATTGATGCAGTCATCTCGATGAACTGACACACCCGCTCCGCGAGTAACGAAGCCCAGAATCGTGTCACCCGGAACCGGGGTGCAGCAGCGGGCGAGCTTCACCCAAACGTCCTCAGCACCCTTGACCACTACGCCGACATCTCCGGCCGTGCGCGTGCGCTTGGAGATACCCGAGGGCACGAAGGCCTCGGCGACGTCGTCAGCAGCTCCGTCGACTCCCCCAGCGGCATCCACGAGCCGACTAATGATGGTGGTCGCACCGATGCGGCCATCTCCGACGGCTGCATAAAGCGCTGAGACATCGGGCTGGTGGAACTCGGCCGCAATGCCGCTGAGCGACTGGTTCGTCAGTAGACGTTGGAGCGGAAGCCCCTGTTTACGCATAGCTCGGACGATGGCTTCCTTACCCTGCTCAATCGCCTCATCGCGTCGTTCGCGGGAGAACCAGGCTTTGATCTTGCTCTTCGCGCGAGCCGAGGCGACAAAATTCAGCCAGTCGCGCGACGGACCGGCTCCTTCGGCCTTGGACGTGAAGATCTCGATGACATCGCCGTTATCGAGGGTTGACTCAAGCGGCACGAGTTTGCCGTTGACGCGGGCTCCGACGCATCGGTGGCCCACTTCTGTGTGCACCGAGTAGGCAAAATCGACGGGCGTGGCCGACGTTGGGAGGGCTACGACGTCACCCTTAGGCGTAAATACAAAGACTTCCGAAGAACCCAGGTCGTACCGAAGAGCGTCCATGAACTCGTCTGGATCTTCGGTCTCTCGCTGCCACTCCATGAGCTGTCGTAGCCAGCCAAAATCATCTGGACCGGATTTCCCGCCGACATCCGTCTGCTTGTATCGCCAATGTGCTGCGACGCCAAATTCCGCAGCCCGATGCATATCGAATGTCCGGATCTGGAGTTCTACGGGCTTGCCCTCAGGGCCAATCACTGATGTATGCAAGGACTGGTACATGTTGAACTTGGGCATCGCGATGTAATCCTTGAAGCGCCCCGGAACAGGGCTCCACTTCGAGTGAAGTACGCCGAGAACGGCGTAGCAGTCGCGAACAGAGTCCACCAGGATACGAACGCCCACGAGATCGTAGATTTCAGCAAAGTCTCGGCCTCGTACGACCATCTTTTGATAAACCGAGTAGTAGTGCTTCGGACGACCAGTGACAGAAGCTCGGATCTTGCTGGCGCGAAGGTCATCCTCAATATCGTCGAGCACACTTCGCAGATACTGATCTCGGGAAGGTGCACGTTGACCCACGAGTCGCACGATCTCATCATACATCTTGGGATGCATCGTGGCAAAGGCTAGATCTTCGAGTTCCCACTTGACGGCGTTCATTCCCAGTCGATGCGCCAACGGCGCATAGATCTCAAGGGTTTCACGAGCCTTGCGTTGCTGGCTTTCCTGGGACATCCACTTGAGCGTGCGCATGTTGTGGAGTCGATCGGCGAGTTTGATGACCAGTACGCGAATATCGCGTGCCATGGCCACGACCATCTTGCGCACCGTCTCAGAAGCAGACGCTTCGCCATACTTCACCTTGTCGAGCTTGGTGACGCCATCGACCAGTTGCGCGATCTCGTCGCCGAAGTCCTCACGGAGGGCGTCCAGGGAATAGCCGGTGTCTTCGACTGTGTCGTGCAGCAGGGCCGCAGCGAGCGTGGGCGTGGTCATACCGAGATCAGCAAGAATCGTGGCAACGGCTAGCGGGTGCGTAATGTACGCCTCGCCTGATCTCCGGGTTTGGTCACGGTGCAGGTACGCGGCCATGTCATATGCCCGCTCAAGGACCCGCGTGTCACTCTTCGGATGGAACTGTCGAAGGGTCCTGAAAAGAGGCTCAAGCTCTGGATGTGAGGCTCGCGGTGTGACGAATCGAGAAAGTCTCGACCTAAATCCGCCTTGATCAGAGTTGACTGGCGGCATGGTTGAAGAGGATGCCTGTGCTCCCTCATCTGCCACGACGCCTCCTCACGCGATACCCAATTCTACGGGCAGGCGATCAGGGGTGGGTGCAGCGCTAGCGCTTGGACCGCGGTTTGCGTCGACTCGGCCCGCTCTCCGATGAATCCGCATTCTCCGTTGAGCCCGAATCCGTGGACTTTGACGTCTGGTTTCGGCGGGCTAGAACGCGGGTACGCAATGCCTTCATTTCCGGCTGAGCCTCCTTGAGGGAGACCAGGAACGGGGTGGCGATGAAGATTGATGAATAGGCACCCACGGCCATACCGATAGCCAAAGCCACAGCCAGATCGAGAAGCGTGCCTGCACCGAGGAATCCGGCTCCCACAATGATGATCGCCATCACCGGTAGCAGTGCCACGATTGATGTATTGATGCTTCGCATGAGGGTCTGATTGACCGCCAGGTTTGCCGCGTCACTGTAGGTCTGCATCGCCTGGCCGGTGATTCCCCGCGTGTTTTCCTTGACCTTGTCGAAGACAACAACGGTGTCGTACAGCGAGTACCCGAGAATCGTGAGGAAACCAATGACCGTCGCGGGTGTCACCTCTAGTCCGGTCAAAGCGTAGATACCGACGGTGATCACGAGGTCATGCAACAGCGCAAGTAATGCAGCTATAGCCATTCGCCACTCGAAATAGATGCTCAGGAACACCATTACGAGCAAGATGAAGACGATCAGGCCCTGTAGGGCCTTCTTCGAAATCTCGGCACCCCACGTTGGGCCGACCACCTGGGTCTTCACGTCACCTGGGCTGATTCCACACGTCTTAGCCAACTCTGCGCCTAGAACGACGCTCTCCTCTGGCGTGAGGGTCTCCGTCTGGACTCGAATCGTGCCAGATGCGGTCTGAGTGACGATCGCCTGAGCACCGCTGCCAGTCTCGGCCACGGTGCGCGCCTGCTCAACACTGCACGTGGCGTTCGGCAGTGAGAAATCGGCGCCTCCACGGAATTCAATGCCCAAGTTAAGACCGCGGAAAAGCAGCGCTCCGACCGCAACAATCAAGATGACTGCGGAGATGATGTACCAGCGACGTCGGTGGCCAACGAAATCAATCGACGCCTGACCGCTGTAGAGACGTTGTCCGAGATTGCTCATGACTGGCCACCTTCCTTCGCCTCGCGACGTCTCGCCCCGGCAACAGAAGGAGGCATGGACGCTTCAGGCGTGGTCATCTTGCTCGTATTGAGGCCGGTCCAGCGAGATCCTCGCTGCATCCAGTTCGTGCGGCCCATCAGAACCACGATCGGGTGGGTGAACCAGAAGGCCACGATGATGTCGATCACCGTGGTCAAACCGAGGACGAAGGCGAATCCACGAACACTTCCGACGGAAAGCACGTAGAGCACCACTGCCGCAAGGATCGACACGAAGTCGGCAGCCAGCAACGTGCGCCGTGCTCGAACCCAGCCACTGTCGCAGGCCTGGCGTAACGATCGACCCTCGCGAATCTCATCGCGGATGCGTTCGAAGTAGACGATGAAGCTGTCAGCGGTAATGCCGATAGCCACAATGGCGCCGGCTACACCAGCAAGAGTCAGGGTCAGCCCAATGGCCTTGCCCATCACCACGAGACTGAGGTAGACCACAACGCCCGCGACGATGAGCGAGGCGATTGCCGCAATTCCGAGGGCGCGGTAGTACAGAAGCAGGTAGAGCATGACCAGTGCCAGGCCGAGGAGGCCTGCCAGGATGCCGGCCCGCAACTGGTCGTTACCGACCGTCGGCGAGATGGAGGTGACGTCGACAGGTTCCAAGGTGACCGGGAGCGCGCCGTACTTCAGTACTGCGGCGAGGTCATTCGCCTCCTGCGAGGTGAAATTGCCTTCGATCTGAGCCTGCCCACCGAGGATCGGCTCGTTGAATCGAGGCGCAGATACGACCGTTCCATCAAGCACGATTGCGAATGCGTTACACGGATTTGCGCCTGCTGTTCCACACTCCGGAAGCGCGGCGAGAGTCTTGGAGGCTTCAGCGAGTGCTGAGGCGCCCTCAGAGTCGAACT
The DNA here is from genome assembly GCA_947449035.1 of Actinomycetota bacterium. Lineage (GTDB taxonomy): Bacteria > Actinomycetota > Actinomycetes > S36-B12 > S36-B12 > CAIKZY01. Next base: position 35,177 of record CANFQC010000011.1, read on the forward strand.
GCAAGGAGACAACCCAACCGACACCGTTTTGCTGCATCACGGCATTGGCGCTCGTCACATTGGTGCCCTTGATGAATGCGGGCTGCAGGTTGTACTTCGCCGCACCAGTCTTCTCGCAGGTGCCGAGCCACTTCGTCGGATCATCAGGCGTTCCGCCCTTGAATACCTCGGGATTGGCACAGTCAAGATTGGCCACCTGCTCTTGGAAGGCGGCCGAGTTGTCGGCTGACTGCACGATCGTGGTTCCAGCGGCAGCAGTTCCTGACGCACTTGGCGACGCGGAGCTCGACGTTGAAGCCGATGCTGAAGCAGCGGGCGACGCACCTGTGCTGGCCGCCGGTGACGCCGACGGAGATGCAGAGGCCGACGGAGATGCAGAGGCCGACGGAGATGCAGAGGCCGACGGAGATGCAGAGGCCGATGGTGAAGCCGACGCCGTTGCTGCAGAAGCGGGATTCAGAATCGCCCAGACCGGACGGAAATCAAGGAGTGCGGTGCGCTGGACGAGTTCTAGGAGGCGATCCTGTGAGAGACCAGGCACCGAGACGACGATCGTTGCTCCATCACCGCTGCCCTGAGTGGTGACCTCGGACTCCGCGACGCCCAGACCGTCAACGCGCTGACGCAGGATCGAGACGGTCTGCTGGAGCTGTTCGTCGGTCATGGTGGCGCCCTCAACCACGGGCTTGGGCTGAAGGGTGATCTGCGTGCCGCCTTGCAGATCAAGACCAAGCTTTACCGAATGCTCGCTGCCTGGCCAAAAAGCCCATGCCGCTAGACCCACGATCAAGATAGTGAGCGCGACCAGCAAACGCAGCGGGCGTACAGATGTCACGGGACGAGCCACAGGAATTCCTCTACTCGGCCGGGGCGTCAATGACGGGCGTTATCACCCGGGACACGGCAGCGGGCAGGATGCGAATGACTACACCGGGAGCGATGGACAACTCGATCTGCTCGGGGGTCGAGGTCACCACGGTGCCGAAAATGCCGGAGCTGGTCATGATGTCTGTGCCGGGACCAATGTTCGAGACGAGTTCTGCCATCTTCTTCTTGCGGTTCTGCGAAGGCCGGATGACCAGAAGGTAGAACACGGCAACGATCAGGATTAGGGGCAGGAAACTGCCGATGTTCTGCATGAACTACTCCTCGATAAGCCCCGCGGGGCACAGTCGGGCCAGCCTATCGGCTCCCCCAATGCCTAGAGATCGAGTGTGCCCTGTGCGGTCTCGGGCCGTAATCCGAGGTGCGCCCAGGCTGCTGGTGTTGCGACTCGCCCCCGTGGGGTGCGCATCACGAGACCGAGACGCACCAAGAAGGGTTCAGCCACCGTCTCAATGGTCTCGGGCTCCTCGCCTACAGCCACGGCGAGGGTGGACAGACCCACCGGGCCACCCCCGAATCGACGCACCAGCAAGTCCAGAACAGCGCGATCAATCCGATCGAGTCCGAGGTGATCGACCTCGTAGAGATCAAGGGCCGCCTGTGCCGTATCGAGATCGATATCGCCTGTGCCGTGTACCTGAGCCCAGTCGCGTACGCGGCGCAACAGCCGGTTGGCGATGCGAGGTGTTCCCCGGCATCGTCCAGCAATCTCCGCAGCGCCTTCGTCAGTGATGCTCATTTCCAGTAGGGAGGCCGAACGCTGGATGATCACGATCAAGTCGACAGGGTCGTAGAAGTCCAGATGCGCGGTGAAACCGAAGCGATCGCGGAGCGGACTTGGAAGCAGACCAGCTCGAGTGGTCGCGCCGACAAGTGTGAAGGGGGCAATCTCGAGCGGAATCGCCGTGGCGCCTGGCCCCTTGCCCACGACGACGTCGACACGGAAGTCCTCCATGGCCAGGTAGAGCATTTCCTCGGCCGGCCGTGAGGTTCGGTGAATTTCGTCTAGGAAGAGCACCTCACCCGGCTGCAGACTCGAGAGCACCGCGGCCACGTCGCCGGCGTGCTGGAGCGCTGGACCGGATGTTATTCGCAATGGAGCTTGCATCTCCGTGGCAATAATCGTGGCAAGGGTGGTTTTGCCGAGTCCTGGCGGTCCGCTGAGCAGGACGTGATCCGCCGGTCGCTGTCGGCGACCTGCAGCCTCGAGTACGAGCCCAAGCTGGGATTTTACGCGTTCTTGCCCGACGAATTCTGAGAGTCGAGTCGGACGAAGTGCACCCTCGACGACAAGGTCATCGGGGTAAGGCTGTGCATCGACGATGCTCTCATCGCGTGCCATGTCAGGACCTATCCAGTGAGCGCAAAGCGGCCTTGAGAAGCACCGGGATGTCAGCGGCTCCGGCTGAAATCTGCTCGTCGGCCAGTGCTGTTACCTCAACGATGGCTGAGTCTGCCTCCTTGGCTGACCAGCCAAGCGAGGTGAGTCCAGCGTGCACACTCGATTGCCAACCGCCGGTCGAGAAGGAGGTTGCAACCGAGCCCGACGATGCGGCCCCGATTCGATCACGAAGTTCCAGAATCACTCTCTGAGCACCTTTGGCGCCAAGTCCGGACACCTTGGTCAAACTCTTGGCATCATCCGATGCGATGGCGCGGCGCAGATCATCTGGGCTCATCGTGGCAAGAACTGCCAGAGCAATGCGAGGTCCTATGCCGTTGACGGTCTGCACGAGCTCGAAAACAGATCTCTCGTCGGGGTCGAGGAACCCATAGACGGTCCAGGAGTCCTCACGAATGACCATGGACGTAATCAGCTGCACGTGCTCGCCCACCCGAAGTGACACAGCGGTGGCCGGCGTGACGGTGACCGTTACTCCGATAGGCCCAACATCGACAACCAGTGAATCGCTGGCGATCGCCACGACACTGCCACGCACGAACGAGATCATCGAGCTGCCGCCTGGAGCGCTGCAGCGATCTTGGCCTGGGCGGCCCCTCGCCAGACGTGGCACACGGCAATTGCCACAGCGTCAGATGCATCTGCCGGCTTGGGCGGAGCGGGCAATTGGAGAAGTCGAGTCACCATGGCTGTGACCTGTGCTTTGTCAGCGCGACCATTGCCAGTCACGGCCGCCTTAACCTCCGTAGGCGTGTGGGTAGCCACAGGGATCCCACGACGGGCAGCTACTAAGAACCCCATCGCTGCGGCTTGAGCAGTGCCCATGGCGCTGCGCACATTGTGCTGGCTGAAGACACGCTCGACGGCCACGACTTCGGGCTGATATTCGCCCACCAGACCCTCTAGAGCTTGCTCTACGAGAAGTAGACGCTCAGGAAGGGCGAGGTCAGGCGAGGTCGTGATCACGCCGATGTAGAGGGCATCGAGCCGTTGGCCTGGCGCACCGGAGATCACGGCCACACCGCAGCGGGTGAGACCGGGGTCAATCCCGAGTACGCGCATCAGCCCTCCGAGAGTCATCCGAACATGTGTTCGACACTCTAATGGGCTTTACGGGTGCCGCCAAGCACTGAGACGGCGCGGCGGCTTGGGGCCACATGGCCTAGTCGATGGCCGCCATGACCTCGTCGCTGACATCAAAATTCGCGTAGACGTTCTGGATGTCGTCGCAGTCCTCGAGGGCCTCAATAAGCCGGAAAACCTTTCTGGCCCCGTCTTCGTCGAGTTCCACGGTCATGGTGGGCATGAACGTGGAGTCGGCTGACTCATAGTCCATGCCGGCTGCCTGGACTGCCGTGCGCACGGCGACCAGATCCGTGGCTTCCGAGACGACCTCAAAGGATTCTCCGAGATCGTTGACCTCTTCAGCTCCCGCATCGAGTACCACCATGAGGAGGTCATCTTCCGTCAATTCAGAGGTCTTCGGGACGATCACGACCCCCTTGCGGGTGAACAGATAGGACACGGAGCCCGGGTCTGCCATTGAACCGCCGTTACGTGTCATGCCAACGCGAACCTCGCCTGCCGCGCGGTTTCGGTTATCAGTAAGGCACTCAATGAGCACAGCAACGCCGTTGGGGCCATAGCCCTCGTACATGATCGTCTGCCAATCGGCACCGCCGGTTTCTGCACCCGAGCCACGCTTTACCGCCCGCTCAATGTTGTCGGCGGGCACGGAGCTCTTCTTCGCCTTTTGGATGGCGTCATACAGAGTGGGGTTACCGGCAGGGTCGGCGCCACCGGTGCGGGCCGCTACTTCGATGTTCTTGATCATGCGCGCGAAGAGCTTGCCGCGCTTTGCATCGATGACGGCCTTCTTGTGCTTGGTCGTCGCCCATTTGGAATGGCCGCTCATGCTGCCTGCCTCACCATCTCGACAAAGTACTGATGAACCCGGGTGTCCCCGGTGAGCTCGGGATGAAAACTCGTCGCGATGAGGCTTCGGTCTCGAACCGCCACGATCCTACCTTCGGCATCCCCTGAACTCACTCGACCGAGTACTTGGACCCCCGGACCGATCTCCTCGACCCAAGGAGCCCTGATGAAGATTCCAGGGAAGGGATCGCCCTCGATGCCAGCCAAATCAATTCCACCCTCAAAGGAGTCCACTTGCCGTCCGAATGCGTTGCGACGAACGGTCATGTCGATACCGCCAATTGTTTCCTGGTCGGGGCGACCATCGAGGATCCGGTCAGCGAGCAGGATCATTCCGGCGCAGGATCCATACATGGGGAGACCCGATTTGGCCGCTTGGCGCAAAGGCTCCATGAGGCCGTCAATGACAGCCAATTTGGAGATCGTGGTGGATTCGCCACCGGGAAGAATTATTCCGGACACCCTGGCGATATCGGAAGCATGTCGAATGTGGATTGCCGCAGCCCCCGCCGCCTCGAGCAGCTGCACATGCTCGCGTACGGCGCCTTGAATAGCGAGCACGCCGATCACCGGCGTGGAGGTCACCAGCCTCGATCCTCCAGGCGATGATGCACGGGGATGTCGGCAACATTGATCCCGACCATTGCTTCACCGAGACCACGAGATACATCAGCAATAACGGCCGGATCGTTGTAATGACGTGTTGCGCGGACGATCGCCTCAGCGCGCTTCAATGCATCGGCCGGACTCGCGGTGCCTGAACCTGACTTGAAGATTCCGGATCCAACGAATACGCCGTCGGCACCAAGCTGCATCATCATGGCTGCATCAGCGGGTGTCGCAATGCCACCAGCAGTAAAAAGCACCACAGGTAATGCGCGCTTCTTGGCCACCTCGACCACCAAGGCGTACGGGGCCTGGAGCTCCTTTGCCGCAACATATAGCTCGTCCTCGGCCATCGACGAGAGCCGATTGATCTCGGCTCGGATGGTGCGCATATGAGTCACTGCATTGGAGACGTCACCAGTACCGGCTTCGCCCTTCGACCGGATCATCGCCGCACCTTCATTGATGCGACGAAGTGCCTCACCTAGATTCGTGGCTCCGCATACGAAGGGCACCGTGAACTGCCACTTATCGATGTGATTGGCGTAGTCAGCCGGGGTCAGGACCTCAGATTCGTCGATGTAGTCGACTCCAAGGGATTGGATCACCTGAGCCTCGACGAAATGGCCAATGCGCGCCTTGGCCATGACGGGGATGGACACCTCGTTGATGATGCCTTCGATCATGTCTGGGTCGGACATGCGAGATACGCCACCTTGAGCGCGAATATCGGCCGGAACACGCTCAAGGGCCATGACGGCCACGGCGCCAGCGTCCTCCGCGATGCGAGCCTGCTCGGGAGTAACGACGTCCATGATGACGCCACCCTTGAGCATCTCGGCCATGCCGCGCTTCACGCGATCGGTACCCACAACTGCAGACGCGTCTGACACGTCGAACCCCTTATGACTTTCGACCTCACAGCAGTCGCTGTGATGGATCTTCATCGTAGGCCCTCAGCGTGTGACTAGCCCGTCGGGCACTGAGTCGTCCATTTCCCATGACTGTGGCCACGGCGCATGACCGGCCAGCCGAAGCGTGCGCACGAGGGTCTGGCTCCGAACCGCTCTGCATGCCCGGACAGCGTCATTGAGGAAGCGACGACCCAGTTCAACACGTCTACAGGCGGCATCAAGTTCGGCGAGCAGTTCAGAACCGGACTCCGTGCCCCGAATCAGGGCCAACTCCTCAGGCTCGCCCAGGGCGATCACGAGTGCTTGTGTGAGCGCGCTCTCAGCGCCAGCGCGGGCGAGGTTGTCGTTCTCCCCCGCGGTTCTAGCCCCGTGCGCCGCTTCGGCGACGACGATCGCAGACGCAGGGTCCATGACGCCCGATGTCGCCAGCTCCAGGGCGACGGCAGACCTGCGCAGTAGTAGGGCATCGAGCGCTAGGACCGAGGTGTCAATGCGCTGATGGAGGCGATCGAGGCGACCAGCAGTCATGCTCAGATAGAGACCGAAGACCAGCAGAACCAGGACGATGACGACTACCCAGGCCCACGACATCAGCCACGACCCATCAGGCGGCCGACGAGCTGGCCCCGAAGATCCTCAGTCACATGCTCTCCGTTAACCGTGACGCTGTCGTACACCGCGAGAACATCGTCGACGACGTGCTCCCAATCGAAGTCCATGACCCGATCTCGTCCGGCCAGGACCAGCTCGGTTCGAGCGGACGAGTCAGTCAGGAGCTCGACGGCCGCCTGGGCGAGTGCGGTTGAGTCACCTGTTGCAAAGAGACGGCCGGCGGTTCCGTCAGCTAGCACGTTACGAAAGGCCGGAAGGTCTGAGGCAAGAACTGCTGTCGACGCGGCCATGGCCTCGGCCAGCACGATGCCAAACGACTCACCCCCTGTGTGGGGTGCCACGTAGATGTCAGCGCTCGCAAAGGCGCGCGCCTTGTCGGAATCGCTCACCCGACCGAGGTACACGACGTTGTCTCGAACTGACGGGTCAAGGGACTCGCGTTGCTCTTCGATGTCTCCCGGACCAACAATCACCACTTGAACGTCTGGAACGCCCTCGACGATTGCCGGAAGTGCTGCGACAAGGACGTCTAGCCCCTTGCGCGGTTCATCCATCCGGCCCAAAAAGACCATGCTTGGCCGCGAAGGATCGAATTCAGGTAGCCGCTCGTCTGTGATGAAGTCGCTAACTCTTACTCCATTCGGAATCAGCACCGCATCACCTCCGAGGTGCCCAACGAGAAATCGCCTTGCATCCTCACTCACTGCGATCCGAGCTGTGACCTTTTCCATTGCGGTTTGCGCAATATAGAAACTGGCCGACAGCATTCGCGAACGCTCTGAGGATGAGTGCCAGGTGGCGACAATTGGTCCACGACCCACCCAGCAGGCGAGAAGTGACAAGCTCGGCGCGAGAGGTTCGTGCACATGCAAAACATCAAAATTCCCATCACGGATCCAACGCCGCACTCGTCCCGTTGCCTTAACGCCGAAACTCAACTTGGCCACGGAACCGTTATACGGAACTGAAACTGGGCTTCCCCCATCAACAATCCAGTCGGGAACGTCGTCGGCTTCTTCTATCGGCGCGAGCACGCTGACCTCATGCCCGCGAGCTATGAGCGTCTGAGCGAGGTCAGCGACGTGCGAGCGCACCCCACCTGGTGCATCCCAGGCATAAGGGCAGACAAGGCCGATCTTCACAGGTCGCTCACCCACACCTTTTGCATCATGTGCCAATCGGTCGGATGCTTCTGGATACCGTCACAGAGAGCGTCTGCAAGTCCTTGGCACATCGACGCGATCCGCACTGCAGTCTCGCCCTCAGCAGGTATCGGGACTGCGGGATACACCTGACCGCGGAGCATGTCCCCGTCAAACCACATCGACACGGGGTACAGCGGAGCCCCAGTCATGATCGACAGGAGAGCCGGTCCGCCAGGGATACGTGCCGTTTCGCCGAACATCTGCACATCAATCCCATTTCGACCGACATCGCGATCTCCCAGCAGCGCAACGAGGCCGCCGCTTTTCAGGGTACGTGCGAGCGAACGAATCACGTCAGGTGAACCGTGCGGTACGACATCCATCCCGAGGGTGCGGCGGTAATCAAGAAACTGGTTGAACACGCCCTCTGGCTTGAGTCTCTCGGCAACCGTGGTGACGCTTCCGTATCGAAGTGCAGCCCACGCGCCGGCGTGATCCCAGTTAGCCATATGACCCGGGGCCATGATGATTCCTTGGCCAGAATTGATCGCGGCATCCATGACTTCATGACCTTGCAGGTCAAACGTCGATGAAATTCTCGAGTGGCTCCAGGCCGGCAATCGGAACGCCTCATTCCAGTAGCGCAAGTAACTACGCATTCCTTGACGACTGAGTTCTCGAATCTCATCGGGTGAGAGGCCAGGTTGGACTCGCGATAAATTCTTTTCAAGCTGGCGTACCGATTCGCCATCCTTGCGCCAGGCGCGATCTGCAAGCCGCCGGAACAGGGCGTCGGATGCACCCTCTGGCATCTTCTTGACTGCGCGCCAACCGAGCCCGAAGGCAGCCTCCGTGGCGGCGTCGACGACCTCGGCCTTCATGGACGCAGTTGTCCGCGAACTGTCCAGATGCGCTGGATTACCGTAATGAATCCGAGAACGCCGAGCCCCCAGAGCGCGATCGGGAGGACATAGGGAACGCCGAAACCGGTAATGAAGACTGCGAGCAGGACGACGATCAGGCGCTCGGCACGTTCGGCGATTCCCACGTTTGCAGTTGCGCCAACTGCCTCAGCCCTGGCCTTCGCATACGAGGTCACCTGTCCCATAACCAAACACAGCAATGCTGCGGCAACCACGCCAACTTGGTCATTGATGGCTCCCCAGAGCACGATTCCGCCGAAGATGGCTCCGTCTGCCATGCGATCCAAGGTGGCGTCAAGGAAGTTTCCCCACGGTCCGCTGGTGCCGCGCATACGCGCCATGGTGCCGTCCAGCAAGTCGCTGAACGCAAAGAGCGTAATCAGGAGCGGTCCAAGGATGAATCGTCCGGTCGGGAAGCAGATCAAAGCCGTGGCTACCACCAGAACCGTGCCGAGAACCGTGATCGCGTCAGGTGAGACATGCATGCGCAGCAGGAGACGAGCGGGCGGTTCGAGTACCGCGCTCATCGCCTTACGCGCATTCGGATTGTTCAGCATGAATCTCCCCATCCAGGTGTCCCCCGATGCTATCCGTCACGCCTTGAGGAGCCGGCTTGCCGCACGCGAAGCCGGCGCGAGAGTCTTAGCCTGTGACCGACATCCGTGACGAGCTGAGCGTGCGAGTGGCAGGCATCGACGGCTCTGGCGTTCGCACTCTCATCGGAAACCTCTCCGGAACACTCCAGCCATCCTCTTCGGGTGAACGCATCTGGGATAGCTCCCGGATTGCCTTTTCTGCCGGTCGTCCCGACCTCATCGATTTCGAAGAAGTTGACGCACTCATTGTGGTGGTGTCTGCGCGACAGGGAGTTCCAGCAGCCATCACCCATCTCTGGATGTCAGCAGCGGAAGCAGGTATACCTGCATTCATCACGGTCACCCACCTTGACGATTCGACCGTTGATCTCGAAGAGGCGGCTGCAATGTGCATGCGCGCGCTCAATGATGGCGGCGAGATCTTTATGCCGTGGTTGCCGATCCTCGATGACGACGAGGCAGTTTGCGGGTTCATCGATCTTCTGAGTGAGGAGATCGTGGACTGGAGTGACGGTGGCCCGGTCGTGCGCGCAAGTGAACAGCGTCACCAAGAACTCATCGAAGATGCTCGTGCCGAGTTGTGTGAATCAATCATGCTTGCCGTCGATGACGACGAACTCTTCGCCCAGTACATGGCGGGTGACGCAATTGATGGTGAGGACATTGAGCATCACATGCTTGAGCAGATCAGCCGTGGTCTACGACATCCGGTGTTCGGGACAGGCCTCTACCCGCATCTGCTGGGCGTTGGTCTCGTTCTCGACATGCTGGCTGGTCTAAGCGAAAGGCGTGCTGACTAACTCCAAGCACCAGCTAAAAGGTCACGAGACTCCCCCAGCAATTGCGGCATGGTCTTTGTGCCACTGATAACTGGTAGGAAATTCGTGTCGCCACCCCATCGTGGAACAACATGCTGATGCAAGTGTGCGGCGATGCCGGCACCAGCGAGCGAACCCTGGTTCATTCCGATGTTAAAGCCGTGTGCCCCAGAAACTTCGCGTAGAACTTCCATGCTGCGCTTGGTAAAGGAGGCAAGTTCCGCGGTCTCCTCAGTCGTGAGATCCGTGTAGTCAGCAACGTGGCGATAGGTGCAGATCAACATGTGGCCAGAGTTGTAGGGGTAGAGGTTCATGATGGCGAAAACCCAAGTTCCCTTCGCCACAATGAGCGACTCGGAGTCAGGGTGATTCGGCGCATTGCAGAAAGGACATTCCTCACCTGCCTCGCCGTGAGTTGGACGACCCTCACCCTTGAGGTACGTCATCCGATGAGGGGTCCACAGGCGGTCCCAGGCCTCAGTCATCTCAGACCTGAGCACGAGAGTCGACTGCGGCCACGATCTCCGCGATTGCTTCCTCAATAGGCACACCGTTCTTCTGCGTGCCGTCTCGGTATCGGAAGGACACAGCCCCTGCCTGAGCATCCTCGTCGCCGGCAATCAGCATGTAAGGAACCTTGGATTTCTGTGCCGTACGAATCTTCTTTTGCATTCGATCGTCGCTGGCATCGACCTCGACGCGTATGCCCGCCGCGCGAAGCTTTTCGGCAACGTCATACATGTAATCGTTGTGAGCCTCAGTGATCGGAATGCCGATCACCTGCACCGGAGCCAACCATGGAGGGAATGCTCCCGCATAGTGCTCAAGTAGCACGGCGAAGAACCTCTCGATCGAGCCGAATAGAGCCCGGTGAATCATGACAGGGCGCTGGCGAGTGCCGTCAGCCGCTTGGTACTGGAGATCAAAGAGCTCAGGCAGGTTGAAGTCCACCTGGATGGTGGACATCTGCCATGTACGACCAATGGCATCTTTCGCCTGAACCGAGATCTTCGGGCCGTAAAACGCGGCACCACCCTCGTCAAGAATGAGATCGAGACCCTGCTTCTCTGCGGCAATGCGCAGCGTTTCGGTCGCTTCCGCCCAGATCTCATCACTACCGACCGACTTCTCGGGATCCCTGGTGGAGAGTTCAAGATAGAAGTCATTAAGTCCGTAGTCGCGCAGAAGATCCAGCACGAAGGTCAAGAGACCGTCGAGCTCAGTAGGCATCTGCTCCTTGGTGCAATAGATATGAGCATCATCTTGAGTGAAGCCGCGGGCGCGAGTCAGGCCTTGCACGACGCCTGACTTCTCGTAGCGATAAACGGTCCCGAACTCGAAGAGTCGAAGCGGTAGTTCACGGTACGAACGACCCCGTGCATCGAAGATGAGGTTGTGCATCGGGCAGTTCATGGGCTTGAGGTAGTAGTCAGCCCCCTGCTTTCGCACGTTTCCAGCAGCGTCGTACTCGGTATCGAGTTGCATGGGTGGGTACATGCCTTCGGAATACCAATTGAGGTGCTGGGATTTCTCGAACAGTGCGCCCTTGGTGATGTGGGGGGTATTGACGAACTCGTAGCCCGCCTCGTCGTGGCGCTTGCGTGAATAGTCCTCCATCACGCGACGGATGACTCCACCCTTGGGATGAAAAACCGCAAGGCCTGAACCAATCTCGTCCGGAAACGAAAAGAGGTCGAGCTCGGCACCGAGCCGACGATGATCGCGGCGTTCGGCTTCTTCGAGGAAAGTCAGATAGGCCTTCAGGTCATCTTTTGATGGCCATGCAGTGCCGTAGACACGCTGCAACTGCTCGTTCTTCTGGTCACCTAGCCAATAGGCAGCGGCAGTACGCATCAGTTTTATGGCGTTCTGCGGGATGTAGCGAGTATCGGGAACATGCGGGCCACGACACAGGTCTCCCCAGCAGCGCTCGCCGGTCTTGGCATCGACGTTCTCGTAAATCGTAAGTTCCGTGCCACCGACCTCCATGACATCGGCACCACCCTCGCTGCCGATCAGCCGCAGTTTGAACGGTTCATTCGCTAGTTCGGCAACCGCATCAGCCTCATCGACAACGCGGCGAGTGAAACGTTGACCTGCCTTGATGATGGCAACCATTCGCTTCTCGAGAACCTCGAGGTCGTCAGGGGTGAAGGGGGTCTCGACAGAGAAGTCGTAGTAGAAGCCGTCCTTGATGGGCGGACCAATGCCCAATTTGGCTTCAGGGAAAGTGTCCTGAACGGCCTGAGCCAACACATGGGCAGTCGAGTGCCGAAGGACAGCAAGACCCTCTGGAGTGTCGACGGTAACCGGCTCTACGACATCGGTTTCCGACACGATGGTCGAAAGGTCCTTAAGTTCACCATTGACTCGGGCCACGACGACGGACTTGTCGCCACCCACGAGATCAAACGCGGTTGTGGCCACATCTCTCCATTCATCTGGATACCGCAGTTACCCCTGCATGTATCTCGGTGGTCGATACTGGATTCGAACCAGTGACCCCTCGCGTGTGAAGCGAGTGCTCTAACCACTGAGCCAATCGACCGAAGCGCCATGACTCTACCCCAGCCAACTATTCCTCGAAAATTCAACCCGTTCACTCGGCACTCGTGGGCGGCCAGCACCATCGCCGCTGTCCCCAGACAAAAGAAAGTGCGGAAGCGTGGTGTCACTCCTGAAGTAACCCTTATGACTACCCTTGAATCATCTTCTAGATGGAGGTTTACATGCGAAATCATCGCAGATTCGTACAATTCGGTGTTGCTGGTCTAGCCACAACGGCTGTGCTTTCAGCAGCTCTAGGGTTGACTGCGTCTCCCGCTTCAGCCGCAAGCGTCTCAGGATACGGAAGCGGTCCGGTGGGCGCACCACAACAAATCAACGTGACGGGCGCCCAAGGCTGCGGCGCAATGACCTTCACTGCCGTTTACCAGAACTCGTCGCAGCAGTCCGTTCCATCGGTCTTCCCGGATGCAAATGGAAACGCCACGATTTACTGGTCCCCGAACGCTGCAGGAGCAGTGACCTCTGCTTCGATCGGAAGCACTTGCACTCCGATCGACCTTGGATCAGCCAACATTTCCAAGGTCGGGACACTCACAACGATCGCTGCGCCTAATGTCGCCGTCGTCGGACAAGCGACGATGATCACCGTAAACGTGCAATCGGCCAGTCCGAGCGCCTACTCCCCTACGGGTCACGTCACAGTCCGCGACGGCAATGGGAACGTAGTGACCGGATTTGGACTCACGCCTAACGGAACCGCAACGTCTTTCGCGTACTGGTACTGGACACCGCCCGCATCAGGCAGCTACGTCTTCCAAGCCACGTACGATGGTGACAGCAATGCGAACGGCTCAACATCGGCCCAAGATGTTGTCTCGGCCTCACCGAGCGGAAACACCATCACTTTGGTTGTTCCAGGAACACTCACGGTGGGTATCCCCACGAACCTCAAGGCCACTTTCGTGCCCACCACAATCCAAGGATCAGTGGGATTCACATTTAATGGTGCCCCGATTAGCGCATCCGTTCCAATTGTTAACGGTCAGGCAAACTTCCAGTGGACCCCAACCGTTGCAGGGGCTGCAGTTCTTGGTGCGAGTTACATGACCAACGGAGGAGCCAGCGGATCAACGTCGGACAAGGTCAATATCGTGGCGGGTCCCGCACAACAGGACGTCATCACTTTGACTCAACCCGGCTGGGGCACCTGGGCCCCAAATGGTCAGTACAACCTGCCTAACGGCACCAGCACGACCATGACGGCCACCACTTTGTCAGGGTCGCCTGTCGTCTTGACCGAGACGGGACCTTGCTCGATCACTAATCGACTCACGATCGTCGTGAACGTTGGCTCAGGTCAATGCAACATCCAAGCAAGCTCAACGGGTGGTAAGGGTTATTCGGCAGTCACTTACGGCTACACGGTCAACGCGATTCCGGGTACTCAGACGGCGATCCTGTCGGCCCCGAACTCAGGAAATCTGACGAAGGGCCGCACGTACGTGATCGAGGCACCCGGACAGGTTGACACGAATGCCGGTCAAAACATCAGTTGGAAGATCACGTCAGGCAAGAACTCGGTGTGCAAGCTCAGCTACCCCTCTGATGGCTCGGTGAAGCTGAAGATGGTCAACAAGGGCACTTGCAACATCAAGGGCACGGCACCCGGTGTCCCGGGCCAGTGGAACGCATACAGCGTGACGCGAAGCTACAAGGTGAAGTAGACGACACTGACGAAAGGCCCCTGTGAAAGCAGGGGCCTTTCGCATATCAGGGGTCAATATTTTCAGAGCTCAGCAGACGGAAAGTATCGCGAATGGCTTCTGTTACGGCTCCCACGGGAAGTTCTCTGGAGTCGACGCGTGTCACCGGATGAACATCACGAGTAGAGGACGTCAGGAAGACTTCGTCGGCAGTGTTAAGGGTGTTGAGATCGAGGTCTGCCTCTCGAGCTTCAGTCCACTCAAGAACCAACTCTCGAGTGATGCCTGCGAGACAGCCACTTTCCAGCGGTGGAGTGAGCGCTACCCCATTGACCACGACGAAGATATTTGAGCCCGTGCCCTCGCACAGCCTGCCCTTGGTGTTGGCGAAGATCGCCTCAGACGCTCCATGAGAGTGTGCATACTCCAGAGCGACCACGTTCTCTGCGTACGAGGTTGTCTTGGCCCCGGCAATAGCTGAGCGCTCATTTCGAGTCCAGGGAACGGTGGCGATGCATGTGGTGTCCGGCCACTTCGTTGAACTCATCATGGCCACAGCAATCGTAGGCAGGGCATCTCCACGGTCACTCCCGAGAGGCGCAATTCCGCCCGTGACGGTGATGCGTAGTCGAGCCGGGCCAGTGATTCTCTCGGAGTTGGCGTAGATCACTTCAGAAACAGCGCTCCTGAGCACGCCATGCTCAGGAGCGGCAAGACCAAGCAGCGATGCAGAGCGATCGAGCCTTTGAAGGTGGCGACCTAGTGCAAACGGCTGCCCGTTGACAACTTTCAAGGTTTCGAAGACGCCATCGCCCACGGTGAAGCCGTGGTCTAGAACACTCACCAATGCCTCATCCTGTGGCACGAGACTGCCGAGATTTCCTTCGCCGATCCAGATCACGACTCCCCCTCGCTCGCCAAATCAATGAGACGTGCCGCTTTGAGCTCCGTTTCACGCCACTCTGACTTGGGGTCCGACTCCCACGTGATGCCCGCGCCTGTTCCGAAATTCAGCACGTTTCCCTCTCGCCAAAATGTACGGATCGTGACAGCCAGTTCCGCCGTCTGACCTTGATGGTCCACCCAGCCGATGGCCCCACAGTAGAAGCGCCGTCCAACAGGTTCCCGTTCATCGATGATTCGCAGAGCGGCCGTCTTCGGAGCTCCGGTCACTGATCCGGGCGGGAAAGTGGCATCCAGGATCTGGGGCCATGTCACCTGTGGCAACAAGTTGCCGGCCACCTCAGACACGAGATGTACCAGTCCTGGATGTTCCTCAATACTGAGTAGGCGGGGAACCTCGATAGAGCCGATTGAGCACACGCGGGACAGATCATTTCGAACAAGGTCGACGATCATGACGTTCTCGGCCGAATCCTTGGCACGAAGATCGCCCTCGGTTCGGCCAGTTCCCTTGATCGGCCCCGAGGTCAACGTGGACCCAGAACGCCGCAGGAAGAGCTCCGGACTCGCACTGACGATCTCGATTCCGGACTCCGGAGCATGCACGATCGATGCATAAGGAGCCGGATTTCCTGCGACAAGACTGTCGAACAGTCCGAGCAGGCTCTCCTGGCCATCAGTATTCGCCGACAGCACTCGACAAATATTCGCCTGGTACACGTCCCCTCGAGCAATAGCTTGGCGAGTGCTCTCCACCGCAGCGCAGTAGTCAAACTCGTTCAGTGATGTGGTCCATGACCTGCGCTGCGGCCTGCGCCAGTCATCCTTCACCCAGTCGGGGCGATGAGTCCCCCACGTTGCGAATCGCAGGAAAGTACCCGCTCCTTGATAGGGAAGAACTGCGATCCATCGACCCTCATCATCGAGGCATGCTGGGTCAGCTGAGACTTCTTGGAGGTCACAGGCCCACAGTCCGCCCACGCACGCGAATGGGGGCAGGTTCACACCCCCATCATTGCGGCTTCGAGTCCTCCGCACCTCCAAAGAGGACCTCATTGGCGGTCGAGTGCTGTCGTCAGATATGGTTCTGACTCGACCGAGAGGTCACGCGGACGTAGCGCAGCTGGTAGCGCATCACCTTGCCAAGGTGAGGGTCGCGGGTTCGAATCCCGTCGTCCGCTCGAAGTACTCTTATCTGGGGTACCCGCGGTGGAGTGACCGAGAGGCGAGGTAGCGGCCTGCAAAGCCGCGTACACGGGTTCAAATCCCGTCTCCACCTCCACGCAGAGCCCCTGTGGGGTCGCAGTTCTTGATTTCGTCCAAGAGATGCCAGACTGCACGTATGGCCACAACACCAGCAGCAGACCCTAACGATCCTCGCGAGCGTTTCAAGGCAGCCCTAGATGCCAAAAAGAGCAAGGGCGGCCATCGCGGTAGGGAGCCCATGAGTAGCAGCGGCAAGGCGAAGGAATCCTCGGCAGCTGCCGGAGGTAAGAAGGAGTTCCGTCGTAAGAGCGGTGGCTGAGGCTCGCTAGCCCCGGCGTCAGCACTCCAGATCGGCTGATAGGCTTCCCACTCGTAATACGGACCGTTAGCTCAGTTGGCTAGAGCGTTCCCCTGACACGGGAGAGGTCACAAGTTCGAGTCTTGTACGGTCCACAAGATGCGAGGCCCTCGACGAGAGTCGGGGGCCTTTCGCATGCACCAACGTGGGCGCCCCTCCGCTAGTCTCGCGTCGTGTCCATAACAGCCCTGACCTTGATCATCCTGGCCATCTGCCTTGCCCTGTTCGGGATTGCCTTCATCGCTCTCGGAATGTCGAATGAGCGCGCCTACTGGTCCCAGCGTGACCCGCAAGGTGATCCTCGCCGCGATGCAACGCCCTTGTCACAGGTGGTTAAGCGAGCCGGGCATTACGCCGCCGGCGAGTACCGGGCACCCCTGCGTGTGGCGGCGATCGGCGTCATCATGATCTGGCTGGCAATCGCGAGCGCCGTGATCGGAATACTCGTCGAGATCCTTTAGTCGAAATCGACTATCAAAGGCGCGTGATCGCTCCAGCGCTCGGCATAGGTCGCCGCCTTGCCAACCGTCGCGGTGTGGGCCCGCTTGGCGATGCCTTTCGACGCCAGCGCGTAGTCGATGCGCCAGCCACCATCGGTATCGAAGCCGCGGCCACGCCACGACCACCATGTGTAGGGGCCGGGGCCATCTCCGCCGAGCGTCCGACCAAGATCAGTCCATCCAGATTCGAACCATGCATCGAGATACGCGCGTTCCTCTGGCAGAAAACCCGCCTTGTCGCGGTTTCCCTTCCAGTTCTTGATATCGACCTCTCGGTGAGCAATGTTGAGATCGCCGCATATGAGGACTTCTGGTTCAGATACAAGCTGGCGCATACGTAGATCGATCTCCGAAAGATGGGCCATCTTCTCGTCTTGCTTAACCGTGCCTGCTTCTCCACTGTGGAAGTAGGCACTGACCACGGTGATCTTCTTGCGGCCATGCGCGAGATCCGCCTCGATCCATCGGCCCTGGCCGTCAAAAGGATGCGTGCCAGTTCCCACGCGAACGTCCTTGACGGGCAATCGGCTGAGAATTGCCACCCCGGCTCGCCCGAGAGTCTCTGCTGGTGCGTGAGACACGGAGTAGCCCTCGAGGGCCGAACCGGTCAGCACTTCCTGGAGTTGCTGAGTTGTCGCGCGTACCTCCTGAAGACAAATGACATCGGCCTGAATCGCTCCCAGCCAATCAATTCCGCCTCGACGTTGCGCCGCACGGATTCCGTTGACGTTCGCTGTCACGACTCTCAGGGGTGCCATAGGCGCAGGTTACCTGTCCGGGGTTCTGATGTGATCACCTGTCACGTGAACACGTGGGACGCGCCGCTCCGTTCGCAGTCATCGGTTTCCTAGGCTAGGAGCGTTGATAGTTAACCCCACCTGAGAGGCATTACGGTGAAATTGCGAATCGCAGTTGTAGCGGTATCCCTGACCGGAGTTTCAGCCCTGGCACTCTCAGGCTGCTCAAGTTCTTCGACACCCGAGGACTTCTCCGCGGTGTCCGGCAAGCCCGCGGTTACCCAGATCGACACTGGTGCCGCCGGGAGTTCAGTGGGCGATTACACCGTGTTCAACGCCACCGTGACTAAGGACGGGCAGCCATTCGGCACCCTCTACGGACAAAAGTTGCTGGTCGCTGAGCCTGGCCAAGACGGAGCTCCTGAAGGTCTCGGACGTTACGAGAATCACCTGGAGTTCGATCTTCCTGATGGCACCATCTCCGTAGCCGGCCTCCAGTACTACACCTTGGATGGCAGCGTCCCTGACATTGCGCTGTCAAAGGGCGAGGAACGCGCCATTGTCGGCGGAACGGGTGCCTACGCCGGTGCCCATGGCGTTCTCACTTCAACTACCAATGCTGACGGCAGCAGGACCCAGAGCTTCGACTTCTCCTGACAGATCAAGCGTCGCCTGTAACCCTGCGACGATTGGCCTCCCTCGTGTCCTAGATACTCGGGTTCAACACTGCAATGAGCAGCGCGGGTACACGGGCATAGAACGGTGGCTACAGGCATGCGACGACTCCAGAACCGAGTAGCTCTGGTCACAGGGGCAGATGGAGGCATTGGCCGAGCCATCGTGGAGCGCCTTCAGTCGGAAGGTGCCGTGGTGATCGCGACCGATATCCGTCCGATGGCGTCACTAGGTGCCCTGACGCTGGTCCACGATGTCTCAAGCGAGAGTGCATGGACCGAGGTGACTGGACTCGTGCAAGCGCAATACGGCCGTCTCGACATCCTCGTGAACAATGCCGGGCGGACCGACTTCGGTGTCATCGAGGGCACCAGCCTTGAAGAATTCAACGAGGTTGTATCGGCCTCACAGACGAGCGTCTTCTTGGGCATGAAAGCCTGTGGCCCACTCCTGAAGGCCTCCGGGCATGGATCAGTCATCAATATGAGTTCAATCCTCGGGACCACAGGTGGGCTTGGCGGCTCCCCCGCCTACAGCGCCGCCAAGGGCGCTGTGCGCACGTTGACCAAGAGCACTGCCATCAGGTGGGCCACCAAGGGGGTACGGGTGAACTCCCTGCATCCAGGCTTCACTGATACACCGATGCTTGCGCACGCGGCTGCGACCGGAGTCCTGGAGCGAATGCTCGAAGCGACCCCCATGGGCCGACTGGGTCGTCCCGAGGAGATCGCGGCCGCAGTGGCCTTCTTAGCCAGCGATGACGCCTCATTCATGACGGGTGAGGAAATGCACGTCGACGGGGGCTTCACGGCGCGATAGTCCCTTAAAGCCTCGTCTGCGGCCTCCACGAGCGAAGTCCCGGGTACCGAAGTAACCCGGGACTTCACATTGGTCGGGCTGACAGTGCCGTGTTTCACGACTTAGTTAACCCCTGTCCCGGGACATCGTTAACCCTTGTCGAATGTCGAAGAATCGGGTCATCGTCGAGGCAGTGCTGGCAGGTCAGTCCCACGGGGCGGTAGCCCGCCAATACGGGATCTCCACCGTCTGGG
>CANFQC010000012.1 GCA_947449035.1 Actinomycetota bacterium
AGAAACCTGCACCGATGACCGTGACCTTGCCGCTGCGTGCCATGAGGGAATTACGCCTTCCGAAAGGGGATAAAGAGCGGTGACGCCTGCGGACGAGGATACTCCCGCGCTGAGGGCCAAAATCGGCCAGATCCCCCTAGCCCGATGTGAGACGCGCCTCACCCGAGGCGTCTTCGCATGGTCGACGGGAAGGGTTATCGGCGCGCGGCGATCCATGAGTCGCAGCGGGTGACGAAATCGAGCACAGCCGCGCGGATCTCCTCCTCGCGACCAGTGAAGCGCTGCTTGGGGATCGGCACCGAGAGCGCGAGTAGATCGTGGTCGACCGTACCGATCACCGCGCCGACGGCGCAGACCCCGAAGGACTGCTCTTCGCGATCGAAGGCAATGCCGTCTGCCGATCTGATGCGATCGAGTTCGCTACGTACAGCGGTCGGAGTGGTCAGGGTGTTCTTGGTGAACTCCTCGAGTTTTCCGTTGAGCACGCGGCGCACATCAGGCTCAGGCATGGCGGCGAGCATCGCCTTGCCATTGGCGCTGGCGTGAAGGGGGAAGGTGTCGCCCACCGCGCTGACCGCGCGCAGGCGATTGTCGGCAACGACCTGGTCAACGAATACCGCGCGATCGCCCTCGAGCACCGAGAGGTCGACAGTTTCGCCGATCTCGTAGCTGAATTCGACGAGTAGCGGATGCAGATCGAGCCAGGCGTTGCGGCGAGCAGACGATGCGAGTCGCACGAGTTCGGGGCCGAGGCGATATCGACCACGGGGACCCATGGAGATGACGAGACCCTCGGCCTCAAGCGCGACGAGGAGCCGGCTAACGGTTGACCGAGCGAGATCGACCTTGGCGCCGATCTGTGTCTGGCTGAGCCCTTCAGGGTGTCCGTGCAAGAGCCTGAGAATCTCCGCTGCACGAGCGAGCACCTGGATCCCGCTCTTGCTCTCCCCCGGGTCGCCATTCGTAGTCACGATTCACCTCTTACCCACTGCTCGGAAAATTCAATGAGGCGATCATTTGCTTCTGCTTCGCCGACCGTGATGCGCACCCCTTCGCCGGCGAACGGGCGAACTGAAAGGCCACGCAGCTCGCACCCTCCAGCGAATTCCATGGAGCGCTCACCGAGTCGAAGCCAGATGAAGTTCGCTTCTGACTCAGCGGGGACTAGACCCGCTGCAACGAGTGCAGCCGCAACTCGTGATCGCTCAGACACGATGTCTTTAACGCGGTCTAGAAGTTCGCCCTCGGCGTCTAAAGAGGCGATGGCAGCTGCTTGCGCGATGCTGTTCACACCAAAAGGCACCTGAACCTTGCGGAGTGCATCCGCAATTTCCTCGTGGGCTACGCAGTACCCGACTCGCAGCGCGGCAAGGCCGTAGGCCTTGGAGAAAGTTCGCAGCACCGCCACATTGGGGTAAGAACGATAGAAGTCGAGCCCATCAGGGATCACATCGGGATTGACGAATTCGCAATACGCCTCGTCGATCACAATGAGTAGGTCATCCGGCACTGACTGGATGAACTGCTCAATCGCCTCGCGACCGACAGCAGTGCCGGTGGGATTGTTCGGATTGCAGATCAATGCGATTCGTGTTGAATCGTCGACGGCTCGTGCCATCGCAACAAGATCGTGCCGATCGTTCGCATCGAGAGGCACACGCTGAGCGTTCGCTCCCACAATCTGCGTGAGAATTGGATACGCCTCGAAAGACCTCCAGGAGAACAGCACTCCATCTCCCGGACCTGCAGTGATCTGCACAAGCTGCTGGAGAAGCCCGACGCTTCCCGTACCGACGGCGATGTCAGCGGCAGGTACGTCGAAGTGGCGGGAGATCTCGTTGACGAGCGCGCCAGAGCCATAGTCGGGATAACGATGCAACTCATGTAGCGCGAGTTCCGCGGCCTTCATTACCGACGGCAGCGGATCGTGGTGATTCTCGTTGCTCGACAGCTTGTACGCGGTGACGCCGTCGACAACCTTCGGAGGCTGTCCTGCCTTGTATGCAGGTATCCCGTCGAGGGTGCTGCGCAGTCGCACTGGAGTCATACGGGCGTTTCCTTCCGGAGAGCATTCACGTAGCCATGACTTACCCGGGCCGCGCGGTAAGATTACAACCGCATTGTGAGAATTATAGTCCGTATTGCGGGAATACTCGCGCGCCCACCTCTTTAGGAGAGTTTCGCCCCACGCAAGTCCGCAACTAGCGACTCGGCAGGCTCAGGATGCGCTCGGTCTCCTCGACCGACGCAATCGGAAGGTCGAGAGCACGTGCCAGATCAGCAGTGCGCTTAACCAGCAGAGAGTTGCCCTGGGCAATCTCACCCTTGCGCAGGTACAAGGTGTCTTCGAGGCCAGCACGAGCATTGCCGCCGAGTGCAAGCCCGATACCCGTGAGCTGAAGGTTCGCCCTACCGATAGCAATGATCTGCCAGATGCAGTCCTTCGGCAAGCGCTCGACCATCATCACCAGGTTCTGCGGCGTGGCCGACGCTCCGCCGGCAACACCCAACACGATTGAGAACTGCATCGGATCGGCGAGCAGACCCTCGTCATACAGGCGCATCACGGCGTCGAGGTGACCGGTGTCGTAAACCTCGAGCTCGGGCTTGATGTCGAGCTCGCGCATGCGCGCCGCCAGGCGACGCACGCCATCGGGCGGATTACGGAACTCACCCTTACCGAAGCTCATCGAGCACGGGTTCAGCGTCGCCATGCGCGGGCGAAGCTCGACCATCTTCTCGCGATCCTCGAAGTCGACCGAAAGGCCGACACCTGTGGACAGCTGAATATGAATTGGGCACTTCTCCTCGATGAGATCCATCGTGCGACGCGCGATGTTGAGGTCGGCAGTCGGACGCTCGAATTCATCGCGGAGATGAAGGTGTGCAACAGCTGCGCCTTCCAGGTACGCCGCGTACACCGCATCGGCGATCTCCTCCGGCGACGTCGGCAGATAAGGGTTATCTGCCTTGGTCGCAATCGGTCCAGTAGGCGCAACCGTCAGGACAACACTCACGAGTTGACCTTTGGCGGATTCGCGATGGAGACAGCAAGTAACGCATCGGAGTCGGACTCATTGACGAGACGACGGTGATCGCCCTTGGCCAGATGCACTGAGTCGTATTGCTTCAGCACGGTGGTCTCGTCATTGCAATACAGGACGAGCTCACCGCTCACCACGAGGTAGATGGACTCGCCCATGACTTCCGAGGGTCCCGCGGAGGAGCCGGGCGGGTATACGGACAGGCCTAGCCAGAATCCTTCGGTCTCGCCAAGCTCCATTCCCTGAAGGCGCCGAGCATCGACGCCCTCATGGAATGGCGGGTGGTATTCGACGGCATCGGCATGCTTCGTGACGCGCATGTCAGTTGTTGCCCGTCTCGATGCGATAGGTGCCCTTCGGGTCGGTGATGGCCACGAGGCGGACGATGCAGCCATCGCCACCGCGCCAGCGCCACGGGAAAGCAGCGAAGGTCACGCGCTTGCCCGTCACCTTGTCGACATCGCCGCCGACATTTTCGAAGCCATAGATACCGTGCGTGAGGATCTCGCGGTGGCAGGGCTCCCAGAGAGCGAACTCGTCAGCGACCTTCTTGCCGGTCTCCTCCTCGTACTCCTTGCATGCCCAGGGCAGCAGGCCGCCCTGTGCCTCGGACGGGCCGTGCGGGCCGATTGCAGTGGCGAGCGGATGGTCGAGTGCCTGGGTGTCAGTGCCAACAGCCTTGACGCCCTTGGAGACGAACCACTCGCCGGCCTCCTTGTAGAAGCCGGGGCTGTAGGCGTAGTACTCAGCGCTGTCGGCGTACTTGTGATGCCAACCGGTGTTGACGATGACGATGTCGCCGGGGCGTACCGGGGTCTTCTCGGCGGCCTTCTCCAGGTGCTCGGGCATGATCTTCTCCCACTTGCCCATGGGCACGTCGAGTACGACGCCCGTGCCGAAGAAGGCACTCAGCGGGATCTCGTCGAGCAGCGGAGTGCCCTCAACGACGTGACCCGGTGCATCGATGTGCGTGCCCGAGTGCATCACGGTGGTGATCTTCTGAGTCAGCACGCGGCTCTTCGCCATGCCGTGCAGGCGCTCGATCTTGACGTCCTCGAAGTAGGGCCAGCATGGCTGTCCCAGACCCCAGGAGTGGGAGAGCTCGACGAACTCCAGTTGTGATTCTGCGTCGCCAAGCGGCCAGGTGTAGGTCATGACAGTCCTTTCGATACGGGTGATGTGGGGTTAATCCGTGTGATGCTGTGCCGAGAGTTGCGATGAGACATGTGCGGAAAGACGTGCTGCAGCGGCCTCGCGCGAGCCCACCGGCCACTCCAGGAATCCCGAGCCTGACTTCGCGCCGAGATTGCCCGCGGCGACGAGTTCGCTCAGATGCGCGCTCGGGAACGGATCGCTGTTGATGCTCGGAAGTACCTGCTCGTGAATGGCCAGTGTGAGATCGAGCCCGACGTAATCGGCATTCTCGATCGGGCCCATCTCGGCAAGGCGGAGGCCGATGGTGTTGCGCACCACGAGATCGACGGTCTCGGCATCGCAGACACCGGAGGCGACGAGATCAATCGCCTCTCGCCAGAGCGCGTGCTGCAGTCGATTGCCAACGAAACCCGGCACGTCGCGCTCAACGCGAACCGGCAACTTGCCCGCACGAGTGAGCGCCTCGAAGCAGAGATCCATCGCCGCATCACTCGTACCCTCGCCACGAATGACCTCGACGATCGGGATGAGATCCGGCGGATTCCACCAGTGCATGCCCACGCAATTCGAGGTATCGGCAAGCTCGGAGGCGATGGCCGTGATCGGGATGACCGAGGAATTGGTCGCGAGAATCGCCTCCGCATTCGAGGCACGCATGATCTTGAAGACCTCGCGCTTGATCTCCAGGTTTTCGACGATGGCCTCAATGACGAGGTCGACTCCCGAGACAGCATCAGCGATATCTGCACTGGTACTCAATTCGACAACATCTGAACACATCGCCTGCGCATCGCTGAGCGCCGCAGGGAGGATCTCGGCGTTCGCATCGGTCAGAACCGTGCGGAAACCGCCGCGGGCCATGACACCCGCAATGCGACGACCCATCAGTCCGGCACCCACAACGGCGACGGACTTAATCGGGGTCGAAGCGGAGGTCAGCACGCCGTGTAGCCGCCATCAAGGTAGAGGACCTGGCCGGTCATGAAGGTCGACGCATCACTGAGCAGGTAGATGAGTGCACCCACGAAATCCTCCGGCTCGGCGAAACGCTTCAGCGGAATGCGCGCGAACATCGCCTCGCGAGTTGCTCGACCCTTCTCGTCATCGGCATACATCCATGCGGTGAGCTCGGAGCGGAACACGGTGGGCGCGAGCACGTTCACGCGCACCTGCGACGGACCCCATTCAGCAGCGAGCGTCTTGCCGAGCAGATCGACTGCAGCCTTCGACGGGCAGTAGGCGGTGTAGCCGGCAGGATGTCCGAGCTTTCCGCGAGTTGACGAGACGAGCACGAGTGAGCCACCGGTTCCCTGCGCCAGCCACACGCGTCCGGCAGCCTGCGACATGAGCCACGAGCCCTTGACGTTGGCATCCATCACGGACTCCCAGTCCGCGACATCCATATCGGTGATCATCGCGACCTTGTTCATGCCCGAAGCGACGAGCATGCCGTCGAGCTTTCCGAAGGCCGAGACTGCAGTGTCGACGATGGCCTTGGCATCCTCGGGGGTATCAGGGCGGCGTACACAAATGGCCGCACCGGCACATTCGGGAAGTGCCGCGAGCTCCTCCAGAGCCTCCCGGTTGCTGCCCGCCAGGGTGAGCTTGGCACCGGCAGCGCCTAAGCCCTTCGCGGCCTCACTGCCCATGGCCCCTGAGGCGCCCGTGATGATGATCGACTTCCCGGCGACGGAGAACCGGGCGGTGGGATCTGTACTCATGCCTGGGGACGATACGTGCCCCACTCGGGCCGGTCAAGCAGTTTTCCCATATTGCGGGACGTTTGTCTTGCTTATTGGGAATTTCGGAGCATGGTTGGTCACGGGGGTACCTCCCCGCGAGGAGGAATTAGGAAGCGAGAAACCCCGCCACGGCCGCGAGGACCTCATCTGGCGACTCAATGCAGGCGAGGTGTCGCCCCGGAATGCTCACCAACGTGGCATCGAGAATCGATTCAGCAATGAGTTCGCCTTGGACGGGGGGTGTGGACGGGTCGTCGGCGGCGACGATGACAAGACTCCTGGCCGAAATCTCCGTCAGGCTGTCTCGGAGATCCATCCCACCTATGGCTATCGCGCAGCCGGCGTAACCCTGAACATCGGTTCCGAGCAGTTGCTCGCGAAGAAGGGCCACCTCGGGTGAGCCGGCAGCAAGAAATTCAGGAGTCAGCCATCGCTCGAGGGTGGGCGCGACGATCGCAGCCATGCCCTCAACTCGAACGAGTTCAGCGCGGTCGATCCAGGTCTGCTGCGGGGGCATGTACGCCGATGTGCATACGAGGACGAGTCGACGAATCCGCTCGGGAAAGTTCGCGGCAAGCCACATGCCCACCATTCCGCCCATCGAAACACCGCAATAGTCGGCGCACTCAATTCCGAGGGAATCCATGAGCTCGAGTGCATCGGTCGCAATCTGCTCAAGGGTGTAGTCACCTGCTGGAACCGGTGACTGTCCGTGACCGCGATGGTCGTAACGAATCACGCGATGACTACCGGACAGCGCGAGAGCATGTCGCTCCCAGAGCCTGCGGTCAGTTCCGAGCGAGCTACCCATGAGCAGGGGAAAACCCTCCCCCCGCTCGACAAAGGACAGCGCGACCATGGTGACTCCTAACTTGGCGCCGGCACCCACAGGCTGAAGATGCCGAGACCGATGCCGAGAATCCCGAGCACGATCACATCAACCCGACGCGAACGGACAACCAGGAAGCCCGCTTCACGACCGGGAAGCAGCATTCGCAGGAAGAACGCCAAGATCACGCTGGCGGCGAGAAGCACGGAGCCGCGACGGAAATGATTTGTTGCGATGAGCACCAACGAGAGGCCGACAAGAGCAAGGACCAAGGTGATCGGCCACTGGCGAACCCACCACCGCCGCTGGGGCGAGTGATCCGGCGAGCTCTGAGCGGGGTTCATGGTGGTGAGCGCCGTTACAGAGCGCTGCGCTCCGCAGCCTCGACAACATTGGCCAGCAGCATCGCGCGGGTCATCGGGCCAACTCCGCCTGGCATCGGTGCGACGAAGCCCGCGACGTCCATGACGTCAGGTGCCACGTCACCGACGAGACCAGCCTCGGTGCGGGTGATGCCCACATCGAGGACGGCTGCGCCGGCGCGAACATCTTCGGCCTTGATGATCGCCGGCACCCCAGCGGCGGCCACGATGATGTCGGCGCGACGAAGCTCAGATGAGAGATCGCGCGTGCCGGTGTGACACAGCGTGACAGTTGCGTTCTCG
This sequence comes from Actinomycetota bacterium, assembly GCA_947449035.1. Taxonomy (GTDB): domain Bacteria; phylum Actinomycetota; class Actinomycetes; order S36-B12; family S36-B12; genus CAIKZY01. Next base: position 7,436 of record CANFQC010000012.1, read on the forward strand.
GAGCGACGAGTCAGCAGTAGGCCGAGCGGACGTCCGACAGTGACGCCGCGACCGACAATCACGACGTGCGCGCCGTCGATTGCAACGTCGTAGCGACGGAGAAGTTCGACGATCCCACGCGGCGTGCACGGCAGCGGCGCGTCAGTGCCGAGCACGAGCCGGCCGAGATTCGTGGGGTGAAGACCGTCGGCATCCTTATTCGGATCCATGAGTTCGAGAACCGAGTTGGAATCGAGGTGCCTGGGCAGCGGCAGCTGCACGATGTAGCCGGTGACCGCCGGGTCAGCGTTGAGTTCAGCGATCTTGGCGTTGACCGCGGCCTGGGTGGAGTCAGCCGGCATGTCGACACGCACGGAAGTGATTCCCACCTCGGCACAGTCCTTGTGCTTGCCGCCCACATACGCGTGACTTCCGGGGTCATCTCCGACGAGGACGGTCCCTAGGCCCGGGTAGATGCCCTTGGCATTGAGCGCGGCCACGCGAATGGCGAGCTCGGCCTTCACGGCAGCGGCAGTGGCTTTTCCATCAAGGATCGTCGCGGTCACGTTCCCATTCTTTCGCAGGGCAGCGGGCACTGCTCAGGGGGTCCGACGCTGGATCGACCCCACGGCAACGGCCACGAAGGTCATGATCACGCCAATCACCAGGTTGGTCGTCACAGTGGTGCCGGCTACCGGCACAAAGAGATCCAGAACAAGGCCCGCGGTCAGCTGCCCCGCGATGGAGATGAGGCCGAAGACGAGGACTCCGAGGCGGGGAACTCCCCAGGAGGCAGTCGAGATGAACGTGACTCCCATGACGCCCCCGAGGAACATCCACCATGGACCTGCCGAGGGTAGCTGCGCCTTTGCTCCCATGAAGAGTACGCCGACAAGTGTTGCGAGGACCAAGATCGCGGTTCCGAAGAAGAAGGCCACCCAGGTCGCGGAAAAGGGCTGGCGTGCTGCTGCGCTCGTCACACCATTAAGTGCCTGCTGGACGGCTACAGCGGCGCCGGCGAACATTGCCAGGAAGATCGCGTAGTAACGAGCGTCGCCTCCCCCCAGCCGATTCGACAGCGCAACAATCACCGCAGCAATGGCGATGAGAGCCGAAAGCACCCGGCGCATAGTTATGTGCTGGCGCCCGATCGGCCCAAGGCCATAGTGATCGACCACAAGCGAGTTCAGCGTCTGGCCCGCGACGATGCCGACGGAGAACATGGCGACGCCTATAAGCGCGACAGTGAAGCTCTGTGAAGCGACGAAGAGGCCGCCCAGAACCCCGGAAGGAAAGGCCCACCAAGGCAAGCTTCGGTCACGGAGCGAAGCGAAGATACGACCGAGACCTGCATGCATCGATTTCGAGAAGATCATCGCGATCGAGATGATGACGAAGCCTGATCCAAAGGAGATCAAGGCCGCCTGCACACCGTTGCCGGTGTGATGGGTGAGTTCGCCATTGGCGCGCGCCTGCACAGCCACGCTGAAGCCGCCAAAAATAAAGATGACGAGAAACGTCCCGAACCCCAGGTGCCTGCGGGTGGTCACCTTGTTCAGCCGTTGTAGCGCGCGAGCAGCTTCGCGAAAGTGGAATCCTGCGTGCGCTTCTGCGTCGCAGTGATCGGCTTCGTCGAGTTCAACTGCAGCGCCTCAATTCCCGTGCCGACTCTCGCGGTGAGTCTGCGGCTGTAGCTGTCGGCGTATCGCGCCTTGGCACCGGGCTTACTGGTGGATTTCAGTGTCGCCACGATGATGCCGTCGGTGACCTTCGCGGTCACTGTGGTGGTGCGCGGCGGCATGGGCACGTTGTCATCGCCCTTGGTCGTGGTGTCGGTGCCCTGGCACTTCGGCACGGCCTTGGTGGCCATCTGGGTGAAGGCCTTGGTGGCCTGTACCTTGGAGGCGTACACGTAGATGTCCTGGATCCAGTTCAAGCCGGAGGAGTAGTCGATCTCGGAGAAGAGATTGAGCTGGTCGCCGACCGTGGTACCGGGTGCGTCACCGGTGGCTGTGAAGCACGCATCGGCAAACTCGGCACCCTTCTGCACGTTTGTGAAGGACTGATCGGTAGGCGTGCCGTACGACGAGGGCAGATCACTGGCCTGAAGAAGCATCGCGTTCTGTGCTGGCGTGGGGTCCACCGCGAAGGCGGGTGCAGCGAACGCGGTCGCAGTGATCGCGACTGCAGCCACCGAGAGGGAGATACGCGAAGTCAGGGAACGAGTCATGAGCCAGAGCCTAGTGAAAGAAGTGGCGGGTGCCGGTGAGGTACATGGTCACGCCTGCGGCCTTAGCGGCGGCAATGACCTCCTCATCGCGCACTGAACCACCGGGCTGCACGACCGCCGCAACACCGGCGTCGATGAGTACCTGAAGGCCATCGGCAAACGGGAAGAACGCATCTGATGCGGCAACCGAGCCCTTGATGCGCTCGCCGGCGCGATCGACAGCGAGCTTCGCTGAGTCGACGCGGTTGACCTGGCCCATTCCGACGCCGACCGCGGCGCCGTCCTTGGCCACGAGAATTGCATTCGACTTCACTGAGCGGCAGGCCCGCCAGGCGAACTCGAGATCAGCGAGAGTCGCAGCATCTGCGGCCTCACCGCAGGCGAGGGTCCAGGTCGAGCTGTCGTCACCTGTTGCATCGACTGCATCGACGTTCTGCTGCAGCATGCCGCCGCTGATGACGCGCATCTCGCGCACGCCAGCAACAGGAGGCTCGACGATGAGGACGCGCAGATTCTTCTTGGCGCTCAGGATCTCGAGCGCGGCCGGCTCGACCGCAGGGGCGACGAGAACCTCAGTGAAGACATCTCCCATGGCGGTGGCCATCTCTGCGGTGACCGCACGATTGGCAGCGACCACGCCGCCGAAGGCCGAGACCGGGTCAGTGGCAAAGGCCTTCCGGTAGGCATCAGCGACATCAGACCCGACGGCGATGCCGCACGGATTCGCATGCTTGATGATCGCCACCGTCGGCTCGGAGTGATCGAAGGCCGCACGACGCGCAGCATCGGCGTCGACGTAGTTGTTGTACGACATCTCCTTGCCCTGCAGCTGCTCGCCTGCAGCAAGACCGCTCGCTGCACCTGCATTGACGTACACGGCTGCTTGCTGATGCGGGTTCTCGCCGTAACGCAAGACGTTCTCACGCTGCCAGGCTGCGCCCGCGAAGGCCGGAAAGCCTGAATCGTCGGGGCTGACAACCGTGCCGAGCCACGTGGCCACGGCAATGTCGTAGGTAGCGGTGTGCGCGAAGGCTTCGGTTGCAAGAGCAGCACGCTGTTCGAGACTGAAGCCCTCCCCCGCCACGGCCGTGAGCACATCGGCATAGCGGGCAGGCGAGGTGACGACGGCAACGTTGGCGTAGTTCTTCGCGGAAGCGCGCACCATTGCGGGGCCACCGATGTCGATCTGCTCGACGCAGTCGTCGATGTTGGCGCCGGACGCGACGGTCTGGGTGAACGGATAAAGGTTCACGACCACGAGCTCGAAGGCAGCAATGCCGAGCTCATCAAGCTGCTGCTTGTGGGAGTCCTTGCGCAGGTCGGCGAGCAGACCGCCGTGAATCTTCGGGTGCAGGGTCTTCACTCGACCATCGAGGCACTCAGGGAATCCGGTGACGTCAGGCACCTGGGTAACAGCGAACCCTGCATCTGCGATCGTCTTTGCCGTGGAGCCGGTCGACACCATCTCGACACCCGCAGCCGTTAGGCCGGCCGCAAGCTCGAGCAGCCCCGTCTTGTCGTAGACCGACACGAGTGCGCGGCGCATGGGGCGAGTGCTCATTACTGGGCTCCGATCATGTGCGTGACAACGTCGACGAGGAGTCGACGCTCCTGGATCTTGATGCGTTCGTGCAGGGAATCCTCGGTGTCATCAGGCTCGATGATGACCGCGGTCTGGGCGATGATGCTGCCGGTGTCGACGCCTTCGTCGACGAAGTGCACCGTGCAGCCGGTGACCTTTACTCCGTAGGCAAGCGCATCGCGCACGCCGTGTGCACCAGGGAATGCCGGCAGCAACGCGGGGTGGGTATTGATGATGCGCCCCCGATACGCCTCGACGATCTCGGCTCCGATGATGCGCATGAAACCGGCACTCACGATGAGATCGGGTTCAACCGCGCGAATGGCAGCGAGCAGGCCCGCATTCCAGTCGGCGCGGGTGTCGAAGTCGGCCGGGCTCACGGTGAAGGCAGCGATACCTGTCTCGGTGGCACGGGTCAGTGCGTAAGCATCGGGGGTGTCGGAGCCAACTGCCACGACCGCATTGCCGACAGGGGAATCGAGGAGTGCCTGCAGCAGGGATCCTGAGCCGGAGGCGAGTACCAGGATTCGGGAGGTCACTGCCTAAATCTATCGGTCGAGCTTCAGTGCACCTGCTCCGCATTGAGCTGGCGGTACACATGGGAGGTCACGAGCAGCGAATACGGCAAGAGCACCAGGGTCAGCACCCCGAACAGGATGCTCCCGATCAGCATCGTGCCCACGATGAACACGGTCAGGATCAGCATCGGCACGATATTTGAGCGTGCCGCCATGGCACTTGCCTTCAACGCCTCGCCGACCGACATCCCCTTATCGAGGATGTAGAAGGGGGCGAGCTGGAAGAACAGGATGACGACCAGGCCCGGCAGGATGCACAGGCCCAGGCCAACGATCGTGGCAATGCTGTAGACCACGGAGAACAGGGCGAAGGTGCCGAAGTGGGCCTCCGGGAGCATGTCGGACAGGAGTGGAATTCGATCCTTCGACATCCCTATCGCTGCTCGGTACACCCCGTACTTGGCAATTCCCGCGATCGCCGTGAAGATCACCGACATTACGAGTGTCACCAAGATCGCCGACATTGACGAGTTCACGGCCGCCTGGCACTCAGCGCTAGCGAGACTGTCGCACTGGGCGAGGGTGCGCTCGAGGAGATCAGAGATCGGTCCGGAGCCCAGGCCCTGGATGATGAAAATGACGACCACGATTGCCGCGAGTCCGATGAGCACGCCTGGACTCCGCTTGAAGGCCACGAATCCCCAACGGAAAGCCGCTCCCATATTCACGCGAGGGGCGGGCGTTGCGTCACTCATCTGAAGACTCCGTGTTCTTGGGCAGGAGGATTACCTGCGTATTGCTCTGGTCGAGAACACTCGAAGGCGTGATCGCCGGTTCGTCCGACGGCGCGGCATCCGGAAGATCGATCACTTCGGGTGCTTCCGCGATCACCTCATCGGGCAAGATCTCCTCGATCACGTACTCCTTCAGCGGTCGGCGGCCGAAGGCGAGAGTCACCGGAATGGATCCCACGCACAAAAGTACGAAGACAAGAAGTGCGGTGAGGACCGGAGCAGGGCCAAGATCGCGAAGGCGCTCCACTCCCACCGATCCATTCGACATCAGCACGGCAAGCAGAACGGCGATTGCAGCTATGCCAGACGAGGCTGCAGCGACTCCGGCACGTTGCAGTGCGGGAAGCACGATGCGGCGCGAGATCCAGATGCCGACCAGGACGCCTGCACCGACAAGCAGCACCGGCAAGAACCACTGCGCGGTCGACGAGCCAGAAGGCAGTGCGGCGAGAAGCGGGAAAGGTGGCAGTTCAGTGGGAACCGAGTTCGGCACGAAGGGCGAGACCACTGCGCCGGCCCCAATGGTCACTGCGCTGCCCGCGCTGTAAGCAAGTGTCCAGGTGAGCATCATCGGCAGGTAGCCAATGCCGAGAAGAAGGAGCACCAGGCCACCGACTGGCCCAGCGTTCAAAGCCGTCTGCATATCGATGGCAGTCGGGAATCCGGTCAACAAAGCCACCAGGAAGATGACGGACGACACCGCGATCAGCACGATGATGGCCAGGCCGGCGGCTTGCCCGATGATTCGCCGAGTCGGCGACAGTGCAACGCGCCGCGCCGCGATGCGTGCTCGGAGCACGCCCCATCCGAAGGCGAGCAACGCCACGACCGCAGTGGTGATCGCGGATCGCGTAGCGCTTGTCGCGACTGATTCGGTCCCCGAGATCAGGGATGCCACGAGACCGAGAAGTGCGTAGACGATGACTGCCGTCGCGATGACAACCGCACGTTCGCCCCTGGTCTTCGCATGCGAGACGTGTGCGGCCCATCGGCCAGCCAGTACGAGGAGCACGACCGGGATAACGAGCAGACCCCAGGGAAGCAGCGAGTACCAGACCGCGCCGAGTCGGATGGGAACGTCATTCGCTACCAGCCACGCAGCTGAACTCGAGCGAAGGACGGATCCCCAGCCAGAGCTCGAGGAGGGAGATGCCACCTGGGTGAGGAAAACGGGAATCGCCACGATGACTAGTCCGATAAGCGCCGCCCACAGGGCACCTAGGGCACCGGCCACGAGGTGCCCCGGCCGCACACTGGGCGCAGCGGGGCGAGGGATCTTCACTGGTCTACCTTCCCAGACTCTTGCACGTGCTCCCCCGTGCGACACCTCACCGACACCGTCGAATCAGGGGATGAATCACCCCATGATGATCAGCCAAAGTGCGGCAAGCGCACTGACAATGAGCGCGACCGTGGTGAACACCTTGGGATTCATTCGGCGGAACGCCAATGCGCCGACAACGCCTCCCACCGCCAGAGCGGGGATGAAACAAAGGCTGATGAGAAGGGAATTCCACGTCAGAAGGTGCAAGCTCACAACAAAGGGAACCTTGATGAAGTTGAGAATCATGAAGAACCACGTTGCGGTACCCATGAAGGCAAGCATCGAAACGCGCATCTTCACCAGGTAGAGGGTCATCGCCGCACCTCCTGCGTTCGCGCCCATCGTTGTCATACCAGTCAGCGTTCCAAAGAAGGCAATTGCCAGCTTGTTCTCGATTCCAGGGTGATCGTCTGTCACGCTCTTTTCTGTGCGGAGCCGCCACACCTCCAGTAAGACCGAGGTCAGGATGAGAAGCCCCAAGATTCGACTGACAAGGATCATGCTCGCGAATTCGAAGAGAAGCGCAGTAAGAACGAATCCCACCAGCACGCCCGGCACGAGTCGGCGAATGAGGTGCCAGTCGGCGTGGGATCGATACAGCGCGAGCGCCATGAAATCACCGAGGATCAAGAGCGGCACGACAAAACCAGTGGCGACCGCAGGCCCAAGGGCCGCAGCGATAATCGGACCCGCCATGACTCCAGCAACCGGCATGCCGGTCTTGGAAAATCCATAGAGAACTACGGACACGGCGACTACGAGAATCAGAACGAGCGACCAGGTCTCAGGCACGCGCGCTTCCCTTCGCGGAATGCGAGAGGGCGGCCATGGGATTCACCCTAGGACCGCCCTCTCGAAGTACAAGACATGACAAGGACTAGCCCTTAGTCATGATCTCCCGCATGAGCTGCGCGGTAGCCGACGGAGTCTTGCCGACCTTGACGCCCACGGCCTCGAGCGCTTCCTGCTTCGCAGCGGCAGTGCCTGCGGAGCCGGAGACGATGGCGCCCGCGTGGCCCATGGTCTTGCCCTCGGGTGCGGTGAAGCCTGCGACGTAACCCACGACCGGCTTGGTGATGTGCTTGCCGATGTAAGCAGCAGCACGCTCCTCGGCGTCGCCGCCGATCTCGCCGATCATGACGATGGCATCAGTGTTCGGATCATCCTGGAATGCCTGCAGTGCATCGATGTGCGTGGTGCCGATGATCGGGTCACCGCCGATGCCGACGCAGGTGGAGAAACCGAAGTCACGAAGCTCGTACATCATCTGGTAGGTCAGCGTGCCCGACTTCGATACGAGACCGATGCGGCCTGACTTGGTGATGTCGGAGGGGATGATGCCCGCGTTCGAGACACCGGGCGTGATGATGCCCGGGCAGTTCGGACCGATGATGCGGGTCTTGCCCGAGTTCTGCGAGTACTGGAAGAACTCAGCGGTGTCGTGAACCGGGATGCCCTCGGTGATCACCACGGCGAGCGGGATCTGGGCATCGACTGCCTCGATCACTGCGGCCTTGGCGAACTTCGGCGGCACGAACACGACGGTGACATTCGCACCGGTCGCAGCCATGGCGTCCTGGACGCTGTTGAAGACCAGAATGCCATCAACTTCCTGGCCGGCCTTTCCCGGGGTGACGCCACCGACAACATTGGCGCCGGAGGCAACCATGCGACGGGTGTGCTTGGTGCCCTCCGAACCGGTCATGCCCTGAACGATGATCTTGCTGTTCTCATCAAGCCAAATAGCCATTGCGCTCTACTTCCCGGCCTTGCGTGCAGCGGCCAGTTCGGCCACGCGACGCGCAGCATCGTCCATGGTGTCAACAATCTCGATCAGGGGGTGCTTCGCATCGGTGAGGATGCGGCGGCCCTCGATGGCGTTGTTGCCATCGATACGGCAGACGATCGGCTTAGTGGCCGGGGTGCCCTGCTTCTCGAGCAGTTCGAGGGCCTGGATCACGCCGTTGGCAACCGCGTCACACGAGGTGATGCCGCCGAAGACGTTCACGAACACGGCCTGGACCTCGGGATCGTTGAGCACGATGTCGAGGCCATTGGCCATGACAGTCGCGCTCGCGCCACCGCCGATGTCGAGGAAGTTGGCGGGCTTCATGCCACCGAACTCCTCGCCGGCGTAGGCCACGACGTCAAGGGTGCTCATGACGAGACCCGCGCCGTTGCCGATGATGCCGACGTCGCCAGTGAGCTTGACGTAGTTGAGGTCGAACTCCTTCGCGCGCAACTCGATCGGGTCGGTGCCCGCGCGATCGACCATGCCTTCGTACGACTCGAGGCGGTAGGCCGCGTTGTCGTCAATGGTGACCTTGCCGTCGAGTGCCAGGATCTGGCCCTCGGGGGTGAGCACGAGCGGGTTGACCTCGACCAGGGTCGCGTCTTCCTTCACTAGGACTTCCCAGAGCTTCATCAAGACGTTGACGACCTGATCGGCGATCTTCGCGTCGAACTTCGCGGCAGCGACGATCTCGCGAGCCTTCGCCTCGGTGCAGCCCTCGAGTGCATCGACGCGGATCATGGCGAGTGCATCGGGGTTGTTGGCCGCGACCTCTTCGATCTCGACACCACCTTCGACACTTGCCATGGCCAGGAAACAGCGGTTCGCGCGGTCGAGCATGAAGGAGACGTAGTACTCCTCGGCGATATCGCTGGCCTGAGCGACGAGCACACGGTGAACCGTGTGTCCCTTGATGTCGAGGCCGAGGATGTCGGTTGCGCGGGCCTTGGCCTCAGCTGGATCCTCAGCGAGCTTGACGCCGCCTGCCTTGCCGCGGCCGCCCACCTTCACCTGCGCCTTGACGACAACGGGCTTGCCGATGCGAGTGGCGATGGCCTCTGCGGCCTCGGGAGTGGTGCACACCTCCCCGGGCGTGGTCGGCACATCGTGCTTCAGGAAGAGTTCTTTTGCCTGGTATTCGTACAAGTCCACGTGGACAGCTCCTTCGCGGCTGCTCGGTGAGTGGTGAGATTACGGCCGTGCGGTGTTCGGTGAAGAGTCGTGCGATTAGTCGTTGTTCGTGTGAGCGACCACCCAGTCAACGATCGACTGCATGGATGTACCTGGGGTGAAAATCTCGGTGACTCCCATGTCCTTGAGCACCGGGATGTCGTCGTCGGGGATGATTCCGCCGCCGAAGACGAGGATGTCGGTGGCGCCGCGCTGCTTGAGGAGTTCCATCACCTCGGCGAAGAGGGTCAGGTGCGCGCCCGACAGGATCGACAGACCGATGACATCGGCGTCTTCCTGGATTGCGGCGTCAACAACTTGGGCCGGAGTCTGGTGCAGGCCGGTGTAGATCACCTCAATGCCGGCATCGCGCAGAGCGCGTGCGACGACCTTGGCACCACGATCGTGTCCATCAAGGCCAGGCTTGGCGATGATGACGCGGGCGGGAGAAGTCATGAGCGTGACTTTAGCCGCCCGCCATGAGGGAAATCCGTGGTCTAGCCCCTAGGGGACTGCGACCTTGGTCACGATCTGACGGGCGGCCTCACGCAGCCAGCGAGTCGGCTCGGCCATAGCTTCCGCGGCCGAGCCCGCTAGGTCCTCCAGGCTGATGACACCAGGGGCATGGCGACCCGTGATGACCTCGACCGGCACCGCTGCCGCGCGAGCCGCCTCGATGACACGCGCCGGCGCTTTGCCTGCCGAGGTAGACGCATCGATAGCCCCTTCGCCGGTCAGGACGAGATCGGCGCCGACGACGGCCACCTTGAGATCAATTAGTTCGGCGATCGCATCAGCACCCGCCGCGCGCCTGGCCCCGAGTACGGCCAGCGCGGCAAAGCCGACTCCCCCGGCTGCACCTGCACCCGGTGATGCCACGAACTCACCGGATGGATCGAGAAGATCGGCCCAGTGCGACAGCAGGTCATCAGCCCACGCGCACTGATCGGGGGCCAGGCCCTTCTGCGGGCCGAACACGAGAGCTGCACCGCTCGGGCCGAGCAACGGGCTGTCGACATCGGTCAGCAGAGTCAACGACACGATGCGCGGGTCGAGACGTGAGGCATCGAGGGAGGCGATTCGGCCAAGACCCGCGAGATCGGGTGACACCATTCCCCCGGCGACATCGGTAGCAACTAGCCCGAGGGCCATCAGCATTCCGAGACCGCCATCGGTGGAGGCACTTCCGCCGATTGCCACGATCAGGTGGTGTGCATCTGCATCGAGTGCGGCACGCATCGCCAAGCCGAGCCCGCGGCTGCTCGCATGAATCGGGTCGAGCTCCGCCAGCTGCGCGATGCCGCAGACTTCGGCAAGCTCGATCACCGCCTCGTCACCTCGGATGCCGATTCGCGCAGTGTTTGCAGTCCCGAGTGCATCAACGGCACCGACCATCACCGGCGTGAAACCGTGAGTGAGCATCACATCAAGAGTGCCATCGCCGCCATCAGCCATCGGCAGCTCGACGATCTCCGCATGTGGTTGCGCATCGCGCGCCCCGAGGGCCAGGGCAGTTGCAGCATCGCGAGCACTCAGCGTTCCCTTGAAGGCGGCTGGAGCGATCACGATGCGCATGACTACAGCTTCTCGACCGGCGCGTAGCGCAGCAGGAGTCGCTTGATGCCCGAGGTACCGAAGTCGATCGTGGCATCGGCCTTGTCACCCATGCCGGCTGTCGAAACGACTGTGCCCAGGCCGAACTTCTGGTGCGTGACTCGATCACCGGGCGACAGCGAGACGACTGGCCCGGTGCCGATCACGCGATCGCCGAGCTTCAGTGCTGCGCTGCTGCTCGACGGCGACGAACCCCAGCCACCTGAACTGATGGGAGTGTTCTCAGGCTCCTCGCGCTCCCACTGCAGCACCTCGTTCGGGATCTCGTCGAGGAATCGAGAGGGCGGGTTGTAGGCGGGCGAACCCCATGCCGAGCGCATCATCGAACGCGTGAGGAATAGCCGCTGACGTGCGCGTGTAATGCCGACATAGGCGAGGCGGCGTTCCTCCTCGAGTTCCTTCGGATCACCCAGTGAACGCATGTGCGGGAAGACGCCGTCTTCCATGCCGGTGAGGAACACGACCGGGAACTCAAGACCCTTGGCCGTATGAAGGGTCATCAGCGTGACGACGCCGCCATCGGCATCAGGAATCTGATCGGCGTCGGCAACCAGCGAGATCCGCTCGAGGAAATCGATCATCGTGCCCTCAGGGTTCTCAGTGGCGAACTCCTGCGCGACCGACTCGAACTCGGCGAGGTTCTCGACGCGAGCTTCATCCTGAGGATCGGACGACGACTGCAATTCAAGTAGGTAGCCGCTCTGCTCGAGCACGGCCTGCAGCACGGTGGCGGGCGTAGCACCCGACTCGAGAATGGTGCGCAGATCGCTCATCAGCGTGGTGAATGACATGATGGACGTCAGAGAACGAGTCGCTATGCCCGGCGCTTCGGATGCACGATCGAGAGCTTCGGCAAAACTGATGCGCTCACGCTGAGCGAAGGCTTCGACCATCGCCTCAGCGCGATCGCCGATACCGCGCTTGGGCGTGTTGAGAATGCGGCGCAGTGACACTTCATCAGCAGGGTTCGCGAGGGCGCGCAGGTACGCAATGGCATCGCGGACTTCCTTGCGCTCATAGAAGCGCACGCCGCCGACAACTCGGTAAGGCATGCCCACTCGCACGAAGATGTCTTCAACTGATCGTGACTGCGCGTTGGTTCGGTAGAACACCGCCATGTCCGAGGGCTTGTAGCCATCGTTGTCGGTGAGCGCGTCAATCGTGTTCGCAATGAAGGAAGCCTCATCGTGCTCATCGTCTGCGACATAAACGACGATCGGATCACCTTGGCCCGAGTCAGTCCAGAGATTCTTGGCTCGGCGCCCCTGATTGCGTGCGATCACCGCATTCGCAGCCGTCAGAATCGTCTGAGTTGAGCGATAGTTCTGCTCGAGCATGATCGTGCGAGCACTCGGGTAGTCGCGTTCGAACTCCTCGATATTGCGAATCGTCGCACCACGGAACGCGTAGATCGACTGATCAGCATCGCCGACGACGCATAGCTGCCCGGCGGGCAGCGATGGCGTATCGACGCCGATGAGTTCCTTGATGAGCATGTACTGCGCGTGGTTCGTGTCTTGATACTCGTCGACCATGATGTGCCGGAAGCGACGGCGGTAGTGCTCAGCAACATCGGGAAAAAGCTGTAGCAATGCAACAGTGCCCGAAATCAAGTCATCGAAGTCGAAGGCATTCGCGCGCTGCAAGCGACGTTGGTACTCGCCGTACACCTCTGCGAGGGTCTGCTCCATCTGGTTTGTCGTGCGAGTGGAGTACGTCTCGTAATCGATGAGCTCGTTCTTCAGGTTTGATACCTGGGCCAGGAAGCTACGCGGGGTAAAGCGCTTGGGATCAAGGTCAAGATCTCGAATGACCATGGTCATCAGCCGCAGGGAATCCTGCTGGTCGTAGATCGTGAACGTGCTCGAGATACCGAGGCGCGAGGATTCGGCACGCAGGATGCGCACGCAGGCACTGTGGAAGGTCGAGACCCACATCGACTTCGCCCGCGGACCGACAAGCTCGGCCACGCGCTCCTTCATCTCCCCCGCGGCCTTGTTCGTGAACGTGATCGCGAGGATCTCCCCCGGCTGCGCATCACCGGTGGCCAGAAGGTGAGCCACCCGACGCGTGAGCACGCGAGTCTTGCCCGAGCCGGCGCCCGCCACAATCAGCAAGGGGGTGCCGCGATGCTCAACGGCAGCGCGCTGGGAGTCGTTGAGGTCGTCAACGAGCGAAGAAGTCACCTAGGCATCGTAGGCAACGGGGCTGACAGCTCTTCCACGCAGTGGCTTTCGCCCAAGGGCTTACTACTTGACGTAACCGATGACTTCCACCACGACCTTTGCGGCCGCCGTTGAAGAAATGGTGATTTGACCGTCGGCATTTGTCTGGGCCAGCACGATCTCAGAGCGCACCACATTCGGCACGATCGGGGCGGAGCGCGTGCTGGGGGCGGTGCCGCCCGAGGCATAGGCCACGACCTTGCCGTCGACCGTTCCCTTGCGGGTGGTGATCTGCAGGAGTACAGCGCGAAGTCTCTTCTTGCCCGGAAGTCCGTGAGTCGAGGCCACAGTCAGGTTCTCAGACTGGCCTGCATCGAACTTCTTGCGCAGGATCTGACTCGGTGACGTGCCCACGGCCTTCGGCGGAATCGTGGCCGCGGAGTAGCCCAGCAGCTCAACCTTGATGTCGACCGCGCTTTCTTTGGAGGTCGTGAAGGTGAGCTTGCCTGAGCCGACCGGCACCAGCATCACCGACGATTTCACTCGATCCTTGGGGAAGCTGAACTTTGCTACCGGTCCGGTCGCCACATTGGTCATGGCGCCTGACCTGCTCATCAGCAGGGAACCCTTGACCGTGGAATTACGCGTGGTCAATACGACCAGGGCGGACGTCGCTTCCGGTGGAAGCCCCGCGAGATCGACCGTGCGTGCCTCCCCAGGCTGCAACGGACCTCCCGAGGCCACCGAGTCGTAAGCGACGTCCGACCCGATCGCGTTAAAGGACTCCTGGCCATCCGTCGGCTGCGACTGCGAGGCACCAGGTGCCGGGTCAGCCGTGGTCGGCGGTGCTGCAGGAGAGCTACCGGAGCCTGTGAGCACCGGCTTATTCGAACCATCGCCTGGGCCGGCCTTGAAGTAGCCGCGTACCTCGACGACGAGATCTGTTGCACCCAGGCTGGTGGCCAGGGCGATGGTGCCGTCATTGGCAACAGGCACGATCACATCGGCCTGAGCGTCGCCATTCATCGGCACCTTGAGAGCAACCTTGCTGGAGTTCTGACCGGGTGCCCACACTCGAACATCGGAATTCGCATTGGAACCCAGTGCAGTGATGTGCACTGCGACAGCCCCCACACCGTCTGCCGGGACACCGCCTTGGCCGAGCACCTTCGGGAAGAGTCGGTGACTGTCACCTGACCAGCGATCCTGCTGGAGTCGGCAGCGCTTTTGCACACCGACTACGTTTCGCGTATCGAGTGCGATGAAGGGGGTGACTGCAATGACATCACCCTTGGCCGAGACATCCGGTGTCGAGGCACCCGAAGAATGCCGTGCGCAGAACGGGCCATCGAAGGCAACACCTGACCAGAAGGATGAGCGTCCACTGGCACCATCCCAGGTGAGCGAGATGTGAATGTGGTTGCGATGGCACACCGTGTCATTGCCTGACTCGGTCTTCGAGAAACAGCCCTTGAGTTCGGTCCAACCGCGACCAATGTCGTAGCCGCGCCAGATGCGATCGTTCCAGCCGATGTACATGACACCGAGGCGCATGGCGTTGCCATATTCGACGCCGTATTGATCAGGTCCGAGGAGCCAGTTCAAGAAGGTCTCTGCATTCGCGCGCTGCTGCGCATCGCGCACCGAGGTCATCCAGTCGAGGGCACGGCCTTCCTTGTGCTCACTTTGTCCGCCGATGTCACAGGCACGTGGAATCCAGACGGTCTGGTCCTGGCCATAGGTGGCCTTGATCTGATCAGCCAAGCGTTGGGTGCCGGGCTTGGCTTGCGGATCGCAGACGAGCTGGCCTTCGTACTCAGGCTTGATGTCATAGGAACCCTGCGGCTGCGCAGCTGCAAGCGCAGGCACTGCTGCAGGGGGGAGGCCTTCGCCAGGCACGGGTGCCCCAGCGAGCACGCCTGTCCACTTGCTTGGCGACCAGTTTCCGGAATTGCCCGCGGTGGCGCCTGGGGCCAGGGCAAGGGTGCCTGCAATGAACCCGACCACGAGCGCGCCAACCAGCGCCGGGCGGCCTGAAAGGCGCGCGCGGAGGCGAGGAAGATGGGCAGAGTTACGCCCATGGTGGCGGGGAAGCACTCTCATACTCTGTCACGGAAGTGACGGATGTTACGACTGGGGACAAGAACACCACGCATGTAATTCGCCACGCTAGGCTCCTAACCGCCCGATTCCCGCAGGAAACTGCCCACTCGTGAGGAAATCTCCCCATGAACGACACGCCGAACCCCACCGCCCTGGTGGTCACCGCCCACCCCGATGACGTCGATTTCGGGGCCGCCGGCACGGTCGCTCAGTGGGTCCGAGAGGGGTATCGGGTCACGTATTGCATCATCACCGACGGCGACGCGGGCGGATTCGACCCGAACGTCCCCCGCTCTGAGATCCCCCGGATCCGTCGCGAGGAGCAAACGGCTGCCGGTGCAGCAATCGGCGTCGAAGACGTGAGATTCCTCGGCTACCGCGACGGTGAACTCTCCGTCACCCATGAACTGCGCCGAGATATCTGCCGAGTGATCCGCCAGGTGAAGCCGGCACGGATGCTCATCCAGTCCCCCGACCGCAACTGGAATCGCCTCCAGGCATCGCACCCCGATCACCTGGCTGCCGGCGAGGCAGCGATCCAGGCGATCTACCCCGACGCCGAGAATCCCTTCGCGCATGCGAGCCTGCTTAACGACGAAGGCCTCGAGGCCTGGAAGGTCAACGAGATCTGGGTGATGGCGTCACCGAATCCGAATACCTATGTCGACATCACCGACGACTTCGAAGCCAAGCTCGAGGCAATCAACGCGCATGCGAGCCAACTGCCGCCGGACTTCGACGTACGCGATCGCGTGCACACGTGGATGACGATGCAGGCTCAGGAAGCCGGATTCGCTGAAGGCCGCCTGGCAGAGGCGTTCATGGTGGTGAATAAGTAGCGCGAATGCGTTACTAGCTTGCTGCACCCGCGAAGACTGCGATGCAGATGTTGATGAGGGTCAGGATTCCCACGGCCGCCCAGGCCTTCACCTGCGGTGCGGGCTTCTTGCGCGACCACACGGCAATAACCAGGATCACGATGAGGATCAGCAACTTGGTGCCGACGACGCTGTGATTGATTGTTTCGTCGACCCATCCGGCTTCTGCAAACACCACCATGAGCGCACCCGTAATGAGCTGCAGCAGCGTGCCGTGGTACATCACCTTGGTCACGTGCTTGTCGGGCGACTTCATCTGCGCGGCAAAGCCGCCAAGTAGTGCGGCGAGGCCGACGAAGTGCAGAACCAGGATGACGTTGTAGACAAACTGCATGGTGGTTACTCCCACTCGATGGTGCCCGGAGGCTTGCTCGTGATGTCCAAGGTAACCCGATTGACCTCGGGAACCTCGTTAGTGATGCGTGTCGAGATTCGCGCGAGCAGGTCGTAGGGCAGGCGCGACCAGTCAGCGGTCATGGCGTCCTCACTCGAGACGGGGCGCAGCACGACAGGGTGACCGTAGGTACGGCCGTCACCCTGCACGCCCACCGAGCGCACATCAGCGAGAAGCACCACCGGGAACTGCCACACCTCGCGGTCGAGACTGGCAGCTGTGAGCTCCTCGCGAGCAATGGCATCGGCCTCTCGCAGGATCGAGAGGCGATCAGCGTCGATGGCACCAACGATGCGAATGGCCAGACCGGGGCCGGGGAAGGGCTGGCGCCAGACGATCTCCTCGGGCAAACCGAGATCGAGACCTACCTGGCGCACTTCGTCCTTAAACAGCGCACGAAGCGGCTCGACAAGGGCGAACTTCATGTCTTCGGGCAGGCCACCGACATTGTGATGGCTCTTGATGTTCGCGGTTCCCGATCCGCCACCGGACTCCACGACATCGGGGTACAGCGTGCCCTGCACCAGGAAGTCGACGGTCTGGCCGTGCGCACCGGCATCGGCGATCACCTGCGAGGTGGCGTCCTCGAACACGCGAATGAATTCACGACCGATGATCTTGCGCTTGGTCTCGGGGTCACTGACACCGGCGAGTGCGGTGAGGAAGCGCTCCTGCGCATCGACAACAACAAGCTTGACGCCCGTGGCTGCAACGAAATCGCGTTCGACCTGCTCGGCCTCGCCCTTGCGCAGCAACCCATGATCGACGAACACGCAAGTGAGTTGATCGCCCACGGCTCGCTGCACGAGGGCTGCAGCAACAGCCGAGTCAACGCCACCTGAGAGACCGCAGATGACCAGGCCGCTGCCAACCTGCACCTTGATGCGCGCCACCTGCTCATCGATGACATTGGTCATGGTCCAGGTCGGCGCCAGACCTGCAATGTCGTAGAGGAAGTGCACGAGAACGTCTTGCCCATGCGCACTGTGCTTGACCTCAGGGTGGTACTGAACACCAGCCATGCGGCGCTCGGCATTCTCGAAGGCCGCAACCGGTGCGCCGGCCGACGATGCCGAGACAGTGAAGCCTGCAGGTGCGACCGAGACACAGTCGCCGTGCGACATCCACACGTTCTGCGAAGCGGGAAGCCCCGCGAAAAGTGCACCCGGCGCTGCGACGGTCAGCTCGGTGCCACCGAACTCGCGAAGGCCGGTCTTGGTCACGGTGCCGCCGAGTGCATTGGCCATGGCCTGGAATCCGTAGCAGATGCCGAAGACGGGAATGCCCAGCTCGAGAATCGCCGGGTCGAGTGAGGGTGCACCGTCTTCGTACACGCTCGACGGACCGCCGGAAAGCACGATCGCCGCGGGGTTCTTGGCAGAGACCTCAGCAGCAGTGATGGTGTGAGGGACAATCTCGGAATACACGCGCGCCTCGCGCACGCGGCGGGCGATCAACTGGGCGTATTGCGCCCCGAAGTCAACGACGAGAACGGTCTGCGCATCAGTCACCGCACAAGCCTACTCAGCCGCCGAAGGCTCCCAGCACCATGAGCACGGCAAGGAGAACAAGCTCGAGAATGCCGCCGATGATGACGGTGCCGACGAACCAGCGGCGAGCCCGTCGAGCCGAGGCTGCCGCCGCATCGCGGTCGCCGGCAACCAACGCCTGCTGGCTCTTCCAGGCGAAGTAGACCGAGACCAGGCCGGTAGGCAGGAAGCACAGGACAGCCGAGGCAATCGCCCACCCGAGATAGGTGCGCAGGTCGCCCGGCGAGCTGGCCGGCGTGGTCGAGGACATCACGGGAACCCTAGCGCGGCGATCATCGGGCTCGGTATGCATCAGACCTGGGGCTCACGGCCAGGACAGTGACCATTCGATTCTCAGGGTCAATGCGATAGATCACTCGATACGTTCCGCGGCGAGCGCTGTGTCGATCATCCAGCGGAGCCACGAGTTGCTTTCCGACCCTCTGGGGATTCTCCAGAAGCGGGCCGATGATGAATTCGTATGCGGCGAAGGCGATCGAGGAGGGCAGAGTCTCGGCAAGCTGTCGTCGAGCTGTCGCCGTAATCACCAGTTCGTACATCAGCGCCGATCAGAGAGCGGACTTGCGCGCAAGCATCGCGGCCGAGAGCGAGGCGAGCCCTTCAACTCGACCGGAAGCGATGTCGGCCTCGGCCTCCGTGAGATGTCGGATCAATTCACCGTCCGACAGGACCGCAATGGTCTCCTCCAGTCGTTCGACGTCATCGAGGCTCATGATCATGGCGGAGGGCTGGCCGTGCACGGTGACAGTCACACGTTCGTGCTGGCCATTGACCCGGTTCACGACCTCCGAGAGTCGCGCCTTCACTTCGGCAAGTGGCATCACGGACATGGTCATAAGTATGACCAATATCATTGATCGTGTCAAGGGTCGTTACAGCGGCGCACCCCCCCCTCAGAGGGAATGACTTCTACTTCAGCCCAAGCTTCTTCATGACACCCATCGCGGTGATCATGGTCTCGCCCCACTGCTCATCACTGAGGCCGAGGGGCGCTCCGAATCCGATGAGCCGAGCAGTGGCAATCGTCTGCGCTTCCGTGTACTTCAGCAGGCCTTCGTCCCCATGGCGACGACCGCTACCACTGGCGCCCATTCCACCCATCGGCGCACGCGTACTCCCCCACGTTGCCGCGAAGCCCTCGTTGATATTCACCGTGCCGGCACGCAAACGCGAGGCGATGCGCGCGGCCTCGCGGGTATCGCGCGAGAGCACCGATGCATTGAGTCCGTACTCAGTGTCATTGGCGAGAGAAATTGCTTCCTCATCACCTGACACCGCAGTGATCGCAATGACCGGCCCGAAGGTCTCAGCACCGAAGCAGGCCATATCGCGAGTGACTCCGGTGAGCACGGTCGGCTCGACGTAATACGGGCCGAGGTCGGGGCGAGCAGTTCCGCCCGCGAGTACTCGAGCGCCCTTAGCCACGGCATCGGCGATGTGCGCAAGAACGCGATCACGCTGGTCGGCGGAGACCAGAGTGCCCATCTGAACACCCCACTCAAGCCCAGGTCGCATGATGATCGCATTCACACGCTCGACGAAGGCGGCGGTGAATTCATCGACAACGCTGGCGTCGACGTAGATGCGTTCAATCGACACACACAGCTGCCCCGCATTCGCGAAGCATGCACGCTCGGCGATCTCGACCGACCGAGAAATGTCAGCATCAGCGCGCACGATCATGGCGTTCTTGCCGCCGAGCTCGAGTGAGCAGTCGATGAGCCGCTCACCGCATCGCTGCGCTACAAGTCGGCCGGTAGCGGTAGATCCCGTGAACATCACGTAGTCGGCGCGATCGATCAGCATGCCGCCGACGTTCGGGCCATCACCGAGCACGATGCGCACAACTGACTCCGGCAGGCCGGCCTCGATCAGCAGATCGAGAATCCATAGGGCAGTCAGCGAGGTTTTCGTATCGGGCTTGATGACGACTGAATTTCCAGCGAGCAGCGCCGGGATCGTGTCACCAGAGACCAGCGTGAGCGGATAGTTCCACGGCGCGATGATGCCCACCACGCCCTTGGGCTGATGGAGTTCGCGAACCTTGACTAGAACGGGAAAAACGCCGCGCTTGGCTCGCGGACGCAGGAGCCGCGCGGCATCGCGGGCGTAGTGACGTGCGACGAGGGCGACATCGAGCACTTCCTCGAGAGCGTCGCGACGGCACTTGCCTGTCTCGGACTGCAGGAGATCAAGAACTTCAGTGCGACGCGCGAGAACGAGATCGTGGAAGCGAAGGATGATTCGCGCACGCTCGTGCACGGATGTGCGTGACCACGACACCTGGGCACGACGAGCCGAATCGAATGCCGCATCGACATCGGCTTCGACGGAAAGCGGGAGCGAGTACGACAACCCGCCCGTGAACGGATCGAGTACATCTAGAGCAGACGGGCTTGCTCCCACCGACGCTCGGGCGAGCAGTCGCTGGCGCAGCCCGCCGTCGATCATGCGGTGATAACCATCTCGACGCGCTGGAATTCCTTGAGGTCGCTGTAACCGGTGGTCGACATGGCCTTGCGCAGTGCGCCGGCGATGTTCATGGTGCCGTCGGCAGTGCGTGACGGACCATGCAGAATCTCAGCGAACGTGCCCGACTGCTTCATGACGTTGCGATCGCCGCGCGGAAGGTCCGAATGCCAGGCCTCAGCGCCCCAGTGAGTGCCGCCGCCGGGCGCATCGGTCGCGCGAGCGAGTACCGAACCGACCATCGCTGCGTCAGCGCCACAAGCGAAGGCCTTGACGATGTCGCCGCTGCGACCGGTGGAGCCATCAGCAATAACGTGCACGTAACGGCCACCGGACTCATCGAGGTAGTCACGTCGAGCTGCTGCGACGTCTGCAATCGCCGAGGCCATCGGCACGCGCACGCCGAGAACATCAGCGGTGGTGTGCGAGGAGCCGCCGCCGAAGCCAACGAGAACGCCTGCGGCTCCGGTTCGCATCAGGTGAAGTGCTGCCTGGTACGTCGCGCAGCCACCGACGATCACGGGAACGTCGAGCTCGTAGATGTACTGCTTGAGGTTCAACGGATTGTCAGATTCCGACACATGCTCGGCGGAGACCGTGGTGCCGCGAATGACGATGAGGTCGGCGCCGGCTGCTGCGGCACGCGGTGCGAGTTCAGCCGTTGCCTGCGGGCTCATACCTACCGCGAGAGTGATGCCGCTCGCCTTGATCTCAGCGATGCGCTGGGCGACGAGATCTGCATTGACGGGCGCTGCATAGATCTCCTGCATGCGCGGAGTGACCTTGGCCGGATCAAGGGAGGCAATCTCGGCGAGGAGTGCGGTCGGATCCTCGTAACGCGCCCACAGGCCCTCGGCGTTCAGGGTCGGAAGAGTGCCCTGCGCTGCGAGCACCTGAGCGCTCGCCGGGCTGACAACCGAATCCATCGGAGCTGCGATGAAAGGAAGATCGAAGCGGTAGGCGTCGATGTTCCAGGCGGTCGAAACCTCCGACTGATCGCGGGTGCGACGGCTGGGAGCGATCGCGATCTCATCGAATGAGTACGCGCGGCGGGCACGCTTCGCCCCGCCAATCAAGATGTCAGACATGGGGTCCTATCGGCTGGAGTAGTTGGGGGCCTCGATGGTCATCTGCACATCGTGCGGGTGACTCTCGCGAAGGCCGGCGGCGGTGATACGCACGAATGCGCCCTTCTCATGAAGTTCGGGGATCGTGGCAGCACCTGAGTAACCCATCGATGCGCGAAGACCACCCACGAGCTGATGCGCAACGTTGTTCAGCGGACCGCGGTAAGCCACGACTCCTTCAATGCCCTCGGGCACAAGCTTGTCGTCACTGAGGACATCATCTTGGAAGTAGCGATCCTTGCTGTACGAGCGAGCCTGACCGCGCGACTGCATGGCACCGAGTGAGCCCATGCCGCGGTACGACTTGAACTGCTTGCCGTTGACGAACACCACATCACCGGGTGCTTCCTCGCAGCCTGCGAGCAGTGAGCCGAGCATGACGGTTTCAGCTCCGGCCACCAGCGCCTTCGCGATGTCACCGGAGTACTGCAGGCCGCCGTCGCCAATGACCGGAACACCAGCCGGACGTGCAGCAAGCGATGCCTCATAGATCGCCGAGACCTGCGGAACGCCGACACCGGCAACGATGCGCGTGGTGCAGATCGAGCCCGGACCAACGCCGACCTTGATGCCATCGGCGCCTGCGTCAACAAGTGCCTGCGCTGCAGCGCGAGTGGCCACGTTGCCGCCGACGATGTCGATGTTGGTGCTCTTCTTGAGCAGTCGGACCATTTCGATGACGGCGCGCGAGTGACCATGCGCGGTATCAACGATGAGGAAGTCAACGCCGGCCTCGACGAGGGCATGGGCACGGCGCTCGGAATCCTCGCCTACGCCGACAGCGGCGCCAACAACGAGACGACCTTCGGCATCCTTGGTGGCGTGCGGGTACTTGTCGCTCTTGACGAAGTCCTTGACGGTGAACAGACCGCGCAGGCGACCGTCGGAATCGATGAGCGGAAGCTTCTCGACCTTCTTCTGCGCGAGGATCGCGAGCGCATCATCAGGAGCGATGCCCATCGGCGCAGTGACCAGCGGCATTGGGGTCATGACCTTCGACACCGGCACGCTCATGTCATCTTCGAAGCGCATATCGCGATTCGTGACGATGCCGACGAGCTTGCCGTCGGTGTCGATGACCGGAACGCCGGAGATGCGGTACCGACCACAGAGGCGATCGACATCGCCGAGGGTGTCGTTGGGAAGGCAGGTGACGGGGTTGTTCACCATGCCGGCCTCGGAGCGCTTCACGAGATCGACCTGAGCTGCTTGATCCTCGATCGGCAGGTTGCGGTGCAGAACACCGACACCGCCCTGGCGCGCCATCGCAATAGCCATGCGTGCTTCGGTCACGGTGTCCATGGCGCTGGAGACCAGTGGCATCTTCACCGAGATGTTGCGGGTGACGCGGGATGTCGTGTCGACCTCGCTGGGCACGACATCGGATTCGCCCGGAAGCAGCAGCACGTCGTCGTAGGTCAGTCCCAGGTAGGCGAACTTCTCCGGCAGGCCTTGGCGGGGATCCATGCGACTCCGATGCAGATAGAGGTGATGCCCTAAGGCTATCGCCCCACGACCTGCGCGATTCGGTTGACCGTTTCAGCAAGACTGCCCACGCGCTCAACACCTGCAGGCGCCTCGCCCGCCCAACCCTGACCTCCTAGAAGGACCATGGGCGCCGGGCGCATATCGGGCAGCTGATCGACATCTGGCGCCTGCGCTGAGCCCGGAATCTGCGACCACAGGAACACCACGGCCGGGCCGGTGCGCTTCATGGCGTCGCCGATTGCGTCATAGGGAACACGGCGGCCGAGCATTCGGGCACCGATACCGCGCTCTGCTAATCCGGCGGCCACTGCCCACAACGCCAGCGTGTGATCGTCACGATCCGTGCTGGCCAGAAGAACGCCGGTGATTTCCCGCGGGGCGACCACCTCACGAGCCCGCGTGGCCAGGCAGAACTCAATGGAATCGCTCAGGATGTGCTCGACGTCGACGCCTGCGCCGTCGGCCTCCCAGGCATCGCCAATGCCGATAAGCACTGGAGCTAGCAGGGATTCCCAGGTCATGATGACTCCGATGGAGTCGAGGGACTCACGGATGATGCGTACGCAGGATTCGCCATCGAGGGCGCGGGCCGCACGAGCAAGACCACGTGCTGCCGCCGACGCCCCTGGCATGGAAATGACAGCGCCTCCGCCAATCGGCGCTGAGGTGGGTTCGACGTCGGCGAAGGTCAGGCAGGCTGCCGCGGCTTCCCCGGGAGCCACTCCGCTGACCACGAGGCGACGCATGTGCTCGAGTCGGGCAACATCGGCCTGGGAATACCGACGGTGGGACCCGGCCGAGTGCTCGGAGGGCCCGAGGCCATAGCGGCGATCCCACGTGCGCAAGGTGGCCGGGGCGATGCCCAGGCGGCGGGCGACCGCGGCAACGGTCAGGCCCGGCTCAAGCACGAATTCTGCACTCATGGAAGGCATTCTCCTGGGGTATGCCCAGATACGCATCCTGGCGAGTGGCCTAGTTCACACATTATTCGAATCAAAGTACTTGACCAACATATGAAGCGTTTTGTACTGTGAAGGCACACGAACAGAACGCCTCACAAAAACCGCAGGATCGACCCCCTGGAGGAAGACATGGCTGACGTATCACGGCTCCCCGGCCCCAACGCCGATATCTGGGACTGGCAGATGGATGGCGTCTGCCGTGGCGAGGATCCGAACATCTTCTTCCATCCCGAGGGTGAGCGCGGCTCTGCTCGCGAGAACCGTCAAAGCGCCGCCAAGTCCCTGTGCTACCGCTGCCCGGTGATCACCGAGTGCGCGGCCCACGCCCTCTCGGTCCGCGAGCCCTATGGAGTCTGGGGCGGCATGACAGAGGAAGAGCGCGAGGCCATCTACAGCCGTCGTCGCATCAGTGCCCAGACCTTCATCCCCGCGCAGGCAGCGAAGTCGACAGATCGCGTTTCCGCGTAACGCATTCCCGAGCATGAAGAAGCCCCGAGCCTTTGGCTCGGGGCTTCTTCGCGTGACGACTAGTGCGAGTGACCGTGTGGAGCGCTTTAACGGAGAGGTGCATCTGTCTTGGCGCGAACCTCGTCAGCCTCGACGTCTGGTGCAGTCTCGACGAGAAGAAGTCCTGTCGGGGTCACATCAATCACCGCTAGATCAGTGATGATGCGGTGAACGACACGCTTTCCCGTAAGCGGTAGCGAACAGGTTTCGACAATCTTGCTTGAGCCGTCCTTGGCCGTGTGCTCCATCATCACGATCACGCGTTTTGCGCCATGAACCAAGTCCATTGCGCCACCCATTCCCTTAATCATCTTCCCGGGGATCATCCAGTTGGCGAGGTCACCGGAAGCCGAGACTTCCATGGCCCCAAGGACTGCCACGTCGATGTGTCCACCTCGGATCATGCCGAAACTCGTGGCTGAGTCGAAGAAGGATGCACCGTCGTTAACCGTCACGGTCTCCTTTCCCGCATTGATCAGGTCAGCGTCGACCTCTTGCTCAGTGGGGTACGGACCCGTGCCAAGGATGCCGTTCTCCGATTGGAGTACCACATGAACACCCTCGGGGAGGTGGTTGGGAATCAGGGTCGGTAGACCGATGCCGAGGTTCACGTATTGCCCATCAGAGAGCTCTCGCCCCACTCGAGCCGCAAGCTCTTCCCGCGTCCACGGCATGTCAGGCCTCCCTCGTCGTGCGCCGCTCGATGCGCTTGTCAGCTGCCTGATCCGGAGTCAATACGACGACGCGCTGCACGAAGACGCCCGGAGTGTGGATCTGCTCTGGCGGAATCTCGCCCGGTTCGACTAGTCGCTCGACCTCGGCAATCGTGATGCGACCAGCCATGGCGGCAAGCGGGTTGAAATTGCGCGTTGCCTGGTCGTAGACCAAATTGCCATGGCGGTCTCCGACGCTGGCGCGTACCAGGGCGAAATCCGTGGTGATGCCGTGTTCTAGGACGTAGTCCTGGCCATCGAATTCACGCACTTCCTTTGGCTGGCTAGCTACCGCGACGCTGCCGTCAGCTGCGTGGCGAAGCGGCATCCCGCCATCTGCGACCGATGTTCCAACTCCGGCGGGAGTGAAAAAGGCAGGAATCCCAGAACCACCCGCCCGAAGTCGCTCTGCGAGCGTGCCTTGGGGGACCAGCTCGACTTCCAATTCACCGAACAGGTACTGCCGCTCGAACTCCTTATTCTCGCCGACGTAGGACGACGTCATACGGGCGATCCGACCTGCAGACAGGAGCAGGCCGAGTCCCCAGTCATCGACGCCACAATTGTTGGAGACCACGGAGAGGTCCCGTGCGCCCTGCTCCAGCAGTGCCGCGATGAGGATGCTGGGTATTCCGTTGAGTCCAAATCCGCCAACTGCCACCGTCGCGCCGGAGCGAATGTCCGAGACAGCCTCAGCGGGAGTGCGCACCACTTTGTCCATGCACTGATCCAAGGATTTCAAGCCTCATCGGTCAAGCAAAGACCATTCAAAGGTCTCATTTCGTTCGTAAGTTGAACGAATCATCAGGTAGCGTTCACTGAATGAACACTCCTGTGGACGGGGTCGGCCGCACGATGGCGGTTTTGCGGGCCCTCTCACTCCGTGAACCACAGGGATCATCAACGTCAGACGTTGCGCGAGACACAGGCCTGGCTCGACCGACGGCCCATCGCATCCTCACCGCTCTGAATGAGCGAGGACTCGCGGATCGAGACGATACGGGGCGCTGGCTACTCGGTCCCGAGCTCTACCTTCTGGGCAACACTGCAGCCCGGCGCTATGACGTAACGGCGATGGCTGGACCTATCGTCCGGCAGCTTGCCGTTGGGTCATCCGAAAGCGCGTTCTTGTCCGCGCGACGAGGTGACGAGACCGTGTGCCTGATTAGGGAGGACGGGAGTTTTCCGGTGCGCTCGCATGTTCTTTACGAGGGCGTCCGCTTTCCGCTGGGGGTGGCATCAGCCGGTCTCGCCATTCTTTCCTACTTGCCAGATGCCGAAGTAGAGGAGTACCTGAATCGTGCTGAGCTGACTCGTGATTACGGCGAAAGTCACAACACTGAAAACCTTCGCAAGCGACTCAAGGACACGAGAGAACTCGGATACGCACTAAACCCGGGACTGCTCGTCGAAGGAAGTTGGGGAATAGGTGCAGCCGTGTTTGACGCAACTGGGGCTCCACGATGGGCGCTGACTCTCACTGGCATCGAACAGCGCTTCTCTCCCGAGCGCCGCGCCACACTGGGCTCGATGCTTCTCAGAGCCGCGCATGAACTCACTCGTGTAATGACACGTCGACGCTGAAAAAGTTCTCAACTAGTTGTCCTGAACCTGCTTGTCTCCCGCGGCACCCTTCAGGCTTGTGCATCTCCACGCTACTAATGACGAAGCCCCGAGCCATTGGCTCGGGGCTTCGTCGCGTGACGACTAGTGCGAGTGACCGTGATGCGAGTGGCCGTGGCCACCTGCCTCAGCAGGCTCCTCTTCCTTCTTCTCGACGACGAGTGCCTCGGTGGTCAGCAGCATCGCGGCGATGGACGCAGCATTCTGCAGTGCTGAACGAGTCACCTTGACCGGGTCGATGACGCCGGCGGCAATGAGATCGACGTACTCGCCGGTGGCTGCGTTGAGGCCCTGGCCTGCAGGAAGCTCGGCAACCTTGGAGACCACGACGTAACCCTGCTCGCCTGCGTTCTCGGCGATCCAGCGCAGCGGCTCGACAGCCGAGCGACGAACAATGCCGACGCCGGTTGCTTCATCACCGGTGAGTCCGAGGTCGTCCTTGAGAACCGCAACGGCCTGCACGAGTGCACTGCCACCACCGGAGACGATGCCCTCTTCGATTGCGGCGCGCGTCGCGGAGACGGCGTCTTCGATGCGGTGCTTCTTCTCCTTGAGCTCAACCTCAGTGTGAGCGCCAACCTTGATGACAACGACACCACCGCTGAGCTTGGCCAGGCGCTCGGCGAGCTTCTCGCGATCCCAATCGGAATCGGTGCGCTCGACCTCACTCTTGAGCTGGGCCACGCGGTCTGCGACAGCAGCGTGATCGCCACCGCCGTCGACGATCGTGGTGTTGTCCTTGGTGACGACAACGCGACGGGCGGAACCAAGAACTTCGAGGCCGACCTGGTCGAGCTTGAGTCCGACCTCTGCGGAAACGACGGTGGCACCGGTCAGGATGGCGATGTCCTGCAGCACAGCCTTGCGACGATCACCGAAGGCCGGGGCCTTCACTGCGACCGACGGGAAGGTACCGCGGATGCGGTTGACGACGAGAGTCGACAGCGCCTCGCCATCAATGTCCTCGGCGATGATCGTGAGCGGCTTGCTGGTGGCCATGACCTTCTCGAGCAGGGGCAGAAGCTCCTGGACGCTGCTGACCTTGTTCTGCACCAGCAGGATGTGGGAATCCTCGAGCACGGCTTCCATGCGCTCTGCGTCGGTGACGAAGTACGGGGAGATGTAGCCCTTGTCGAACTGCATGCCCTCGGTGAACTCGAGCTCCATTGACGTGGTGCTCGACTCCTCGACGGAGATGACGCCATCTTTGCCGACCTTGTCGAATGCATCAGCGATCAGGCCGCCGATCTCGGCATCCTGCGAAGAGATGGTCGCAACCTGCGCGATTTCATCCTTGCCGGCGACGGGGCGGGCCATGTCGTGGAGCTTCTCGGTGACAGCAATGACTGCCTTGTCGATACCGCGCTTGATACCGATGGGCGATGCGCCGGCCGTGACCTGGCGAAGACCCTCGTGCACCATCGCCTGAGCGAGAACGGTGGCGGTGGTGGTGCCGTCGCCTGCGACGTCATTGGTCTTGGTGGCAACTTCCTTGGCCAACTGGGCGCCGAGGTTCTCGTAGGGGTTCTCGAGCTCGATCTCCTTGGCGATGGTGACACCATCGTTGGTGATCGTGGGAGCGCCCCACTTCTTGTCGATGACCACGTTGCGGCCCTTGGGGCCGAGGGTCACCTTGACGGCATCAGCGAGTGCATCGACACCGCGCTGAAGGCTGTGACGTGCGTCTTCGTTGAATTCAAGAATCTTTGCCATTGCTTTGTCTCCCAAGAAAAACGTTGCTGTATCAGCGGACGATCATGTGAATGGCCCGCGTGGAGGCGCGTTGCGCGAATCCACAGCGGGCCATTCGAAAACGAGATGAACCGAAGGTTCTTACTTCTCGACGACCGCGAGGATGTCGCGGGCTGACAGGAGCAGGTACTCCTGGCCGTTGTACTTGACCTCGGTTCCGCCATACTTGCTGTAGATCACGATGTCGCCGACCTTGACGTCGAGCGGGATGCGCTTCTCGCCGGACTCATCGAAACGGCCGGGGCCGGTCGCGATGACGGTGCCCTCCTGGGGCTTCTCCTTGGCGGTGTCCGGGATGACCAGGCCGGAAGCGGTGGTCTGCTCGGCTTCGAGGGTCTGGACCAGGATGCGGTCCTCGAGGGGCTTGATGTTGACCGACACGATGTCGTCCTTTCGGATCTGTCTATGCCCATGGTGGGCGAAGCTGTTAGCAGTCCCAGGTGGGGAGTGCTAGATCCAAATCTACGTTCCGATTAGCACTCCGTCAAGTTGAGTGCCAGCCGGTGTCGAGTGGGACGATGCCGATGTGGACCTCGCTACCGCCTCCTGGCTGGCCTCCCCCGCCGGGTCGCAGGCGATCGCCGCCGCGGAGGCGCTCTGGGCCACCAGCCCCGACTCCCTGACCGCGGGCTCCCGGCTGCGCCGAGACCTTCCCGACCTCGATTCCGCCCAGGTGGCCGCTGCGCTGAGCCAAGCAGAGCTGCGAGCCCTGGCTGCAGCCCGCTACGGCATCACCGGCTCGCCTCTACTCACCAGGGAGGGTCTGGAACAGGCCACCCGGCCCGAGGTGGCCGATCGCCGAGCGCGGCTCCTCTCCGACGCCGGCATCACGCACGTCATCGACCTAACCGCCGGGCTGGGCTTCGACTCGGCTGCCTTCGCACGAGCCGGGCTCACCGTGACTTGCATCGAGCGCTCGTCTGAGATCGCCACCCTGCTCGCTGCGAACCTGCCTGACGTCACGGTGGTCACTGGCGACTGCACCGACCCGACCGTGCTCGATCCCCTGCTTACTGCTCTGCCCGAGACCTCTGTCGTCTTCATCGACCCCGCTCGTCGCACTGGTCGGCGCACGGCAGACGGTTCGCGGGCTCAGTCGGAACGCGATCCTGAGCGCTGGTCTCCCCCGCTCTCGTTCGTCATCACCCTCGCCGCTCGCGAACTGCGGGTTCTGGTGAAGACCACACCTGGCTTTTCGGTCGATTCGATTCCCGCCGGCTGGTCAGCCGAATGGGTGAGCAGCGATCGCACAGTGGTCGAGTGCACGCTCGCCAGCTGGCCGCTCTTCGGTGAGCGTCGCGCCGTCGGGCTCGGTCGCGAGCCATTCGAGGTCGCGTCGTCGATGAACGACGCTGTCGTCGGCGAGGTGGCCGCGTATCTCTACGAGCCTGACCCCGCGGTGGTGAGTGCTGGCGTTCTCGATTCAGTCAGCATTAACGGACTCTCTCGGGTCGACCACGAATCTCACTGGCTGACGAGTAACGAACCCATCACTCACCCGGCTCTTCGAGGATTCCGCATCGATCAGCAGGTTACTGCGAATGCACGCGCACTCCGCCCCGTCCTGCGCGAACTCGGCATCGGTGATCTCACCGTGAAGACCCGAGGCGCGGGAGTCGATGCCGAGAAATTCCGGGCATCGCTGAAGCTGAATGGAACAAAGTCAGGGGTTTTAGTGATTCTGGTGCGCGAAGGTAAGCAGTCGGCCTATTTAGTTACGCCACTGCTGAGCGAATAGCGGCGATCGCTTTCGCGTCGGTGCCGCAGCATCCGCCCACCCAGGTCGCACCATGCTCGACCCACTCAATTGCGTTGCGTGCGATGTCGTCGATGGTCACGCCGTTCCAAAGCCCTGTCGCGGAATCCCAGGTGCCACCGGCATTCGGGTAGACGATCACTGGCAGTGACGTGGTCGCACGAATGCGATCGATGAGCTCGGGCACGAAGACAGGGTCCGTGCAATTGATACCGACACGCGTGATTCCCGGAATCTGCTCGGCTGCCCGCACGGCATCCTCGATCGGCTGGCCGGCGCACGTGTGAGCACCATCCTTGGCGCTGAAGGTGATCCAGGCAGGAATCTCATTGCCCTTTAGTGCATCAGCGAGTGCCTGCACCTCGAGAACGTCGGGGATCGTCTCGATAGCAAGGAAGTCCGGGCCGGCCGCGGAGAGGATCGCAATCCGCTCGCGATGAAATTCGGCAAGCTGCTCGCGGGTAAGTCCGTAGTTGCCGCGGTACTCGGAACCGTCATGCAAGATCGCGCCGTAAGGCCCGACACTCGCCGCGACCTTGGCGGTGCTACTCGCCTGTCGTGCCAGCTCGACACTGCGCACGAGCGCCTCATCTGCCTGCTGTGCGGTGAGACCTGCTTCAACGAAACCCTGTCGCGAGACCTGGTAGCTCGCGGTGATCAGCACATCTGCCCCGGCATCTGCAAAGGCCCGATGCGCATCGACGATTGCCTGCGGCGACTCGAAAAGCGCACGCGCTGTCCAGAGATTGCCGCTGATGTCATGGCCCATCGACTCCAACTGAGTCGACATACCGCCGTCGATGATGAACTCAACCGGCATCGCGCACCACCACTGTTGAGACCGGAAGCACCGACGTGGTCGGGAAGTCGAGGGTGGACGGCTGTGCGCCCTGGCGCACAAGTTTGGCTCCGACGGCAGCGATCATGGCTCCATTGTCGGTGCACAGCTTCGGGCTCGGAACACGCAGGGTGATGCCCGCCTCATCGCAGCGTTCCTGCGCAAGTGCGCGGAGTCGGCTGTTCGCCGCAACTCCGCCACCGATCACGAGGTGCTGCGCATCATTGGCCAGGCAGGCTGACACTGCCTTGCGCGTAAGCACATCAACCACCGCTTCCTGGAACGACGCGGCAACGTCAGCAACGTTGATCGACGTGCCTGCTGCCTTCTCCTTAGAGATCCAACGCGCGACCGAGGTCTTCAAGCCCGAGAACGAGAAGTCGAACTCGTGCTCCTCCATGTCATGCGAGGCAGTCAGACCGCGCGGGAAAGCGATCGCGGAGCCATTGCCCTCGCGTGAAACGCGATCGATGTGCGGACCGCCAGGGAAGGGGAGGTCGAGCAATCGGGCGACCTTGTCGAAGGCCTCGCCCGCCGCGTCATCAAGGGTTGCCCCAAGCGGGGTGATGTCTTGAGCATCGTCACGCACGAGAAGTAGTGACGAGTGGCCGCCGGAAACGAGAAGCCCGATCGCCGAGTCAGGCAGTGGCCCGTGCTCGAGCTCATCCACCACTACGTGACCGGCGAGGTGATTGACCGCGTAGATCGGCTTTCCGAGTGCCACGGCTAGTGCTTTTGCCGATGCTGTCCCGACCAGCAGCGCTCCCGCCAGACCAGGCCCTGCCGTCACGGCAAAAGCGTCAACGTCATTGAGTGACACGCCTGCCTCGGCGCATGCACGCTCGATAGTGGGCACCATCGCTTCGAGATGTGCACGACTCGCGACCTCGGGCACAACTCCGCCGAAGCGGGCATGCTCCTCGACACTCGAGGCCACGGCATCGACAAGCAGTGTCGAACCGCGGACGATGCCGATGCCCGTCTCATCGCACGAGGTCTCGATACCAAGAACCAGGGGCTCATTGCTCATGATTCACCTCGTTCGCCGTCTTGGCGCAACGGACGAAGGCGCATGATCAGCGCGTCGACTCCAGTGGCGTAATAGTCGCGGCGCTTGCTGATCGACTCGAAACCGAACTTCTCGTACATGGCGATTGCGCTTTCATTGTCGGAGCGCACCTCGAGGAGCAGCTGAGCGCAGTCGTGCCGCATCGCGATCGCAATGAGCTCCTCGAGAAGAAGACGACCGACACCTCGACCTTGAGCCGTGGGCGAGACAGCGATGGTCTGCACATCAGAATCCGGCGGCAACAGGTACGCACCGGCGTAACCGACGATCGCCCCGGCATCCTCGGCCACGACGTACTCGCGAGTCGATTGCGCCAGCTCACCCCAGAACTGCTCGGCACTCCACGGATCGACCTCGAACACCGATGTCTCGATCGCGTGCACTGCTTCGATATCGGGCCAGCGGATAGTGCGCAGCGTCACGGAACTCATGACTTCGCTCCTGGAGCCACGGCATCGGGGCGACGTATGTAGAGCGGTACGGGCGCGAGCAACCGCGAACCTCGTACTGAGTCAGACGTGGCGCCAGAATCACCGCCGTGCACGGAGAGATCGATGTTCGCGGAGGCCATCGACTCCCCCGCATCGCGATAGGCACCGGCCAAACGCGCGATCACCGCTGCCCGCGGACGAAGTGGCTCGCCTGAAGCATCGGATAGCTCGCCGAAGCGCGGCAGTGCCGCGATTTCAGCGTCGAGCTCATCGATACGGCTGACACGCGGACCATCAGTGCGACGACGATTGCGGTCGTAGCGAGCCCAATAGGCCTCCTTGCGCCGCGCATCCGCGGTTACCAGGAAGTCGCCCTCGCACGAGACTTGCGCGGCGATCGCATCGAGGGAGCAGATACCTACGACAGGCACTGACCAGGCGAGACCCAGTACCTGTGCAGTCGTGACACCGACGCGAAGGCCCGTGTACGGCCCAGGGCCGACACCACAGGCAATCAGCTCGGGCCGCGGGCCTTCGTCGAGCACTTCGCGCAGCAGCACAGCAAGCACCTCGGCATGACGGCGTCCGTCGAGTACCTCGCGCGTGATGACCAAGTCGCCGTCAACGAGTGCGACGGACGACAACTCCGATGACGTATCGATGCCGAGGATCCTCATGCGAGCAGCTCCTGCAGCGAGGCGTCGTCCCAGCGGGCGCCGAATCCCACCACACTCATCACTCGAGTCTCGTCATCGTCGGAGTCGGATCGTTCAATCGTGATGACGACTCGATCCTCGGAGAGCTGCTCGACCTTGCCCTCGCCCCACTCGACCACCGTGATCGCCGAGTCGAGGTCTGAGTCGAGATCGAGGTCATCGAGCTCGAGTGACGAGCCGAGTCGATAAGCATCGACATGCACGAGATCGGAGCCCGACGGCGTCGGATACACGCGAGCGATGACGAAGGTCGGGCTGGTGATCTGCTCGGTGATTCCGAGGCCAGCGCCCATGCCTTGCACGAAGGTGGACTTACCGGCGCCGAGGTCACCGCTCAAGATCACGAGGTCACCTGGGAGGCAGCAGCGTGCGATGTGAGCTCCGCGGTCGCGCATCGCAGGGCCGGTCGTGATGGAAATCGAACTCATGCGACCGGTTGGCCCGACATTGAGATATCGCGCTGAACACGATCGAGCAGTTCGATGAGGAGGTCGTCGACCTGATCGGGATGCTCGAGGGTAAGCATGTGACCGGCGTTGGGAAGGATCACGAACTCTGCACCTGGAATGCCCTCGACGATCTGCGCACTGTTCTCAAATGGCACGAGTCGATCAGCTTCGCCGGCGATGACCAGCACCTCGGCGCTCTGGAACGCCGGAAGCACATCGCGCTTGTCGTGGTCCTGGAGGGCAGGGAGGAATTCGGCCAGCACATCGATCGGGGTACCGGCGATCATCTCGGCCACGAACTTGCCTGCAGCATCCGGCGCAGTTGAACCGAACGAATACAGGCGCGTGACGAGGAGGGCGAGGTCGCTACCACCACGCACGGCCTTCTCGACGATCTCCTTGCGCTTGGCCAACGAGGCGAACACGTGCGGGGCAACGCGATGCAGCATCGGACCGACGAGTGGCAGACCAAGTGAGCCGTTCTCGATCGAGGTGGGCGTGGTCGCAATGAAGGCCACGCCGTACACCCGCTCCTCGATGATGTCGGGGCGCACATCGGCGAGGGCCATGAGAGTCATACCACCCATGGAGTGACCGACGAGCATCAGCGGGCCTGTAGGCGCGAGTGCCTCGATGACGGCCTCGAGATCGCGGCCGAGTTGATCAATGTGATGCGAGTCGAAGTCGGCCCGGGCAGAGCGACCGTGACTGCGCTGGTCGTAGAACACGAGTCTGGCGCGACCACGCAAGGCCTGCCGCTGGTAATGCCAGGAATCCAGGCTCAGCCCGTAACCGTGAGCAAACACGATTGTCAGCCCGGTATCGGTGGCGGGATCAGCCTCATCGACCTCGGCGTGCAGGATCACATCATCATCAGCGGTGATCTCATAGACCGTGCCGCGCAAGGTACCCAGCTCGTTGTCGTCGACATCAGGTCGAGCGGAGCGTGCGAGAACCGCACGCTCGACAACTGCGCCAACTGCGGCACCTGCAGCCAGGACTCCGGCAGCGAGCAGGCCGCCACCGGCCACGCGCAGTGCACTCCCGAAGTCATTACCCATGACGAAGTCTCACGACTCGTAGATTCGCGGGACGCGAGGGGCGATGCGCGTGATGACCTCGTAGCCGATGGTGTCGGCATGCTCGGCCCACACCTCAACCGGATCGCCATCGCGACCGAAGAGCACGACGTTGTCGCCGACAGCGAGACCATCGGGGTTCTGCCCGAGATCAACCATGAACTGATCCATCGCCACGGTGCCGACGATCGGATAAGTACGA
The DNA here is from genome assembly GCA_947449035.1 of Actinomycetota bacterium. Lineage (GTDB taxonomy): Bacteria > Actinomycetota > Actinomycetes > S36-B12 > S36-B12 > CAIKZY01. The sequence goes on from CANFQC010000012.1 coordinate 42,710, forward strand.
CCGTTGACGCTCACGTGGGCGCGATTGCTCGCACTGCGCGGCACGCCATCGGCGTAGCCGATCGGAATGAGACCAATGAGAGTCGACTCGCTGGCTGTCCAGGTTTCGCCGTACGAAACCGATGTTCCCGCTTCAATGCGCTTGATCCCCGCAATCTTCACGCGCAGGGTCATCACCGGTCGCAGCCCGAGGTCAGCCGCCGTGCCCATCTCCGGATTCGGCGAGACGCCATACATGCCGATGCCCACGCGCACGATGTCGTACTGGCAGTCGGGGTAGGCCAGCACTGTCGCAGTGTTTCCCAGATGACGGGTGAGGTTGCGGAGCCCGGCAGCGTCAGCCATAGCGATCGCTCGCTCGAACACTGCACGCTGAGTCGCCACCGAGCTGGTGCCGATCACATCGGCGCTCGACAAGTGCGACCAGATGCCGACGACCTCCACATCATCACTCACCACTAGTGCGTCAATGACCGACGCCCAGTCGGCTTCGGGAACACCGTTGCGCGAGAGGCCGGTATCCACCTTCAGGTGCACCCGAGCCCGACGTCCATGCAATCTCGCTGCGGCCGCGATCTCCTCGAGTGCGGCGAGACTTGAAACGGAGAGATCGACGTCGGCCGCGACGCAGGCGGCAATATCGGGATCACTGGCCGCCCAGAGCCACGCGAGGATTCGACCCGTATCGCCCGCGGCCCGAAGTTCCAAAGCTTCGCTCGGCAGCGCGACTCCCAGCCAGGTCACGCCGGCCTCACGAGCCGCACGAGCCAGGGGAACCATGCCGTGTCCGTAACCCTCAGCCTTGACCACCGCCATGAGTTCAGCGTCGCCAGCACGAGCGGCCATCACACCAATGTTGTGATGCGCCGCCGCAAGATCGATGACCGCTGCTGCCCGGGGCATACGCCTAGTCTCCCCTACCCGCATCCTCGACACTCGCCCGCAAGGCCGCCAGGGCATCGGGGACGAATTCAGCGATCTCTACGGCGGTGATGGGCGACGACACCTCGGCGGCGATGCGACCCGAGCGGCCGTGCACAAGCACGGCGGCCGCCGCTGTCTCGATGGGTGAGGCCGAGCCCCCGGCGAGGAGGGCACCCAGGATCCCGGCGAGCACATCACCAGAGCCTGCGGTCGCCAGATCGGCAGTGCCCTCGGCATCGATGAACACTCGACCGTGCTGATCAGCGATCACTGTGCCAGCGCCCTTGAGCACGACAATCACGTTCAGTGCTGACGCAAGACTGAGAGCGGCAACTCGGCGGTCATCTCCCACCGGCTGAAAACGACTGAACTCGCCGTCATGCGGGGTGAGCACAGTGACTCCCCCGGACGCGCCTCGTGCCATGACCAGATCGCGAAGTTCCACGTCACCGGCCAGCAGGGTCAATGCTCCCGCATCAATCACGAGCGGAGCTTCCTCTGCACAAGCAGCAACGAGTAGTCCACGCTGTTCCGAGGCACCGTCGAATCCCGGGCCGATCACTCGTGCGCGAACACGAGCATCAGGAGCGTTGCTGATCACAACATCGGGAAACGCCGTGACGAGCGCAGTCGTATCGATACCTGGGCGCTCGAGGTAGCGCACCATGCCAGCACCTGCCGAACGCGCGCCGTCGACAGCGAGCAATGCGGCGCCTGGGTAATGCGCACTTCCGGCGATGATCTCGACAACCCCGCGCGAGTACTTGTGATCGCTGCTCGAAGGAGCGCGCAGGAGGTCTGCGACATCCTCATCTTCGAGTAATTCAGCGATTGGCTCGCCGAGTGTCGATTCGAGATCGATGTCGACGAAGTGAATGGCACCAGCGAATTCCTTGCCCGGCATCAGAAGCAGGCCGGGTTTCAACGCACCGAAGGTAACCGTGAGATCAGCATCGATCGCCTCACCCTCCACTGCACCGGTGTCGGCGTTCACTCCACTAGGGATGTCGACTGAGACGATGGCATTGGCCAGGGCATTGACCACGCGCACGCATTCGGCCATTGGCTCGCGCAAAGCGCCGGAGCCGCCAATGCCGACGAGTCCGTCAATGACGAGATCAGCATCGCCAACATCGGCCAGGCAGTCATCTGACCACGAGACGAAGGAGCCACTGGCCCGACGCAAGGCCGCAGCGGCCTCAGCATGCGGGTTGTCAGTGAGCAGTAGTGCGGTCACGGCTGCGCCGCGCTCGCGCAGGTAAGCACCGGCGAAGAGCGCATCTCCGCCGTTATTGCCCCCACCGATGAGCAGGAGAACCTGCGAGCCGGCAACACGACCGGCCACTTCGCCCAACAGTCGCGCGCAGATTACCGAGAGTCCAAAGGACGCTCGCTGCATGAGAACGCCCTCGGGAAGGGTCGCCATCAGTTCTTTCTCGGCGGTGCGCACCTGTTCAGCGGTATAGATCTCACGCATGGGAAGCACCTTCCGCAACGACAAAGGCAATCGCATGACCACCGTCGTGGCTGAGCGAGAGATGCCAGTCAGCTATTCCGCGAGCACGTGCCGCGTCAGCAATCGTTCCAGTGATGCGCAGTGAGGGCTTGCCGAGTGAATCAGCAATCACCTCGCAGTGATGCCATTCGAGACCCTGGGTATCCCCGAGCACCTTGGCCACGGCTTCCTTCGCCGCGAATCGAGCAGCCAGTGACACCGCTGAGCGTGAGACTCCATCAGAGGTCAGCGACTCAGCCTCGGTAAAGAGCCGGGTGACAACGCGCGGGGTGCGCGCGATGACAGTGGCGAATCGCTCGGTGTCGACGATGTCGACGCCGATACCGATCACGGACGCCGGCAGGCCTCCCGTGAACTCGTCATTCAACAGTGACCGACTTCGCCAGGTTGCGCGGCTGGTCGACATCGTGACCCTTGGCTGTGGCCATCTCGCAGGCGAATACCTGCAGCGGAACGGTCGAGACAAGGGGCTGCATGAGCGAGGGTGTGACCGGCACTCGAATGACGTGATCGCTGAAGTTCAGGATCTTCTCATCGCCCTCTTCGGCGATCGCAATGATGACGGCGCCACGGGCGCGCACTTCCTGGATCGCGGAGATCATCTTGTCGTGCAGGCGATCACTCGGTGAGGGAAGGATGACGACGACAGGAACGCCATCCTCAATCAGTGCGATCGGGCCGTGCTTCAGCTCGCCGGCTGCAAAGCCCTCGGCGTGCATGTAGGCGAGCTCCTTGAGCTTGAGCGCGCCCTCGAGTGCAACCGGGTAGCCGACGTGACGGCCAATGAAGAGCACCGAGGTTGAGTTCGCGAAGGTGCGGGCAATCGCGCGCACGGGCTCGACAGTGTCGAGCACGAGGTCGACCTTCTGCGGCATGCCCTTGAGGTCTTCCATGACATCGGAGATGTCGGCTGCCGTCATCTGCTCGCGCACCTGCGCGAGGTACAGACCTACGAGGTACGCAGCGACGATCTGGGTGAGGAAGGCCTTTGTTGATGCGACAGCAATCTCCGGGCCGGCGTAGGTGTAGAGCACGGCATCGCATTCGCGCGGAATGGTCGAGCCGACGGTGTTGCAGATGGCGAGAGTGCGAGCGCCCTGGGCCTTGGCGTGACGCAGCGCCATCAAGGTGTCCATGGTCTCGCCCGACTGCGAGATCGCGATCACGAGTGAGTCGGGGCCGACGATCGGGTCGCGGTAGCGGAACTCACTGGCGAGCTCGACCTCGACGGGGATGCGGGTCCAGTGCTCGACTGCGTACTTCGCGACCATGCCGGCATGGAATGCGGTGCCGCAGGCAACGACCACGACCTTGGTGATGCCGCGCAAGGCGTCGTCAGAAAGCCGCATCTCATCGAGCTGCAGGCGGTTGTCGGCATCGAAGCGACCGCGCAGGGAGTCAGCGACGGCCTTGGGCTGCTCGGCGATCTCCTTGAGCATGAACAGGTCGAAGCCACCCTTCTCGGCGGCTGCAGAATCCCAATCGACGGTGAACGGTGTGACGTCGGCAGGGCCACCGTCGAAGGTGATGACCTCGACACTGCCCGGCGTGATCGTGACGATCTGATCCTGGCCGAGTTCAAGAGCATTGCGCGTGTGGTCGACGAATGCAGAGACGTCGGAGGCGACGAAGTTCTCGCCCTCCCCCAGGCCGACGACGAGCGGGGAGTTGCGGCGTGCCGCCACGACGAGATCGGGCTGGGCCTTGTCGATGGCCACGAGCGTGAACGCGCCCTCGAGACGCTGGCAGACCATGCGCATCGCATCAGTGAGATTGCCGCCGGCTGCAGCCATCGTGGCGGCGAGCAAGTGAGCGGCGACCTCGGTGTCAGTCTCTGAAGAAAGGGTGACGCCTGCCGCGGTGAGCTCGGCGCGCAGTTCGGCGAAGTTCTCGATGATGCCGTTGTGAATCACGGCGATCGAGGAGTCCTCGCTGACATGCGGGTGAGCATTGGAGTCGGTGGGCCCGCCGTGAGTGGCCCAGCGGGTGTGGCCGATGCCGGTGGTCGACTGCGGGAGCGGGTCTGTGCCGATCAGGCTCTCGAGATTGGCCAGCTTGCCGGCCTTTTTGCGCACCTCAAGGGCGCCGTCAGCGATGACCGCAACGCCTGCGGAGTCGTACCCGCGGTACTCGAGGCGGCGCAAACCGGCGACGACAACCTCGAGGGCCTGCTTCTGGCCGACGTAGCCGACGATTCCGCACATACTCAAACCCTATTCGCTGGCCGCCCTGAGCCCGCCTGCGCCACAAACCAGGGAGAATGTGCCGGTGCTCACCATTCGCGTCGCCGCTCCCGCGGCCCTCTCCCCCGCCGTTCGAGCGGTCTTCGAGGCCGAGCCCACGGTGAGCAGCCTCACCATGCTTCCCGGTGCCAGTATCCAGCCCGCGGGCGATATCTACGAGGCTGATATTCCCCGCGAGACCGCGAACTTGATCATCGAAGAGCTCACTGAGATCGGCGTGCAGCACGAAGGCACGATCCAGGTCACTCCCGTGCCCACCTGGATCTCCGAGTCGGCTCTGAAGGCCGAAGACGTCGCACCCGGCGCAAGTGCCGATGCAGTGGTCTGGGCTGACGTGGTCCAGAAGTCCTATGACGAGACAGGCCTTACCTGGACGTATCTGAGCTTCATGATCATGGCGACCCTGCTCGCCGCCATTGCGATCCTGACCGACTCGATCATCTTGGTAATCGGCGCGATGGTGCTCGGCCCCGAGTTTGTCGCGATTGCTGCGCTCGGCCTGGCGCTCGTGCGCAAGCGCCCAATGCTGTTCAAGCGATCACTGCGCACCCTGGCCATCGGCTTCGCTGTCTCGATCAGCGTGGTCACGGTGGTCACGCTCATCGGGAGACTCATCGGCTTTATCCAGATGAGTGATCTCATGCGCCCGCGGCCAGGCACCGAATTCATCTACACGCCGAACTGGTGGTCGCTCATCGTGGCGCTCATTGCTGGTGCCGCAGGAGTGCTCGCCCTGACCTCATCACGTTCCGGCGGCCTGATCGGTGTCTTCATCTCCGTGACCACGATTCCTGCCTCGGGAAATATCGCCGTTGCACTCGTGTTCCTTCAGTGGCACGAGGTGTTCGGCAGTGCGGCTCAGTTGGTCATCAACGTTACAGGCATGGCCGCAGCTGGCTGGGCAACCTTGCTACTGCAGCAGAAGGTCTGGGCGCGTACGTCTACAGCGCGAGCTGCGCGAGAACGACGGAAGCAAGCTCATCAGTAAGACGCTGCGCCTGCTCGAGGCTCGAGGCCTCGACCATTACGCGAATCACGGGTTCAGTGCCTGACTGACGCAGCAGCACGCGGCCTGACTCACCCAATTCCGCTTCTGCCGTAGCAATAGCCGAAGCGACTACCGGGTCGGTCTCGGCGCGAGACTTATCGACGCCCTTGACGTTAACGAGCACCTGCGGCAACTTCTCGACGCGTGCTGCGAGATCAGCAAGCGAGGTGCCGGTCTGCGCGACGCGGGCAAGCAGGTGCAGTGCCGTGAGCAGGCCATCACCGGTGGTGGCGTACTCGCTCATCACGACGTGGCCGCTCTGCTCACCGCCAAGCACGTAGCCATTGGCCTTCATCTCTTCGAGCACGTAGCGATCGCCAACACCGGTCTCGACGACAGTGATCTCCGCCTTGCGCATAGCGATCTTGAAGCCGAGGTTTGCCATGACGGTAGCCACGACGGTGTTGTTCGCGAGCTTGCCTGCATCGCGCATGCCCTCAGCGAGGATCGCGAGGATGTGATCGCCGTCGACCACATTGCCGCGACCATCAACAGCGAGGCAACGATCGGCATCACCGTCGTGGGCGATGCCCGCATCAGCGCCGTGTTCCTTGACCGCTGCAATGAGATCTTCGAGATGCGTGCTTCCGCAGTTCTCGTTGATGTTGTTGCCATCAGGCGTGTGATGAATGGCGATCACCGTGGCGCCGGCGCTCGCGTAGAGCTCGGGGGCGATGAAGGATGACGCACCATTGGCGCAGTCGACGACGATGGTCAGGCCATCGAGCGCGTGGGGCAGGGTCGAGAGCAAGAACTTCTCATACATCTGCGGGGCGAAGTCGTCGGAGCGAACACGGCCGACCGCAGCGCCCACCGGGCGCTCCCAAGGCTCGCCCATTCGAGCTTCGATGGCATCTTCGATTGCATCATCGAGCTTGTGGCCACCGCGGGCGAAGAACTTGATGCCGTTGTCCGGCATCGCGTTGTGCGAGGCCGAGAGCATCACGCCGAGATCAGCACCAAGCGCATCGGTCAAATATGCGACCGCGGGGGTGGGCACGACGCCCAGGAGGATTACATCAACGCCGGCGCTAGCCAGGCCTGCGACTACTGCCGCTTCGAGGAATTCACCACTGGCACGACCGTCGCGTGCGACGACTGCCTTGGGTCGATGACCGTCGAATGCGCCCACGTCCGCGAGGACGTGGGCAGCAGCGACGGACAGATCGAGTGCAAGCTCTGCGGTGAGCTCGCGATTAGCGAGCCCCCGCACTCCATCGGTACCGAAAAGTCGGCCCAACGGATTAGCGCTTGCTGTACTGCGAAGCCTTGCGGGCCTTCTTGAGACCGTACTTCTTACGCTCCTTGGCGCGCGGATCACGCGTCAGGAAGCCGGCCTTCTTCAGGCTCGGGCGGTTGCCCTCGGTGTCAATGCCGTTGAGCGAGCGTGCAACGCCGAGGCGAAGTGCGCCGGCCTGGCCCGAAACGCCGCCGCCGCTCATGCGTGCGATTACATCGAACTTGCCCTCTGCACCGAGGGTCACGAACGGCTCGTTGACGAGCTGCTGATGAACCTTGTTCGGGAAGTAGGTCTCGAGGTCGCGGCCGTTGATGGTCCACTTGCCGGTGCCGGGCACCAGGCGAACGCGTGCGATGGCCTGCTTGCGACGACCGGTTGCTGCGCCCGGTGCGACGACGACGTCGCGCTGAACGACGGCACGTGCTGCGGGGGTCTCGCTGGTGTACTCCGAGGGGATGTCCTCGTCGATGTCGTTGTCGATCTCGATTACTGCGTCAGTCATGAGAAATCCTTATTCTGAAAAGTCGAGGGCGCTTACTGCGCAACCTGGGTGATGGTGAACGGCTTGGGCTGCTGTGCCTCGTGGGGATGCTCAGTGCCTGCGTAGACCTTCAGCTTCTTGATCTGCTGACGACCCAGCTTGTTGTGCGGGAGCATGCCCTTGACGGCCTTCTCGACTGCACGACGCGGGTTGTTCTCCATGAGGTCGGAGTACGGGGTGGCGGTGAGGCCGCCCGGACGACCGGAGTGACGGTAGTCGAACTTCTGCTTGAGCTTGGAGCCCGAGAGAGCGACCTTGTCGGCGTTGATGATGATCACGAAGTCACCCATGTCCATATGCGGAGCGAAGGTGGGCTTGTGCTTGCCGCGCAGCAATGCTGCAGCTTGTGTTGCGAGACGGCCGAGGACTACGTCGCTCGCGTCGATGACATGCCAGACGGGGTTAGCGTCGCCCGGCTTGGGGCTGTAAGTGCGCACGGCACTTCCTTCCACTCGATGGACCTGGTTTCTGCGCACCTCCGAGGAGGCGCCGTACTGTCCGGCATCCCTGCCGATCAGTCTGCTCTGAAAGCAGCCTGCCGAG
>CANFQC010000013.1 GCA_947449035.1 Actinomycetota bacterium
CTCTCGGCCGCGAACGGGCAGTTCATTGCGATGACTGCGAGCGCGTATCGGCGCATTGACGGTCACGCCGCAGTGAAGGCCGAGGTCATCGAAGATGTCGCGCTGATGCGCGTGATCAAGACCGATGGCGGTCTCACCGAGACGATGGACGGCTCTCAGATTGCTCAGTGCCGGATGTACGAAGGCACGCAAGCAGTGGTCGACGGCTACTCGAAGTCACTGTGGGCTGCTTTCAATGGTCCCGCGGGCTCGGTGGCCGTGAATGCCCTTCTCGTCGGGGCATTCGTGGTGCCGGCGGTCGGCATGATCGCAGCACGTGACCGCACGACACGTCGAATCGGAGCAATCGGCTACGCCGCAGGAGTACTGAGTCGCACTCTGGTTGCTCAACGCACCGGCGAATCCCTTGCCGCCGCTGCTGCGCAGCCTGCATCGATCGCCGCTTTCACAGCACTGAACGTCATCTCCTGGCGCCGACACCTGCAGGGCACGGCATCATGGAAGGGCCGCTCGGTATGAGCCGTGTAATCGTCATCGGCGGCGGTGTCGGCGGCATGGCCACAGCGGCACGACTGTCGGTGAAAGGTCACACCGTCACACTGCTCGAGCAATCCGATCGACTTGGCGGCAAGCTCGGCCGTTACGAGCGCGATGGCTTTGTGTTCGACACCGGGCCTTCACTGTTCACCCTGCCTGCGGTCTATCGCGACCTGTTCCTCAAGACCGGTGGCGCTCTGGAAGATGCAGTTGACCTGCAAGAGGTGGATCCCGCATTCGGATATCACTTCGCTGATGGCACAAGTGTGGTGATCCCCGGCGTAAGCCCTGCACGAGCAGCCGAGGCCATGCAGGCAGCCTTCGGCGGCACCGCAGGCGCTGACTGGCGCACCTTCATGGATCGCGCCGGAGCCATGTGGCGCATTACGCGCGAACCATTCCTGCAGTCGCCGCTTCCCGACTGGCGCACATTGATGTCGCTCGCGCGCAATCCCGGTGACGTGCGCACGATCGCCCCGTTCTCGACCTTGCGCAAACTCGGCCGCGAGTACCTCAAGGATCCGCGACAGCGTCAGCTTCTTGATCGCTACGCGACCTACACCGGCTCTGATCCGCGCCAGGCTCCTGCCGTGCTCGCGACAATTCCCTATATCGAGCAGACCTTCGGCGCTTGGCATCTCGGTGGCGGCGTCAGCGATCTTGCCCGCGCGCTCGAGCAGCGTCTGGGTGAGCGCGGAGTCACCGTGCGCCTGAACACCTCGGTCTCTCGCATCACACTCGCGAACGGTTCAGTCAGCGGAGTCGAACTCAGCGACGGAAGCGTTCTCGAGGCAGACATCGTCGTAGCCAATGCTGATGCATCACAGGTGTATGGAACGCTCGTCGATGACCCTCGCGCCCGCAAGGCCGATGATCGGCTCGCCAAGGCGACACCGTCACTCGCCGGCTTCGTCATGCTTCTCGCGGTCAATGGCCGAACAGATGGTCTTCAGCATCACAACGTGTGGTTCCCGAAGGACTACGACATGGAGTTCGATGACATCTTCGGTCGCACTCCCCGCCCGCCTCGAGATCCGGCGATCTATGTGTGCGCACCAGATGACCCGAAGATGCGTCCGAATGACGACACCGAGGCATGGTTCGTGCTGATCAATGCGCCTCGACATTCCGCGACGGATGCAAAGGGCGCCATCGACTGGGATGCACCCGGTCTCGCGGAGTCATATGGCACGCAGGTGCTTGACCTCCTGGCATCGCGCGGGATGGACATCCGCGATCGCATTCGCTGGAGCGAAACTCGCACGCCTGCCGATCTCGAGCGACGCACGCTCGCTCCTGGCGGCTCGATCTATGGCACCTCGAGTAATGGCTCGCGTGCCGCATTCCAGCGACCGGCGAATCAGTCAGAGATCCCCGGGCTGTTTCTCGTCGGCGGATCCTCACATCCCGGTGGCGGCCTGCCGTTGGTCGGAATGGGTGCAGAGATCGTCGCCGAATTGATCGGTCGCGCCTGACGCGCGACTACTTCGCGTGAGCGCCGAGGCCAAGCGCCTCGTAGACCTGACGGGTCGAGCTTGAACGATTCAGTGTGTAGAAGTGAATGCCGGGAGCACCCATGTCGAGAAGCTCCTGAGCCATCTCGGTAGCGACCTCGACGCCGAGGGCACGCACGGCGTCAGAGTCATCGGCGATCGCGTGGAAGCGGACGGCGAGCTCCTCAGGGAATTGCGCACCGGAGAGGGCGGCGAAGCGCTCGATCTGTGACACGTTGGTCACGGGCATGAGGCCGGGGACGATCGGCATGGTGCATCCGTGCACTGCACTGCGATCGCGAAGGCGCGCGTAATCCTCGGCGCGGAAGAAGAACTGGGTGATCGCGAACTCGGCGCCGGCGTCCTGCTTCATCGCGAGCACTCGTGCGTCTTGCTCAAGATTGGGTGATTCAGGGTGACCCTCGGGGAAGGCAGCCACACCGATGCTGAAGTTGCCGAGTGACTCGATGAGTTCGACCAGCTCGGTGGCATTGGTCAGACCGTCGGGGTGGGGGTGCCAGTCGGCTTCCGGGCCGCCGGGCGGATCGCCGCGCAGGGCCAAGATCGTGTTAATGCCGGCAGCGGCGTACTGGCCGATGACCCCGCGCACCTCATCGCGGCTAGCGCCGACGCAGGTGAGGTGGGCCACGGGAAGCAGGGTGGTCTGCTCGGCGATCTGCTGGGTGATGCGGACGGTGCGATCACGAGTGGAGCCGCCGGCGCCGTAGGTGACCGACACGAAGCTGGGGTTCAGTGACTCGAGGTCACGAACGGTCTCCCAGAGGGCGGTCTCGCCCTCGTCGGTCTTCGGGGGGAAGAGCTCGAAGGAGAAGGACCGCTCGCCCTCAGCCAATGCTTGCCCCAGGGACAGGCGTTCGGCGGAGGATTCAGACATGGGGTGAAGCCTACGGTGCATGCCCTTCTCGGGCATGCAGGGTGGGAAGCGCTCCCGTAGGCTCACCTCGTGACCTCGCCCCTGGATGCTGCTGACCTTCGGGCCCGCGTCCAGCCGCTCATCGATACCGCACTGGTCGAGCAAGGAGTCATCCTCACCTCGGTCGGTGACGATCTCACCCCCATGATCGAGTCCCTTCAAGGCCTGCTGGCCGGCGGCAAGCGCCTGCGCCCGGCCTTTTGCTACTGGGGCTGGCGCAGCACCGGCTTCGATCCCGCCCTCGACGACCAGGCAATGAAGGCAGCCGCCTCCCTGGAGTTCCTGCAGGCCTGCGCCCTCATTCATGACGATGTCATGGACGGCTCCGACACCCGTCGCGGCATGCCTGCTGCTCATCGCCGCTTCGCTCACCTGCATCGCGGCGAAGGTTGGTCGGGTTCCCCCGAGAACTTCGGTTTGGGCGCAGCAATCCTGCTCGGTGATCTGTGCCTGTCATGGGCCGACGAAATGCTGCTCGGAAGCGGAATGCCTGCCGAGGCCACGAACCGCGCGAAGGCCGTCTACGACGTCATGCGCACCGAACTGATGGCCGGCCAGTACCTCGACCTACTTGAGCAGGCGCGTGGCGGCGGCTCAGTCGAGCGTGCACTTCGGGTCGTGCGCTACAAGTCGGCTAAGTACACGATCGAGCGTCCGCTACATGTCGGTGCCGCACTTGCCGGGGCATCACCCGAGGTCTTCGAGGCCTTGTCGGGCTACGGCCTGCCGCTCGGCGAAGCTTTCCAGCTGCGCGATGACATCCTCGGCGTCTTCGGCGATCCGGCCGAGACAGGCAAGCCCGCAGGCGATGATCTTCGCGAAGGCAAGCGCACCGTGCTCATCGCCATCGCGCATGAGCGCGCGAACCCCCACCAGGAGCGCACCTTGCGCGAACTCGTCGGCGACCAGGGGCTTGATGCCTCCGGTGTCACCGAATTGCGCACGATCATTGCCGACACCGGCGCACTCGAATACACCGAGAACCTCATCACCGAACTTCTCGAGACCTCGTTGAATGCGGTCACGCATCCAGGTATCTCCGCCGAGGGCCAGGAGATCCTCACCCAGCTTGCCTATGCAGCAACCAAACGATCGGTCTGACATGAACCCGCTCTCCCGCTGGATCCCCACCGGCACTCCTCGCACCGTCACGGGCCCGACCGACAACGTCGTCATCGTGGGCGCCGGCCTCGCCGGGCTCTCGACGGCGATGCGACTGGCAGGTGCGGGCCGCAAGGTCACCGTGATCGAAAGCGAGTCCGTGCCGGGCGGTCGTGCGGGCCGACTGAATCTCACCTCGCCCGATGGCGTGTTCCGGATCGACACCGGCCCCACCGTGCTGACCATGCCCGATCTCATCGCCGACTGCTTCGACTGCCTCGGCGAGGAGATGAGCGACTGGCTGACCCTCGAGCCCGTGGCGCCGCTGTATCGCTCGTTCTATCCCGATGGCTCGGTACTCGACGTGCACTCCAATGTCGATGAGATGGCCGCCGAGATCGAATTAGTAATCGGCCCTGACGAGGCTGCCGGCTACCGCCGCTACGTCGATTTCGTCTCCAAGCTCTACAAGTACGAGATGAAGGACTTCATCGATCGCAATATCGACTCCCCGCTCGACCTGCTGACCCCGGATCTTGCGAAGCTCGTCGCGATCGGCGGCTTCCGCAAACTCGCACCGAAGGTGCGCGAGTTCATGAAGGATCCCCGCACCGAGCGAATCTTCTCCTTCCAGGCGATGTATGCCGGGCTGTCGCCGTACGACGCACTTGCCATCTATGCAGTGATCGCCTACATGGATTCAGTAGCGGGTGTCTTCTTCCCCAAGGGTGGAATGCATGCTCTGCCCGAGGCGATGGCCAAGGCAGCCGAGAAGCACGGTGTCACGTTCATGTACGACACGACGGTCACCTCCGTCGAAACCTCAGGCAACCGCGCTGTCGCAGTTCTCACCTCGAATGGCGAGCGCATCGCGGCCGACACTGTCGTACTGAACCCTGACCTGCCGGTTGCCTATCGCGATCTGCTCGGCAAGGAGCCCTGGTCGGTGCGGCGCCTGAATTACTCACCCTCGTGCTTCCTGCTGCTCGCCGGCTCGAGTGCGAAGTACACGAAGACCACTCATCACAACATTCACTTCGGCAAGTCGTGGCGCGGCGTGTTCGATGAGCTGATCGACAAGCAGCAGCTCATGAGCGATCCGAGCATCCTCGTCACGAACCCCACGTACTCAGATCCCGACCTTGCACCCGCAGGCAAGGAGATCTACTACGTGCTTTTCCCGACGCCAAACCTCGATGCAGATATCGACTGGCGCGTCGAGGCTCCCCGCTACCGAGATCACATGGTCGAGATGCTCGAGAAGCGTGGCTACATCGGCTTCGGCGATGCCATCGAGGTTGAGAGCACGACCTCCCCGCTCGACTGGCAGGCACGCGGCATGGAGCGCGGCGCTCCCTTCGCGGCTGCGCACTCGTTCTTGCAGACCGGCCCGTTTAGGCCAAGCAACATCTGGGGAGAAAACGTCGTCTTCACCGGCTCGGGCACGCAGCCCGGCGTCGGCGTGCCGATGGTGCTGATCTCCGGCCGACTCGCGGCCGAGCGCATCACCGGTGTCGATCACTCGTATTCCTCGCGCGCCCGTAGGGTCTAACCGTGTCGAACGGCCGGGCTTTCGTGCTGCGCCACGGCCTGCCGGGCCTGGCCGGAACGGGGCTCGTCGCCATCGGCGCGCTGGGAATCGGTTGGCTTCCACTCGAAACCAACCTCCTCTCCAATCCGCTGGTCAGCTCACTTCACAGTTCGCTCACCGGTTCGCTGATCGCCCGCGCCTTTGTCTTCATCGGCCTGGCCGTGCTACTGCAGTCATGGCTGGTGCTCGGCGCCGAACTTCGAGTCGTCCATCGCACGCGCGACATCCTCGGCGTGCTCGCACTCTGGTCAATTCCGCTGCTACTCGCTCCCCCGCTCTTCAGCCGCGACGTGTACTCGTATTACGTGCAAGGTCGCCTGCTCGACTCCGGAATCGATCCGACAAGCAATGGAGTCGGCAGTGTCTCGGGCTGGTTCCAAGATGGCGCCGACCCGATGTGGGCCGAAGCACCAACCCCCTACGGCCCCCTCTTCCTGATGATCGAGCGCGCGGTGGCGACCTTTGCTCACCCAAATGCCTATCTCGCCAGCATCATGTTCCGTCTCGTCGCCATCATCGGAGTCGTACTGCTGGCGATTTACGTGCCGCGCCTGGCACGCAGTCTTGGCGTGAACGAAGGCCGAGCACTGTGGCTCGGCGTGCTCAACCCGCTGATCCTCATGCACTTCATCTCTGGTGCACATAACGATGCGCTCATGGTCGGACTGCTCGTGGCCGGCCTGAGTCTGGCCGCCTGCAATCGATGCGTGTGGGGCGGCGTGCTCGTCGCGGGTGCCGCATGCGTCAAGCCCATCGCTCTCATCGCACTGCCTTTTGTCGGCCTGCTGTGGGCAGGAATGAACTCGAGCTGGTGGGTGCGCATTAAGGCGTGGCTGATCACCGCGCTCGTTGCGGGTATCACCATCGTGTGCGTCTATCGCATCGCCGATACCGGCTACGGCGTGATCAGCGCCGCCTTCAGTACACCCTCTGGTGTGCTCACCTGGCTGTCACCATCGACGGCAATCGGACAGATCATCGGCTACGCGACCACGTGGTTGGGCCTGACTGCTGATGGCATGAGCGCAGTCGCCGTGGTGCGGGCCATCGCGAGCCTTGCTGCACTCGTCATCGTCGCCTGGCTGATTTTGCGCCCAGGCACCAGAAATCCAGTGCGTGGCGCCGCCTTGGCCTTGGCCACCGTGGTCGTTCTCGGGCCGGTGATCCAGCCCTGGTACCTGCTGTGGTTCCTGCCGCTCTTTGCCGCTTCGGGCCTCACAGGTCGCGAAACCCAGATCGCCGTTCTCGCCACGGCGGCCTTCACTGTGCACGGAATGGTGGAGAGCAGCGCGACATCCGATAACTTCCTTGACGTGACTGATGGCATCACCTTCTTGCTCGCCGTGGCAATCACCGCAGTGATCTTGCTTGCGAGCCCGCGCGAGCGTCGACTCGTGCTCGGCGGTGATCCCGCATGAGCAAGCGCGATCTCGACGAGGCAGGCATCATCGGGCAGCAGATGCGCGAGTCATATGAACTGTGCCGTGAGCTGAATAAGAAGTACGGCCGCACCTACTACCTCGCGACCTTGCTCCTGCCGCCGGGCAAGAGGCCCTACGTGCACGCGCTTTACGGCTTCGCCCGCTACGCCGACGAAATCGTCGATGACTTGAACTCGACCCTCACTGACGAAGAGAAGGCCGAGTGGCTTCGTGGCTGGGGCGAGGGCTTCCTCGCGGATGTCGCCCGTGGTCACTCCGATGACCCGGTATGTCGCGCAGTGGTCGACACAGTGCTGCGCTGGAACATCCCACTTGAGTACTTCACGGCCTTCCTGCACTCGATGACCATGGATCTCACCGTGACCGAGTACCGCACCTTCGATGATCTCTATGAGTACGTGTACGGCTCCGCGGCGGTCATCGGTTTGCAGATGGTGCCGATTCTCGAGCCCGAAGCGCCAGAGGCCTTCGATCGCGCGCGAGACCTGGGCATTGCCTTCCAGCTTGCGAACTTCATTCGCGACGTCAACGAGGATCTCGATCGCGGACGCGTGTACCTGCCTCTCGACGATCTGGCCGAATTCGGCGTGACTCGCGCAGATCTTGAGAAGCGCGTAGCCACCCCCGCGGTCAAGGCCGCACTTGCCGCGCAGATCGCTCGAGTGAAGGATCTCGAAGAGCGCTCACGCTCAGGTATTGCACTGCTGCATCCGTCTTCACGCGATTGCATTGAGGCAGCGCGCATCCTGTACTGCGGCATCGTCGACGAGGTCGTCAATCAGGACTACGAGGTGTTCAGCACTCGCGCCACCGTGCCGATGCGTCGCAGGCTCGCCGTGGCACTGCCTGCCTGGCGCCGCGCACGCAAGGCTCGACGGACATTCGGCCCCGGTCACGTGCAGGGAATCAGCCCCGGCGATACCACCGCGGAGGCCCGGCCGTAGGAGTGCGCTGCACTCCCCTGCGCCCCCAGAAGATCCACAGCGACAGCGACAGCAGCACGATCGCGAAGCCGAAGAGCAGATCTTCGACAGGTGCATAGGCAAGGCGTCCGTCACCGATAAACGGCGGTGGGCCGTCAACCGGTGAACTACTACCGATGATCGCGTCACCGTCGTACTTCACAATGCCGAAGCCGGTGAACATGCCGTTCGTGATGAGCTGGAAGAACACGATGATCGCGTATGAGGCCCAGAAGACCTTGCGGGTGATCAGTCGGGTGCGTAGTAACCACATGTCGACGATCACCATGAGGATGACAGCCACGACTCCCAGTTGCGTATAGGTCATTGCGGCTCCTCGTCGCCGGCCTGCCAACCCTTGGCCGAGCGCACGGCCTCCAGGGTCAAGATCGAGGCGAAGGGAATCACGATGAAGAACAGCACCTCATCGAGAGGCACGGCCGGCGGGATGAATACGCCGAGGATCCGATTTTCATCGAATGACCAGTGATCGGCAGCGACCGCGTACGCATCCCAGAGGAAGAAGACGACAACCACAGGTGCGATAGAGAGCAGAAGTCGCTTCCAGCGCTTCAGCACGCGAGTGCGAAGCATGATCTCGAGCCAGCCCGAGCCGATGAGCACGAAGCCCAGAACGGCGACGTAGGACAAATGGCTGAGCACATGACAAGTATGGTCGCTCCACGCGCAGCAAGCGTCAGGGAGGAACAACATGCGGCAAGTAGGGCTCATCGGCGCCGAGTGCACCGGCAAAAGCTCAGTCGCCGCTGCCCTGGTCGTCGAACTCGACGCCATTCACGTGCCTGAGGCGCTCCGCAGCTTCGTCGAGACTCGCGGACGAGTACCCGAGGGAGCGGACCAGGCCGGCATCATGAGCGAGCAGCGCGCAAGCGCCCTGATGGCTCGCCTGGATCATCCAGATGCTCTGATCATCGTCGACCCGCTTCCGCTGATGACCGCGATCTACTCGATCGCTTACTTCAATGACGCGAGCCTGCTGACCGATGCGATCGATGATGCGCGTACCTACGACCTCATTTGGTGGTGCCGCCCCGATTTACCGTGGATCCCCGATGGCGAGCAGCGCGATGGCGAGGAGCGCCGAACGCAGGTCGATGTGCTCATCGATCAGGTTGTGCGAGATTCCGGGCTTTCCGTGATTGAACTGCGCGGCAGCGTTGAAACTCGTATGCGTGAGGCGATCGACAGCCTGCAGGGGCGTGTGACTCCCGAGTAGGGGTCTCTGCGACACCTAGACTCGCGTGAATGGAGACCCCTGCGCGCGGAAGCCTCGTGGGCACCGTCGTTGACGGTCGCTATGAGGTACGCGCCATGCTGGCTCGCGGGGGTATGGCCACGGTCTACGAGGCCGTGGATCTCCGCCTCGATCGCGTCGTGGCTCTCAAGGTCATGCATGCCCATCTGGCCGATGATCCTGATTTCGTCAGCCGTTTCGAGCGCGAGGCCAAGGCCGCTGCTCGCCTGACCCATCCGCATGTGGTCGGTGTCTACGACCAGGGCAAGGCCGACGGCCATGTGTATCTGGCGATGGAATACGTGCCTGGCCGCACTCTGCGCGATGTGATGAAGCAGTTCGGTCCGCTGACCTCTGAGCAGGCTCTCGTCCTTCTCGACCCGATTCTGGAAGCACTCGAAGCAGCGCATGGCGCAGGTTTCGTCCATCGCGACGTGAAGCCCGAGAACGTGCTCATCTCCGACGACGGCCGAGTAAAGGTGGCCGACTTCGGGCTAGCTCGCGCAGTCGAGACCAGTAACACGAGTGCCACGCAAGGCATGATCATCGGCACCGTTGCGTACCTCTCCCCCGAGCAGGTCGAGCGCGGCGATGCTGACGGCCGTTCTGATGTCTACGCCGCAGGCATCCTGCTGTTCGAAATGATCACCGGCCAGGTGCCGCATACCGGTGACAGTCCGCTCTCGGTTGCCTACAAGCATGTGAACGCTGACGTGCCCGCACCCTCGACGATCAACTCCTCAATTCCCGCCGATGTTGACGCACTCGTCATCACCTCGACCCGCCGCGATCCCGGGCAGCGCTACCAGGACGCCGCTGACTTCCTTGCCGACGTTCGACGCGTGCGGGCCACTCTCCCGCGTCCCCGCCCCTTCACCGATGCGCGCGACACTCTCGTGGTCGATGCATCAATGACCCAGCGCATCGCAGCGGGCGCTCGCCCGCCGCAGCAGACGGTGGCGCCCGTCGAACAGCGCCGATCGCGCAAGGGCCGCTGGATCGCCTTGATCGTGATCGTCGCCGTGGCCCTTGCGGCCATCGGTGGCTGGCTGGTGGCCGGCAGCATCTTGGCACCGAAGGTTCCGGTGCCGTCGATCATCGGCCAGACCCAGGCTGATGCCACGACCACCTTGACCGCCGCAGGGCTCTCCCTGGCCATCAGTGAGCAGCAGTTCAGTGAGAGCGCACCCAAGGACACCGTTATCAGCTCTGATCCGGAGCCTGGAGGCCAAGTAGCCGAGGGCGGCACGGTCGATGCCGTGATCTCCAAGGGCCCTGAGCGCTATGCGGTGCCTGACGTCACCGGAATGTCTCCCGCTGCTGCAGCAACGGCCATCACCGACGCGAAGCTCGTAGCCGGCGCACAGACCGAGGTCTTTGACGACACTGTTGCCGTCGGCTCTGTTGCCGGCACCGACCCGAAGATCGGCGCGTCCGTTAAACCAGGCACGTCGGTGAGCATCCTGATCTCCAAGGGGCCTAAGCCGGTACCCGTGCCGGAGATCGACGGAAAGAAATCCACAGTGGCACAGGCTGCGCTCACTGAGCTTGGCCTGATCCCCTCGATCACCGAAAAGTATTCGGAGAAGGTGCCGGAGGGCGAGGTCATCAAGGTCAACCCGAAACCGGGCACCGTCGTGAACTCGGGCACGACGGTCGAACTCGTGGTCTCGAAGGGTCCGCCTCCGGTCGAGGTACCCCGCCTGATTGACATGCGCAAATCACAGGCAGTGGCGCTGCTCAAGAAACTCGGCCTCGTCCCGAAGGTCATCTCTGCCGGCTTCACTCCGCTCAATCGCGTCTTCAGCCAAGATCCCGCCCCGGGCACCGAGATTCCCAAGGGAAGCGTCGTCACGATTCGCATCGTGTGATGGATTTCAGTTCCCGTACATCAGAAAGCGCGGATCGGACGAACCCTCATCGACAAGTCGGCGTTCTGGCCCGACTCGTGCAGACTGCCATTGGCGAAACGTCTAGTCCAGGCCGCACTCGCATTAGCCTGGCTCGAACTCCAGTAATTGCGATTGGAATTCGAGAACCCGAACGACGAACCTGAGGCAAACGTTGAATCTTGCAAGCCTGCGCAGGCACCCGTGGGTGGCGATACGGGGCTTCGCGAGTAGTTGCACATCGCATTCAGCTCATCCTGTGACGGCAAGAACCACTCGCCTGCATTCGTGCCCGCGGGGGCGTACGACAACACGGCCGCAGCAGCATCGGAACCACAAGATCCATCCGCAGCCATCGCCGCAGTGTTCGCCGCACCCGTTCCAATCGCTGTTTGCGTAGCGATGAGATACACGAGGGGTCCGTCACACCACGTCAGGCCGTTCTCTCCTGCTCCCCATGTCTTCGGAGCCATTTCGTAGCGCACACCGTTGTTGATGAGGAATACGAGTCCTCCACCAGGGCCAATGTCACCCACGGCGTACATCTCGCTTGCTGAGGCGTCCGAACTCCTCGCCCAGGTGATAGCGCGAGTGCACGTCCAGCCACCCTGACCGCTATTCGCCCACTGCTCCCAGGACGGGTGCCAACTCGAATCACTTCCCCAGGAGGCCTGCCATGCAGTCTCACCCGGCTGGGAAGTGCAGGTCTCCGACTGGTTCGCTCGTTGATACGACTGGTACTGAATTGAATCTGCCGAGGCCGTATTTGCCCACAGCACAACGGGACAGGCAAACACAAGTGCCATCACGAGGGCAAGAGCACTTCTCGTCCACGTTCGCACGTGTGCCACCAATCGTCATAGGCGAATGAAACGGCCTTGCTCGGACCACCGCAGCGAAGCACTCGGTTGGATCCAGCCTATATGCCGGAGTAGCCCTCGTGCCGGAGTAACGCTCGCTTGAACTCAAGGCCGTAGGCGTAACCGCCGAGGCCGTTGCTCGCCACGATGCGATGGCACGGCACGAAGAGCATCACCGTGTTGAGCGCACAGGCGGTGCCTGCAGCACGAGCCGCACCAGGGTTACCTGCACGTGATGCAAGATCGCCGTACGTGAGTACCTCACCTGCCGGGATCGTGCGCATTGCCTTCCAGGCACGCATCCGGAAGTCAGGGCCGTGCTGGACGATGGGTGCCTCGTCGAGAGCTGCGACATCGCCATCGTTGTAGCGCTGCATGATGTCAGCGAGCCACGGAATACGGCTTCCGCCCGCGCGCTCATCACTCTTGCGCGCTGAGATGATCGCGTCATCGTCGACGACGACCTCCATCACACCGCACGGAAGGCGATACCGCGCGGCCTGGCTCATGGCTACTTTGCGAGCAGCATGTCAGCGACGAGGAAGGAAAGCTCGAGGCTCTGCTCCCGGTTCAGTCGCGGATCGCAGGCAGTTTCGTAGCGGTCACCAAGATCGCTCTCGAGCACACCGCCGGTGCCACCGACACACTCTGTGACGTCGTCACCGGTGAGCTCGATGTGAATGCCGCCGGGAACGGTGCCGAGTGAGTGATGCACCTCGAAGAAGCCCTTGACCTCGTCGACGACATCGTCGAACACGCGAGTCTTGTGACCAGTGGTCGCCTCGCGGGTGTTGCCGTGCATCGGGTCGCAGACCCAGACGACCGGAATACCTGAGTCGCGAACGGCAGCCACGATCGCAGGAAGCGCTTCGCGCACCTTGCCCGCACCCATACGAGTGATGAGGGTCAGGCGACCGGGCACGCGCTCGGGATTGAGCAGCTCGCACATCTGCACGATGTCGGCGGGGTCAGCGGTCGGGCCGACCTTCACGCCGATCGGGTTGTGAATGACCGAGGCGAAATGCACGTGGGCACCGTCGACCTGGCGAGTGCGCTCCCCGATCCATAGGAAGTGACCCGACACGTCGTAGGCATTGCCGGTGCGGGAGTCGATGCGGGTGAGGGCACGCTCGTAATCGATGGAGAGCGCCTCATGTGCGGCGTAGAAGTCGACGCGCTGGAATTCCTCCGGGTCGGCGCCGCAGGCGGTCATGAAGGCGAGTGCGCGATCAATATCGCCGGCCATCTGCTCGTAGCGCTGACCTGCCGCGGAATCGCGCACGAAGTCCTGGTTCCAGGAGTGCACCTGGCGCAGATCGGCGTAACCGCCCTGGGTGAAGGCCCGCACGAGGTTCAGTGCGGCGCTCGAGGCGTTGTAGGCGCGCACGAGGCGCTGGGCATCGGGGCGACGCAGGGCCGGCTCGAAGTCGATGGCATTGACGGCATCGCCGAAGTAGGAGTTGAGTTCAACGCCCTCCCGGGTCTCATGCGCCTTGCTACGGGGCTTGAAGTACTGGCCCGCCATGCGGCCAACCTTGATGACGGGCAATGACGCTGCGTACTGCAGCACGACTGACATCTGGAGCACCGTCTTCAGGCGCGCACGAATGCTCTCGGCGTTGTTGGCCTCGAAGGTCTCGGCGCAGTCGCCGCCCATGAGCACGAAGGCCTCGCCACGAGATGCAGCGGCCAGCTGGTGCAGGAGTTTGTCGCACTCACCCGCGAAGACCAGGGGCGGCAGCACGCTGAGTTCGTCGACGGCAGCCTGCAACTCGGCAGCATCGGGCCACGGCGGCTGCTGCGCAGCGACCAGGTCGGGCCACACGAGTCCATTGAGGGAAGTCGACGACATGTCGTAAATCCTAGAGGGGCCGTCCGAATGCTCGGACGACCCCTCTAGACGGATAGTGATGGCTTAGCCGAAGAACGACTTTGCCTCTTCGTAACGCTCAATCGGCACGGTCTTGAGCTTCTCAGTCGCGGCCTGAAGCGGAACTCGAACGATGTCGGTGCCCTGCAGAGCCACCATGGTGCCCCAGGCCTCGTCCTTGACTGCCGTGATGGCGTTCAGGCCGAAGCGGGTTGCGAGCACTCGATCGAAGGAGGTCGGGGTGCCACCGCGCTGGATGTGACCCAGCACCGTGGTGCGCGCCTCGTAACCGGTACGCGCTTCCACCTGCTGCGCCAGCCACTCGCCAATGCCCGAGAGCTTGACGTGACCGAAGGAGTCGAGGGTGGCGTCCTTGGTGACCAAGGTGCCGCCCTTGGGCAGTGCGCCCTCGGCAACGACGATGATCGGTGCGTAGGAAGCCTTGAAGCGAGACTCGACCCAGCCGACGACCTCGTCGAGATCGAACTCAACCTCGGGAATGAGGATGGCGTTGGCGCCACCGGCCATGCCCGAGTGCAGGGCGATCCAGCCGGCGTGACGACCCATGACCTCGCAGATCAGGATGCGGTGATGTGACTCTGCCGTGGTGTGCAGGCGGTCGATGGCCTCTGTGGCGATCTGCACTGCAGTGTCGAAACCGAAGGTGTAGTCGGTTGCACTCAGGTCGTTGTCGATGGTCTTCGGAACGCCGATGACATGGAAGCCATGCTCGGTAAGCGTGGTAGCGACACCAAGGGTGTCTTCGCCGCCGATGGCGACGAGTGCGTCGATGCCGAGCTTGCGCAAGTTCTCTTCGGTGCGCTCAATGCCGCCCTCGATCTTCACGAGGTTCGTGCGCGAGGAACCGAGAATGGTTCCGCCGCGGGGCAAGATGCCGCGGACCTGCTCGATGCCGAGCTCCATGGTCAGGCCTTCGAGCGGACCACGCCAGCCATCGCGGAAGCCGACGAACTCGTAGCCATACTCCTGGACGCCACGGCGGACGACGCCACGGATCACTGCATTAAGGCCGGGGCAGTCTCCGCCACCGGTCAGGACACCAACGCGCATGTTTCGCTCTCCTCGATTGATCGCCTCGTGGGCATGTAATCGCTGTCATGGAGAAATCTAGCGGATCCCAGGGCGGACGGTGCCCAGTACCTGCCTAGAGTCGCCCCATGACGATCCTGGCCATTGACGCGGGCACTACCGGCGTCACTGCTCTGCTCGTCTCCCCTGCCGGTGAGGTGCTTTCCACTGGCTATTCCGAGTTTCCCCAGCACTTCCCAGCCGACGGCTTTGTCGAACACGAGCTTGGCGAGATCTGGGCAGCCACCTTGGCAGCCACCCGCCATGCACTCACCTGGGGAGATGTGACGATCACGGCGATCGGCATCACCAATCAGCGCGAGACCATCTGCTTCTGGGATCGCGAAACCTTGGGCGGAGCGCGTCGGGCAATCGTCTGGCAGGACCGCCGCTCGGCGGCACTTTGTTCGCGACTTCGAGATGCAGGGCACGAGCCGTTCGTCACCGAGGCCACCGGCTTGCGCCTTGATCCGTATTTCTCCGCGACCAAGTTGGCCTGGGTCCGCGAGCACGAGCCCGCGATCTGGCAGCGCGTAGTTGACGGTGATGTCGCGATCGGAACCGTCGACTCGTACCTCATCGCACGCATGACTCGCGGCCTTGAGCACGTCACCGATGCAACCAACGCGTCGCGCACGTTGCTTTACGACATTCGCAGTGGTCAGTGGAGCGCAGAACTGTGCTCCTTGTTCGAGGTACCGATCGAGGCGCTGCCACGCATCGTCGACAGCTACGGGCTGGTCGCGAACACCGAACCCTCGGCTTTTCTCGGTATCAACGCACCTATTGCCGGTATTGCCGGGGATCAGCAGGCAGCACTCGTCGGGCAGGCCGGTTTCTCCGCAGGTGCTACGAAGTGCACCTACGGCACTGGCTCCTTCTTGTTGCAGCACACCGGTGAGTCCATCGTGCGCTCGCAGCACGGCCTGCTCACGACGGTTGCTCTGCAACACCCGGGCGGTCAGCGTGACTACGCGCTCGAAGGCGCCATCTTCGTCACGGGCTCAGCAGTGCAGTGGCTGCGCGATGGCCTGGGCATCATCGAGGAGTCGCCGCAGGTCGAAACACTCGCGGCTAGCGTGCCCGACTCCGCCGGCCTCGTATTCGTGCCGGCACTCACCGGACTCGGCGCCCCGGACTGGGATCCGCAGGCACGCGGGCTGATCATCGGCATCACTCGCGGCACCACCTCGGCTCACATCGCCCGCGCAACTCTCGAGGCAATTGCCTTTGAAGTGCGCGACATCGTCACGCTCATGGAATCCGAATCCGGCTCTCGACTACCAGCCATTCACGTTGATGGTGGAGCCACTGCCGATGATCTGCTCATGCAGATCCAAGCCGATGCGCTCGGCACGATCGTCGATCGCTCCCTGCACACCCAGACCACCGGTCTCGGTGCTGCGTACCTCGCGGGGCTCGGCACGGGAGTGTGGTCGAGTGTCGACGAACTCGTGGACTCGCGTCGAAGTTCAGGCCGATTCACGCCCGATGCTGGCCGCACTTATGAAGTCGAGCATGCACGCTGGCGCAATGCAGTGGAGCGAAGTAAGGGCTGGGCGTAACTAGCTACGCCCCATGTCGACTGATGCCTGCGAGTCGGCCATTCCGCCTTCAGCGATGAGTTCCTTGGCACGGGTGGCGTACATGTCGACGTACTCCTGGCCCGACAGGCTCATCAACTCGTACATCACTTCGTCAGTCGCCGAACGCAGCACGAATCGATCGTCTTCCATGCCTTCATAGCGCGAGAAATCGAGCGGCTTACCGAAACGAATCCCGACTCGGTGAAGTCGTGGACGAATGGTGCCGGGAGGCTGGATCTCGAAGGTGTTGATCATCGCGACGGGAATGACGTTCACTTCGCCCTCGAGGGCCATGCGCGCGATGCCGGTCTTGCCACGGTAGAGGTTGCCGTTAGGCGAACGCGTGCCCTCGGGATAGATGCCGAGCAGGTGGCCTTCGTTCAACACTCGCAACCCGGTGCGCAGCGCGGCCTCGGAGGCGCGACCACCGGAGCGATCGACAGGCACCTGACCCACGCCATTGAAGAACCACTTGGTTAAGCGCCCCTTGAGGCCACGACCGGTGAAGTAGTCGCTCTTGGCCAAGAAGGTGATGTGACGCGGAACTACCAGCGGGCAAAAGAAGGAATCGGAGAACGAGAGGTGATTACTGGCGATGATCGCCGGGCCTTCCGTGGGGAAGTTCTCCAGGCCCTCAACCCACGGTCGCCACAAGATCTTCAGCCACGGGCCGATCAGCACGTGCTTGAGAAAGAGGTAGAGCATCAGGTGGCCCGCCCGATCCGGCGGAGGACAGACGCATGCCTCGCCTCGACCCACTGCTGCCCGATCACGGTGGCAGACTATCGGGTAAGGCCGTGCCAGCGGCCAACTCGGAGGACCCATGAACCTGCTTCCCGATGCGGAGCCGTTCAGCTTCGACGCCCCCGATGCCACCGTCGGAGTTCTCGTATTGCACGGGTTCACCGGCTCCCCTAAGTCCATGATGCCCTGGGGTCGCGCACTGGCTGCCGAGGGCTGGAGCGTGCGCGTTCCGCGCCTGCCAGGTCACGGCACGCGCTGGCAGGACATGAACCTCACTACGTGGCAGGACTGGTACGCCGAGGCAGACCGCGCCCTGGCAGAGCTCACCGCCACGTGCTCGAAGGTCTTCGTCATGGGGCTGTCGATGGGCGGGTCACTCACGCTGCGCCTGGCCGAGCAGCATGGTGATCGCATCAGCGGCATCGTGCTCGTGAACGCGGCCGTGCACTCCGAGCGACCTGATCGCTTCCTGCTGCCCTTCCTGCAACGGCTCATCCCCGCCTTCCCCGGCATCTCGAATGACATTCGCAAGCCGGGTGTCGACGAGGGCGCTTACTCGAAGATCCCGCTGAAAGCTGCACATTCGCTGACCCAGCTCTGGGCGGCAATCAAGTCAGATATCGGGCGCGTAACACAGCCGGTGCTGCTGTTCCGCAGTTCAATCGATCACGTGGTCGAGGCCAGCAACGCGCAGTGGATTCTCGACAACGTCAGTTCCGGTGACGTCACGTCAATCGAGTTGATCAATTCGTATCACGTGGCCACCCTCGACTTCGACGCAGAGTTCATTCATGAGCGCAGCATTGACTTCGTGCGGCGACTGAGCGTCTGACATGCCGGCCGAGAACGAGCAACCTGAGAACGAGAAGCCCGAACTTTCCGCGCAGCAGGAGAAGCATGCCTGGGACGCCATCGTCGCTGATCTCTCCGGCACGCTCGATATCGGCGATCTCGTCCCGACTCCCGATCCCGTCATCGACGAACTGCTCGAACCAGAAGGTGACTACGTACCGCCCCATCCCCCGCCGTTGAAAGCACCCCGCGACGCCGTCGCGCGATTTGCGTGGGCAGGCGCGCTGGGCGGCCCGGTCTTCGTCGTCGTGGCCTACGCCATGGATCTCGGCCGCTGGATCGGCGCTGCAGGAATCCTCGCAAGCATTGCCGGCTTTGCCACGCTGGTGGCTCGTATGCCGCATGAGCGCGACAGCGACGACGACGGAGCCGTGGTCTAAAGAGCTGCGCGTCGGGCGATATCGGCAGAGCCGATCAGGCCTGCATCGTTACCGAGTGACGCCACGCGAATCTGCGGCATTGGTCGCAGATCGCCACCGGGCATCTGCTCCGCGAGTCGCGTGCGTGCAGGATCCAACAGGAGATCACCGGCCTCCGAGACACCGCCGCTGATCACGAACGCTGCCGGATCAAGAACAGCCGTGAGGTCAGCAAGACCGGTGCCGAGCCACTCGCCACAGATGCGGAAGGCCTCGACTGCGACGGGGTCGCCGGCGATGGCTGCCTGGGTGACATGCAGACCTTCAATACCGTCGGGAGTGCCGTCACCGAGTGAGCGCAGCAGTGATGCTTCGGCGGGGCGTTCGGCGGCAAGTTCACGTGCCTGCCTGACGAGCGCCGTGCCACTTCCGTACTGCTCCCAGCAGCCGAGTCGACCGCAACCGCATTGACGACCGCCGGGCACGACGGTGATGTGACCAATTTCGGCAGCCCCGCCTGTCGCGCCACGAAGCATGGTGCCTCCGACGATGACTCCGCCGCCGATTCCGGTGCCGACTGTGACAACAGTGAGATCGTCGACATCAGCACCGGCACCGAACACGAACTCGCCCCAGGCCGCTGCATTGGCGTCGTTCTCGGCAATAACCGTGACTCCGAGGTCTGCCTCGAGAATTGCGCGGACTTCAACTCGCGACCACTTCAGATTTGGCGCCCACAGCACTGTGGACCTGGTGTTCTCGACCTGGCCGGCGATGCCCAGTCCGACGCCGACGACGGGCACCGAGGATTCGGCCATGAGTTCGCGTACGACCTCGGCGACGACAGCCAGCACGGCTTCGGGGTCGTGAGCGGGAGTGGGGCGTCGAGCCGTGGTGAGCACGTTTCCGGCGTCGTCGACCAGGCCAGCGAGGATTTTCGTCCCGCCGACGTCGATGCCAATGGAGTTGCTCACGGCTACAGCCTAGAACCCTTGACGTTCCACGGAGATCCACGTGATCTCACGAGGGGCACGCGGGGAGGTCGGCTGACTGCGCACGCCCTGGACGAGGGACGTGCCCTTGCAGATCAGGCAGTCAGGGTGCTCACGGGGATCGCCGTGATCGGCGTGCGGGGCGAGCACGAGTTCAGATGCCCAGTCGAACAACTGCTGGGCACCGGCAATGAGTGAGCCAAGGCTCATGCCGGACTCAGCCGAGCCAAGGTTGGTCGAGCCGGGAGTCGTCGATGAATCACCGGAAGCGGGATCCCCTGCAGAGGAATCGCCAGAGAACCACCATGGAGTCGAGCGATCAGCCATTGCTCCTCCACACA
Organism: Actinomycetota bacterium; assembly: GCA_947449035.1. GTDB lineage: Bacteria > Actinomycetota > Actinomycetes > S36-B12 > S36-B12 > CAIKZY01. The sequence continues at coordinate 19,898 of CANFQC010000013.1, forward strand.
TCGGGATCAGGTGCGAGCTCAATTCTGAGCCCTGCCGGCGTTGCGACAGCCCGCACGATGATGCAACGGCGCAGAACCGACGGCAATTCGCGCACTCGTGTCACGCCATCGATCTCGATAATGACTCGATCGTCAGCGCGACCAATGCGCAGTTCACCGCGGGCGGGAATGTGCACCGGAAAGTTCCAGGCGAACCCCGTTTCCGTCGACTCGACTCTCTCGGAATCCGACTCGGCGTGATGACTCCAAACGGGGCGGTTCTTCTTGACCACGCGCAATCGCGTCACGACCGCGTCACCGTGTTGCTCGCGCAGGGGCAATATGCGAGTGGGAATGGTCAACGAGCTTTCCACGATGGCTCGGGCTTGGCGACGACGAGATGAGGCCCAGGACTTCGGCCAATCATCTTTCTCGCGTGGCACTTGATTCACGTAGATCAGGTCGACATCGACGCCGTAAAGGGAAGCGATCAGTGCCGCGCTCTCGATCTCTCGAATGCTGCGATCATCGGGCAAGCACACAAGTCGGATTGCCGTATCGGCACTCTGAAGACATTCGCGAATTCGTTCCAGCTCTGCACGCAGCTGGCCCAGCGGCGCGTCAACATCGTCGCGCGCTACGGCCATGGCCGGAGTCATCAAGGCGGCCGCAAGCACGTCAAGGGTGTCGATCGTCATAAGAAGTCGTGCGAGATGGTCGAGCGGGCCTACGTCAACGACGACGAAGTCAATCTCTTGATCATTTGCGCATTCCGCGATTGCAGCCAGCGCCAGGAACTCGTCAATGCCCGGCCCGATGGCGAGCTCCTCGGGCAGGACTCGTTCTGATTCCCGAAGCACCAAGATGTCGGCAACAAGAGCGCCAAGCCACTGCCCGGCAGCTGCGCGGGCAACCGAGGCCTCACGCACATTGCCCAGGTCGATGAGTTGAACACGAGCACCATCAGCAACGGCCTGCAGACCGGTCGCGCGAGCGATGGTGCTGGTGCCAGCACCACCGGTGCCGCTAAGAAGCAGAAGTCGCACCGGACTCCACACGCTTCTTCAGGCCCTTGAGAGCTGTCTCGACGATGACCTTCTCGGCTTTGCGCTTGATCATCCCGATCATCGGGATCTTGACGTCGACCGCGAGCTTGTACTCGACGGTTGTCGAGCCGTTGCCGTTGTCAGTGAGGATGTAGGCGCCGTCCATCGCGGTGAGCACATTAGCCTTAGTGAGTTTCCAGGTGACCTTATGGTCACCTTCCCAGTCGTACTCGAGTTCGTACGTGTCCTTGATCGGACCGGACGCCAGTTGGAAGCGCGCATCGACCGGACGGCGATCCTCTTCGTAGATGCTGAGGATCTTCACCGAGGTAATGCCATCGCTCCAGTCGGGGTAGGCCACGAGATCGGCAATCACCGCCATGATCTGGGCGGGTGAGGCATCGATGACGATGCTGGACTGCGTCTGCTCGGCCATAGACGAAGGCTACTCCGTGGGAGGAAGCCTTGGATCAGACCTCGAGCACGTAGGGGACGCCCGTTCCGTGGAAGTGCCCGACGTTTAGGCATTCGGTGCGCCCGATCCGAAATCGCGGCTGCAAGGGCTGATGCACATGGCCGAACAGCGCATAGTCGGGCTGTACTCGCTCGATGTACTCGCGCACTGCAGCGCTGCCTATCTCAAAGCGTCGGGCCACGACGTCGTAGTTGAGCTCAGGCACCTTGGGCGGGATATGAGTGAAGAGGATGTCGACCTCACCTAAGCCGGCGATCTTGGCCGCATAGTCCTCGGGAGTGAGTTCATAAGGAGTGCGCATGGGGCTCACGAGTCCGCCTCCAACGAAGCCAAGGCGAAGGCCCCCATACTCGACCACCTCGCCATCGACCACTCGGTGACCCTCCCGCAAGAAGTCGGGCCACAAGCTCGGGACGTCGACATTGCCGTAGGTCAACAGGGCGGGAGTCGGCATTGCGGCGAAGAGCTCGGCGTACTGCGCGGCCACCATCCCCTCGAGAACTGCCCAGCGATCCTTCGGGTCGACGATGCCTCGCCCAGCCCAGGCCGCCGCACTGATCTCACGGGCGTCCTCGAACCGACCGGCCGTGCGAGCCGCGATATACGCCCGAGTGTGATCAGGCCCGAAGAGATCAGCGTGGATACCCCGTTCGGGGTTGTCGTAATCGAGGAACAAGATCAGGTCGCCAAGGCAGACGAAGAGGTCGGCCCCGTCACCGGCGCGGGCGAGTTCCTCGGCGGCACCATGTACATCGCTGACGACATGGATCCGCATGTGCCCACAATGCCATGACTCGAATATCTACTTGCCCGAACCTCCCTGAGCGGGGCGAGGAATCGCGTAACGTGATCGGCAAGAAAGCCCACATTGAGGAGACGGCAGTGCTGCGCGAATTCACCACCCCGGCCCGGGTGCACCCACCCGTGAATGGCTGCGTTGTCGACTACATCCTCGACAATGCCCGGCTATACCCGCAGATGGCCACGATGAGCGTCGAGCGCGATGGCATCTGGCACGACGTCACGTCAGTGCAGTTCCTTGACGAGGTACGCGCACTGGCCAAGGGCCTGATCGCTAATGGCCTCGAGGCCGGTCAGCGCATCGCGATCATGTCGCGCACCCGCTACGAGTGGACGTTGCTGGACTACGCCGTCTGGTACGCCGGCGCGATCAGCGTGCCCGTCTACGAAACCTCCTCGGCCGAGCAACTGGAGTGGATCCTCACCGATTCGGGCGCCACCGCAATCGTCGTCGAGAGCATGAAGAACAAGCGACTCTTCGACGAGGTGTCATCACGCACTCCCGATGTACGCAACTGCTGGGTGATCGAGAGTGACGATTTGTCGCTCCTGAATGCATCCGGCATGTCAGTCAGCGACGAGACACTCGAGGACCGCCGCGCGACCCTCAATCCTGACTCTGTCGCGACCTTGATCTATACGTCTGGCACCACCGGCCGACCCAAGGGCTGCGTGCTCACCCACAAGAACTTCATGTTCGAGGTGCAAAACGTCGTGCATGGCCTGCCCGATGTTTTCCTGCAGAAGGACTCCTCGACCCTGCTCTTCCTTCCCATCGCGCACGTGTTCGGTCGCGCGATCCAGCATGGCTGCGTGCTCGCTCGCGTGCGCATGGGGCACTCCCCTGACATCACCAACCTGCTGCCTGCATTGGCGGCGTTCAAGCCGACCTTCCTGCTCGCTGTACCGCGCGTCTTCGAAAAGGTCTACAACTCCTCGCAGCAAAAGGCCGTAGCCGCAGGCAAGGGCCACATCTTCGACACCGCGGCGCAGGTGGCCATTGATTACAGCACTGCGCAGGAGAACGGCCGCCCAGGCATCATGCTCTCGCTTAAGCACAAGGTGTTCGACAAGCTCGTGTACTCGAAGCTGCGTGCGGCCCTCGGCGGCAAGGTTGAGTGGGCGATCTCCGGTGGCGCTCCCCTGGGCGAACGCCTCGGTCACTTCTACCGCGGCATCGGCATCACCATCCTCGAGGGCTACGGCCTCACCGAGACCACCGCGGCTGTCACTGTCAATCGACCCGATGCGCTGCGCATCGGAAGTGTTGGCCAGCCGATTCCGGGAACAATCGCCCGCGTGGGCGCCGATGGCGAGCTGCTCTGGAAGGGCGCACAGGTCTTCCCCGGCTACTGGAACAATCCGGAAGCCACCATGGAGGTCATCGACTCTGAGGGCTGGTTCCATTCCGGTGACCTCGGCGAGATCGATGACGACGGCTTCGTGCGCATTACCGGCCGCAAGAAGGAGATCCTGGTGACCGCCGGTGGCAAGAATGTCGCGCCGGCCGTGCTTGAGGATCGCCTTCGCGGTCACTGGCTCGTCTCGCAGTGCATGGTCGTGGGTGACGCACAGCCGTTCATCGCCGCACTCGTCACCATCGACCGCGACACTCTTCCCGCCTGGCTGAGCATGCATAACAAGCCTGCTGACACCACTCTTGAGTCACTCGTCAACGACGACGAACTGCGCGCGAGCGTGCAAGAGGCCGTTGACGATGCGAATAAGTCGGTCTCCCATGCCGAGGCAATCAAGAAGTTCGCGATCTTGCCCGTTGACTGGACAGAGGCGGGCGGCCAGCTGACCGCGAAGCTCAGTCTCAAGCGCGGTGTCGTGATGAAGGAATCAGCCAACGAGGTAGCCGCGCTCTACGCAAAGGACTAATCGAGGGCACTCGATAGTCTGGCGACATGATCAACCGATGGCGGCCGAGTGCGCCCGCTGTCGTAGTCGGGTGGGTAGCCACCCGCGCACTGATCCTCGTGCAGGTGCTCATCTGGGCCGATAACTTCCTGCCCGATGTACGCCTGTACTCGACCTGGACGATTTTGCTGTCGAATCGACAGTTCCCTGTCGGCGATGCGTACTGGCAGTACCCGCCCGGCGCTGGCGTGCTCTTCTGGCTCTCGCGTTTCACCGGCCCCGACCCCGTGTTCGGTTTCGTCGTTCTCGCCTTCCTCGCTGATCTCGCACTCGTGCTCATGCTGATGAACACCGGCCGCAAGGAATCAGGCATCAGTCGCTTCAATGGCGCCTGGGCTTGGGTCATCGGTGGCTTAGCGGTCGGCCCGGTACTTGTTGCGCGCTTCGACATCTTCCCGACCGTGTTTGCGGTGGCCGCGGTACTTCTTGCGACTAAGCCGGTGCGCTCGGGCGTGATGGCCGCTATCGGAGCTCTACTCAAGGTATGGCCGATCCTGATGCTCGCGGTCATCTCCCGCCGCCAACTCCCCAAGGCTGTCATCGCCGCGATCGCCACCGGCATCGTCGGCGTTCTGGCGATCAATGCTTGGGCCAGCGGTGGCATCAGCTTCCTTGGTGAACAGAGCTCGCGCGGTCTGCAGATCGAGTCAGTGGGCTCACTGCCCTACATGATCGCCGGCGCCCTTGGCTTCGAGCAGAACGTCGTGCTGCGATATGGCGCCTACGAGTTCGTCATGTCGGGCGTGGGCCTGATCGGCCTGGCCATCACCGTGATCGGCCTGCTTCTCTTCGCAACAATCGCAGTACTTCGATTGGCCGGGCGCTTGGAGCAGACTCCCCCGGGCGATATTGCCCTTGCACTCATCTTGATTGCCGTGGCCACCAGCCGGGTGTTCTCGCCCCAGTACGACATCTGGATCGTGGGGCTCGGCGCTGCGTGTATTGCTGACCCGCGAACACGCCTTCGCAAGGTCGTGATCGCGTTGATCGTGATGTCAGCAATCACGTCAGTGATCTTCCCGTGGGCCTACGGCTCACTCATGGAGACAGCGCCCTACGCGGTAGTACTTCAGGTGATTCGCATCGTGCTGCTCGTCGGGTGCACCGTCGTGGCAGTGAAGTCGGTGGCCTTCACGCGACGAAAAATCAGCGCCAGCTAGAGAACGCGACCAGCACCGGTGAAGTAACGGCGGTACCAGGCATCGTTAATCGGCGTAATGATCACGCCTGAACTCGGGTTTGCCGCCTGCACCATGCGACCGCCGCCGATGTACATCGACACGTGATGAACGCTGCCGCCGAAGTAGAACAGCAGGTCGCCCGGCTGAATCTGGCTCAGCGGAATGTGCTTGGTGCGTGCGTACTGCGAGTAACTCAGGTGCGGGAGTGAGACGCCGGCCTGGCGCCAGGCGGCCAGGGTCAGGCCCGAGCAATCGAAGGAATTCGGCCCGGCCTGTGCCGCGACATAGCGGTCACCGACCTGCTGAAGTGCGTAACGCACAGCGAGGCCCGCGCGGGAGTTGACCTTCAGCTTGCCGAGGGGTTGCGTGTACTGATGCAGAGCCTTCTTAGCCTGCGCGGCTGCTGCCTTGCGCTCGGCTGCCTGAATCGCTTCGAGGCGGCGGCGCTGTGCCGATTCGAGACCGTTGAGCACCTTCTCGGCGGCGGCAAGTGCGTCATCGGCATCACGTTTGTCACCGGCCATTTGGTTGCGCACGTTTTGAGCCGCTTCCTGCTTCTGTGCAACAGCGGCCTCAGTCTGGGCAAGACGCAGGCGGGCGGTCTGGGTACGGCGCAGTGACGCGCCCTGCGACTGGGCCACCTGATCGAGTGCGGAGGCCTGGGCGAGGAACTGGGTCGGGTTATCGGCGAGTAGTACCTGCAGCGAGGTGTCGACGCCGCCACTGGCGTAGGTCGCGCGAGCAAGGGCATTGACCTGGCCGACTACGGCCTCGAGGGCCTTCTTCTGCCGGGCTCGACGGTCATTGAGCACGCGCAGGTTGTTCGTGAGTTCATTGAGGGTCGCCTGGGCCTCGTTGTAGCGTTCGGTTGCTGACTCGGCCTTAGCCTGGAGATCCTGCACTTGATTGCGCACGTCATTAAGGCTCGGCGCCGCCTCCGCGGTACCCGGAAGTAGGGTCACCATCAGCACGGACGCGGCCAGGGCCACGACGCCTGCGCGCAGCGCGCGCAGTTTCGAGGAGGCAGGGCTCACGCCTGTCGTCCCTTTCGTCGCCGGATAATGCTCGTTCAGTTCCACGGTAACACGGGATTTCGGGGGCTACCCGCGGGTCTCCCCAGGGGGAAAATCACATATTTCCCCTAGGCCAGGCGGCGCCTACGAGGGGCTCGTGAGGGCTGATCGGGGGCCGGGGGCACCAGGCGAAGGGGTGGAATCAGGCCGGAATCGGCCAATATGCCCAGTGCGCTGGCATGCTCGTCAGGAACGAAGGCAGCCGGGCTGATCGGGCCGAGGAGGACGGACACCACGCAGTCAGAGCACGCGGAGGCCGGAGCCTGGCAGGTACCGCAGTCAATGTTCATGGCTCGAGGCTACGAACGGGGTCTGACACTGGTCAGGGACCGCCGTCTCCAGCGGCCGCGAGTTGTGCTCCGACGACGGTCAGGGACCGCCGTCTCCAGCGGCCTCTTGGGTCGGCCCACCGAACTCCGGCCGGGCCACGATCTCGATGCGATCGGGCGAACCGCACCAGCGGCAGGTGATCGACTCGATGGTCTCGCTGAGGATCTCGGTCTCGTCGACCGAAGGCTCACCTGCCATGTCGAGGTGCCAGAACTCGCGCACGCGCGAGGACCGCACGATGTCGAATCGGGTGAGGTTGCCGCAGTGCGCACAGCGCAGGCGGCTCTTGGCATCAGGCAGGGTCACGGACACCCCGCAAGCCTATCGGTCGTGCCGTCGGCCAATGTCCGCCCCGTGACGTAGCGTGCACCGCGTGATCGACGCCACGCCTCTTCAGCTCAGCATCGCTGATGCGGGTACCTCCTTGGCCGAGGCCGTGTTCGTCGTCGTCGACCTCGAGACCACCGGTGGCGCTCCGTCCGAAGCCGGCATCACCGAGATCGGGGCCGTGAAGGTGCAAGGCGGTGAGGTCATTGGCGAGTTCACCACCTTGGTGAACCCGGGCGTTCCGATTCCCCCCTTCATTGCTTCGCTCACTGGCATCACCAACGCAACGGTCGCGTCCGCTCCGCGTTTGGGCACTGCACTTCCAGCCTTTCTGGAGTTCGCCGGCGATGCGATCCTCGTCGCGCATAACGCGCCCTATGACATTGGCTTCCTTAAGGGCGCGTGCGCACTTCACGATCAGCCGTGGCGAGGTAATCGAGTGCTCGACACCGCACGCCTGGCACGCGTGATCTTGCATCGCGATGAAGTGCGCAACTGCAAGCTCGCCACTTTGTCTGCATATTTCCGCACAACTGTCTCCCCTACTCACCGTGCCTTTGACGATGCGCGAGCAACCGCTGACATCCTGCATCGCCTGATCGAGCGTGTCGGCAATCTCGGGGTGTACTCCGTTGAGGATCTCCAGGCACTGTCAGGTCGTGTGTCCACGGCGCAGCGCACCAAGCGACATCTGGCCGACGGCCTGCCCGCCAAGCCCGGCGTCTACGTCTTCAACGACCCCGAGGGCAAGGCGCTTTACGTCGGCACCTCGCGCAATATCCGCACGCGCGTGCGCAATTACTTCACTGCCTCGGAACAACGTCGTCGCATGAGCGAGATGATCGGCATCGCTGTATCGGTCACTCCGATTGTCTGCGCCACCGCACTCGAGGCGCGCATTCGCGAACTTCGCCTGATCAACGAGCAGCAGCCGCGCTACAACCGCGCATCCCGCAGGGCCGACTCAAAGCCGTGGGTGAAACTCACAGCCGAGGCCGCACCCCGACTATCGATCGTGAGCACTCTCGCTGACGACATGAGCGATGGCGCGATGTATCTCGGGCCATTTAGCTCACGTTCTGGCGCGCAGTCGGCGATTGAAGCGATCATGTGTGCATTCCCGGTACGCACGTGCACTCCAAAGCTCGCACGCGCACCGCGCGCAGAAAGTGCTGGCTGTATTCGCTACGAGTTGGGTAGTTGCGCCGCGCCATGCATGAAAGACGGCGGTCACGACGACTACGCGCGCACCATCGAGCAAGTACGCGCCGTGTTCAGTGGCGACGCCCGCGCGGTAGTGAGCGCTGTCGAGCAGCGCATGCGTGAGCTATCTGCCGAGACCCGCTTTGAGGATGCCGCCACCTGGCGCGACTACCTCGCCACCTTCAGCCGCATCAGCATGCGCACTCACGCACTTCGCATGCTTGCCACCAACGCCGAGATCATCGCGGCACGTCCGACAGCCGAGCGCGGCTGGGAGATTCACTGCATTCGCTATGGCTCACTCGCAGGAGCCATCACTGTCGAACCAGGCGTCGATCCGCGTCCTTCCGTCGAAATCCTCTCTGATGCCGCATCGGTGTTCGCGCAACCGGCCACTCCGGTGCCCGCCGGCTTAATCGAGGAAGCGACAGAGTTGCTGAGCTGGCTTGAATCCGAGGGCACGCGACTCGTGCGCGTCAGTGACCCACTCTCGATCCCCATGAACTGCGGTGGCGACGCGGCGGCGCATCTGCTCAGCGTGCAAAAGCGCATGCAGCGCAGTTCATTGCACGATGCTGACTTCGCGTGGATGTCACGGTATTCACGGCCTGCAGGGCCAGTTGCCTCGGCGTCGGTAAGCCGAATAGGTCACGCGAGCTAAGCGGCAGCGAGTTTTTTGGTGAGGGCAATCCATCGCTCAAGCACACCGAGAGCTGCACCACTCTCAAGAGCCTCGCGCGCTATCGGAATACGTGCGGCGATCGCTGCAACAAGCTCCTCAACTGGCTTACCCATCGCGGCGTCGTAGGCAGTCAAGGCGGCCGCGGCATTCAAGGTGACAGAGTCGCGAATAGCGCTCACGCGATCAGCGTCGGGGTCAGTTGCATCGACACCGCGGAAGGTCTTGAGCAGTAGCTCAGCATTGCGCTCGGGCATGCCGCCGGAGAGCAAAGTCTGATCAACGCGTGCGATACCCCAGTCGGCCGGATCAATGCTCAAGATCTTCACTTCTGAGGTGCGCGCATCCCACACAGTGGTCGTGGTTGCCGTCGAGATCTCATCGAGGCCGTCGTCACCGCGCACCACAACGCCACGCACTCCGCGCAGAGCAAGGGTTTTGGCGAGCGCGGGAGCGAGAGTCGGGTCAGCGCAGCCGATGAGGGCAGCCTGGGCACCTGCCGGATTCGCGAGCGGTCCGAGGATGTTGAAGAAGGTCGGGAAGGCGACTTCCTTGCGCACCGGTGCCGCATGGCGCAGTGCCGGATGATGACGCGGCGCAAAACAGAAGCCGATACCGACGCCGTTGACGCAGGCTGCGACCTGCTCCGGACTCAGATCGATCACGACACCGAGTTCGGCGAGAACGTCAGCGGTGCCGGTTGACGACGAGGCGGCGCGGTTGCCGTGCTTGGCAATGGGCGCACCCACTGAAGATGCGACCAGAGCAGCCATCGTCGAGATGTTGACCGAGTGCGACAGATCGCCACCTGTGCCGACGACATCGAGTCGAATCAGGTCAGCGGGCAGCGGAACCCAGTCGCAGTGCTCGAGCATGACGCTGACAAGCGCGCTGATCTCATCAGGAGTCTCGCCCTTGGCTCGAAGGCCCATGGCGAAGGCGCCGATCTGGGCGGGGGTGGCCACGCCGTCGAGGATCTGCTCCATGGCCCAGGTGACGCTGGCCTGGTCAAGGTCGGTTCGTGAACTGAGGCTGCGCAGAACCGACGCCCAGGTTGGCGACGTGGGAAGGGTCGTCATGGACGGGTCTAGACGGTGGCGACAGCCTGGCGCGCGGCCAGGAGTCGAACGACCTCGCCGGCCAGGGCGATGCCATTGATGGGGTGGGCCACAGCCGCATCAGCACGTGACCAGGTGGCCAGCCAGGCATCCTGCGGACGTCCGACGAGCACGAGGATCGGCGGGCACTTGTAGATCTCGTCCTTGAGCTGGCGGGAGACACCAAGGCCACCGGCCGGGGCTGCCTCACCATCAAGAATCAGAAGATCGAATCCGCCCTTGTCGACCGCGGTGATGACGGCGGGCTCAGTGGCGCACTCGGTGTACTCGATCTCCGGGAGATCAGCGCTCGGACGCGGGCCAAGGGCCAAGTAGACCTGCTGGCGCACGGTGCGGTCATCGCTGTAGACGAGCACCTTGAGCGGACGGGCGGGGGCGGAATTCTGGCTCACGGGCCGAACTCTATCCGTGAGGGGCTACCTCGTGACGACGACCCCAGGCACCCGTGGTGACAAACGCGACATTTTCTGCAGGCCATTTCACGGGGGGTCAGGAGGCAACCTGAGCGGGGATCTGCCAGACTCCCCCCGTGGCGACAGCAACTTCAGTACCTGCGGCGTACGCGCACGCACCGGCAAATCGACCCAACATGGTCTCGATCGGCACCATCGTGTGGCTGTCGAGTGAGCTCATGTTCTTCGCGGCTCTGTTCGCGATGTACTTCACCCTGCGGGCGGTGAACCCCGAGCTCTGGGCTAATGAGACCAAGCTGCTGAACGTCCCCTTCGCGAGCGTCAACACCACCGTGCTTGTGCTCTCGTCGGTCACCTGCCAGCTCGGTGTCTTCGCAGCTGAGCGCGGCGACGTCAAGGGCCTACGTCGCTGGTTCGTCATCACCTTCTTGATGGGCTCGTTCTTCATCGGCGGCCAGGTCACTGAGTACACGTCGCTAGTGCGCGACGGACTCACGCTCTCGTCGAATGCCTACGGTTCGGCCTTCTACCTCACCACCGGCTTCCACGGCTTGCACGTGACCGGCGGGCTCATCGCCTTCCTTTTCGTCCTCGCGACCACCTATGTCTCGAAGCGCTTCACGCATGACGAGGCCACGCGCGCAATCGTCGTGTCGTACTACTGGCACTTCGTCGACGTCGTCTGGATCGCACTGTTCTTCATGATCTACATCCTCAAGTAGCACCAGCACTACCCTCAACGCAGCCTGAAAAGTGCTGCAATTGCTCGATAAACGGAAGGTACGACCAAGGTGAAGTTCCTGGCCGCAAGACGGCGCAGCCCCCTGGCTGCCGTTGCCATGCTGCTGATCGCGCTCATCGGCATTGGTGCCGGCTACGCGGTCATCGCGAATGCACGCCCCGCCGAGGCTGCTGCAGTCGCAAGCACTGAGACTCAGGTCGAGCAGGGCAAGCGCCTTTACCTCGAGGGCTGCGCTTCCTGCCACGGCATGCAGTCTCAGGGCACCTCCCAGGGCCCGACCCTCGTCGGTGTCGGTGCAGCGTCGGTTGACTTCCAGGTCGGTAGCGGTCGAATGCCGATGGCAGCGCCGGGGTCACAGGCTGTTGCCCGCGATCCCGCTCAGTACACCGATGACCAAATTGCCGCGATGGCTGCTTACGTCGCCTCCCTTGCACCCGGCCCAGCCATCCCCACCGCCGAAGACGTCAACTTCGAGTCGGCTGACGCGGCACAAGGCGGCGTGCTCTTCCGCACCAACTGCTCGCAGTGCCACCAGGCCGCAGGCCAGGGCGGCGCATTGACCCAGGGCAAGTGGGCACCGAGCCTGATGCAGGCTGAGCCCAAGGAGATCTACGAGGCCATGATCACCGGCCCGCAGAGCATGCCCGTGTTCAGCAATGCCACGATCCCCACCCAGGACAAGCAGGCGATCATCAAGTACATCGACACCCTGCAGACTCTCCCTGACCCGGGCGGACTCGCCCTCGGTCGCCTGGGCCCGGTGCCTGAGACCGTCTTCCTCTGGACCGCCGTCTTCGCCGCTCTCATCGGAGTGGCCATCTGGATCGGAATCAAGGCACGATGAGCGACCACAACACTCCCACCTCGCTTGAGAGTGGCTCCCACGAGAACCTGCCTGCACGCCTGGGCTACTCCCCCTTGGCTGATATCGAGCACAAGCCCCGCTTGACCGATACCGATCCCAAGGCAGCACGTCGTGCCGAGCGCCAGGTCGCGACCATGTTCGTCCTGTCGATCCTGCTGGTCATCGCTTTCGTCGCCGCCTACATAGGCATCGACAAGTCGACGATCGTCTACATCCCGCTCTTCGGTGAGGTCGGTGCGCTCACCTTCGCCCTCGGTCTGTGCATGGGCCTCGGCGTCTTCTTGATCGGCGCCGGCGCGATCCAGTGGGCTAAGAAGCTCATGCCCGATACCGAGGTTGTCGCCCAGCGTCACGAAATGGCATCTCCCGAAGAAGCCACCGAAGAGGCCGAGGCGAACTACCAGCGCGGCAAGACCGAGTCGGGCTTCGCCCAGTACAAGATCATTCGCCGCACGCTCATTGGTGCGCTGGCCCTCTTCCCGATCCCGCTGGTTCTCATGCTGCGCGATCTGTGGGTCACCCCGGCCGGTAGCCCCAGCCCCGATGCGATCCTCTCCAAGACCTTGTGGAAGAAGGGCGAGCGCATCGTCGTCGATGGCACCTACGTCCCTGTAAAGGCCGAGGATCTTCCCGTCGGTGGCCTGATCTCCGCCGTTCCCGCTGATCTCCAGGAAGTCGAGGAGGTCGAGGGCAATCTCAACGCCCGCGCCAAGGCCGCAATCATCGTGATTCGCATGGATCCCAGCGATATTCGCTCGCAGCAGGGCGACGGATGGGATTACCAGGGAATCCTCGCGTACTCGAAGATCTGCACCCATGTGGGTTGCCCGATCGCCCTGTACGAGCAGCGCACCCATCACCTGCTGTGCCCGTGCCACCAGTCGACCTTCGATCTCGCTGATGCCGGCAACGTCATCTTCGGCCCGGCTGCACGACGTATGCCGCAGTTGCCGATCGGCGTCGATGCGGAAGGCTATCTCGTAGCAATGTCTGACTTCGCCGAGCCCATCGGCCCGAGTTTCTGGGAGCGTGGATGACCGCGACAAGTCCGGTTGAGCAGGTAGGCGGCGGCGTCGCCACCTACGTCGATCAGCGCACAGGCAGTAATAAGTTCCTGGCCCGCAACCTCGGCAAGGTCTTCCCCGATCACTGGTCCTTCATGCTGGGCGAGATTGCCCTGTACAGCTTCATCGTCGTGTTGCTCACCGGCACCTTCTTGACGCTGTTCTTCAAGCCCTCGATGGCCGAGGTGCTCTACGACGGCTCGTACGTGCCGCTCAAGGGCATCAAGATGTCCGAGGCCTATTCCTCGACTCTCGACATCTCCTTCGATGTTCGCGGCGGTCTCCTGCTTCGCCAGATGCACCACTGGGCAGCCCTGATCTTCATCGCCGCCATGAGCGTGCATATGTTCCGCGTGTTCTTCACCGGTGCATTCCGCAAGCCGCGTGAGTTCAACTGGATCATCGGCGTTGCGCTGGTCACCTTGGGTCTCGGCGCGGGCTTCTCCGGCTACTCCCTCCCGGACGATCTCCTGTCCGGCACCGGCCTGCAGATCGCCCGCGGCATCATGCAGTCGATCCCGGTCATCGGTACCTGGATGGCTTTCCTTCTCTTCGACGGTGAGTTCCCCGGCACCGAGTTCATTTCGCGCCTCTACGGCGTCCACATCCTCCTGATCCCTGGCCTCATCCTGGCGCTGGTCACGATCCACCTCATGCTCGTGTGGACCCAGAAGCACACCCAGTTCCCCGGCCCGGGCCGCACCAACGACAACGTCGTCGGCTACCCGCTCATGCCGGTGTACATGGCCAAGGCCGGCGGCTTCTTCTTCGTCGTGTTCGGCGTGATCGCTCTGATTGGCGGCCTTGTCACGATCAACCCGATCTGGATCTTCGGACCATTCATGCCAGATCAAGTGAGCGCAGGCTCGCAGCCTGACTGGTACATCGGCTGGCTCGACGGTGCTCTACGAACGATGCCGAACATCGAATCCTCGCTTTTCGGCTTCACGATCTCCTGGAACATTCTCATTCCGGCAGTGGTGATCCCCGGCATCATCTTCACCGCGCTCGCCCTCTACCCGTTCCTCGAGGCCTGGGTTACCGGCGATAAGAAGGAGCATCACCTTCTTGATCGTCCGCGCAACGCTCCGACCCGTACGGGCATCGGCGTCATGGCGCTGACCTTCTACCTACTCCTGTGGGTCGGTGGCGGAAACGACATCATCGCGATCACGTTCGGCCTGTCGATCAACTCGATCATCTGGTTCCTGCGCATCGCCTTGATCATTCTTCCGCCGATCATGTTCATCGTGACTCGTCGTATCTGCCTGAGCCTGCAGCGTCGCGACCGCGACAAGCTGCTTCATGGCTACGAGTCCGGCCGTATCCTGCGCCTGCCGCATGGCGAGTTCATTGAGGTCCACCAGCCAATCAATGCAAAGGAAATGGCAGTGATCACCGGCAAGACCGACATCGCTCCCCTGCCGCTGCCGGCGGCCACCGATGCAGATGGCGTACGCAACAAGCACTTCCAGGTCAAGAAGCTGCGCGCCAAGCTCAGCGGATTCTTCTACTCGGAGAACGTCGCTCTGCCGACTGCCGCCGAGATCGAAGCAGGCCAGCACCACGCCGCTCATGACGCAGCTATCGAGGCTCCTCTGCATGCATACGAAGACGCTGACCAGCTCAACCGTGCTCACGGCGGAGTTCTGCATCACCCGGGCATGCCCCTGACGAATGCAGAGCAGCTCGCCGAAGACGGCGGTCATCTGTAACGCACGATCAATGCGAAAGGCCCGGGAATTGCCGGGCCTTTCGCATGTTCAGGGTCTACCAGCGCACGTGAAGTGAAGTGGGAGCACGGAACTCCCAGCCCCGGAACTCCACCTCGTAGTCGTCATCGAGTCGTAGGCCGGGCATCGCGTCGGTGAGCAGGCGCAAAGCGATGGCTTCCTGACCTCGCGCAAAGGCGTGACCGGCGCAAAAGTGCGGGCCGTAGCCGAAGGCAGCGTTGGGCACACGCGGTCGGCGCACGTCGAAGTCATCGGCGTTGTCGAACACGCTCTCATCACGGCAGGCACTGGAGACGAGCGCTCCGACCATCGCACCGGCCGGGATCACCGCTCCCCCGAGCTCGATGTCATTGACCGCCTGACGAGTCTGAGTGCCAATGGGTGCTACCCATCGCAGGCCCTCATGCACGGCGTCGTCCCAACGGCTGGTGTCCTCGCGCACCCAGGCCAATTGATCGGGGTGGCGAAGCAGTCCGTACATGGTGCTGCCAGCGCTATGCCCCGGCTCCTGCATGCCGCCGAGCAAGATCACCTTGAGCGAGGGCATCACATGATCGATGGTGCGGGGCTGGTCAACTGGGCAGCCGCTCGTGAGCATCGACGCGATGGTCGAGTCATCAGGCTGCTGTTGCAACTGGGTCATATACGGCCGAAGTTCGGCATCGATCAGCGCGGCCGTCTCATCATTGATGCGCTGCTTCTCGGGGTCGCGCTCGAAGTTAATGGCGCCCATCGCCAACCCGTGGAACCACTCCTGCAAGGTGTCAGCGCTGAGATGGCCGACGCCGAGCACTGCACCCAGGCTCAGTACCGAGATCGGCTCGAAGTAATCGTGCACGAGATCAGCGCGACGATCCTGGCGAGCCAGCAGTGAGGTGAGTGCCGCTTGGGCGATCGGGGTCACGAGTTCGTCGATATAGCCGCTGACGACACGCGGCTTGTACTTCGCATCCAGGCTGCGGCGTAGCTCCAGGTGCGGCTCGCCATCCATGGTCATCAAGGTAGGGCCGCCGAAGGAGCGGTCAATGGGACCATCTGCGACAGTCGCAGTGAAGTGCTCGGGATGCGTGGTCACGTACTCGACGTCGGCAGCCCGGGTCACCATCCACATATTCACGGCGGGCACATAAGCCACGGGCTTCTCACGGCGCAGGTAGGCATAGAACGGGTACGGGTCAGCGTCGAGTTCCTCGACGGTGATCGTGGCTTCGAGGGACATTCATTTACCTCCGAAATGATCCTAGGGATCGGGAGCCGAGGAATCCCGGACTTGACAGGTCTGGCAGAGTAGAGGCCCCATGAGCGATGCACTTGAATCAGAGCAGCGGAATGTCACCGCGTTCTACAGCCTGCTCGATTCCTACACCGAGCACGTGATCGAGCGCATAGACAAGACCGCCTCGGCTCCGTCCACAGGCACTGGCCAGGACACCGTGGAGCGTCAGGCCGAAATCGATCACTGGAGTACCCAACTGCGCTCTGCTCGTGCTGCAGCGGACCGGCTGACTTTCGGCCGCGTCGATCTTGAAGTCGACGGCCAGACCGAAATCCGTCACATCGGCCGCATGGGCTTGCGCGACTCCGAGGGGAATCCCGTCCTTCTCGACTGGCGCGCGCCCACGGCCGCCGGTTTTTACCAGGCCACTGCACTGCAGCCGATGGGCGTCTCGCTTCGCCGTCGCATCATCACGCGTGGTCGTACGGTCACCCACATCGACGATGAGGATCTCCTGGATCCGGTGCACGATGTCACCGATGCCGCGGCGGCATCCGTCGAGGCGCCGCGCGAAGGTCGAATGGGCGACATCGTCGCCACCATCGCCGCCGATCAGGACTCCATCGTGCGGAGCCCGCTGTCACAAATCACGATCGTCGAAGGTGGTCCGGGTACTGGAAAGACCGTCGTGGCGCTTCACCGCGCTGCCTGGCTGCTCTATACCTACCGCGATCAGCTCGCCCGAGACGGCGTGCTCATCGTCGGGCCGTCGGGCGCCTTCTTGCACTACATCGACCAAGTGCTGCCGAGCCTTGGCGAGACCGACGTCGTGCTCCTCACCCCCGGCCAGCTCTACCCGGCTGTCAACGCCACTCACTATGACGACGCGGCCGCTTCTGCCATCAAGGGCAGTACCCGAATGGTCCAGGTCATCGCCGCGGCGCTGGAGTCGATGATTCGTGTTCCGTCGTCCGACGTCACGATCGACCTCGAGGACGGCAGCAGCGTGCGCATCACGGCCAAGCAGTTGGCCGAGGCCCGCCGGCAGGTCCCCAAGGATGCGTCCTTCCACGAGGCTCGAGAGCCCTTCCTGGAGAAGGCCCTTCAGCACCTGTGCCGCTACCGCGCCCGTCAGCGCGGTTGGGATGAACGTGATGCCGATATCCGCGCCGACGTGCTCTCCGATCTCACCGGTGATCGGCACGTACGTCGGGTGCTGAATCTGATGTGGATGCCGAGCAGCCCAGAGCGTCTGATTTCCCGACTCCTCGAGGATCCGGCTTTCCTGGCGGTTGCTGCGAACGGCATTCTCAGCCGAGATGAGCAGCGCATTTTGCTAGCCGCTCGAATTGAGCGCCCCATCTGGACAGTCGACGATGCCGCACTCCTGGACGAAGCAGCCGAGCAGCTCGGTCCCTGGGATCCCGATTCCCACAAGGTGGAGGCACAGGCCAAGCGGGAACGCGCTGCCGAGGTCGAGCACGCCTCGCAGTCCCTGAGCTCACTGGGCATGGGCGCCTGGATCTCCGCTGATCGTCTTGCCGACCGCAGCCTGAGCTCGCATACGCGCCTGAGCGTCGCCGAGCGAGCGCTGAACGATCGCACCTGGACCTACGGGCACGTGATCGTCGACGAGGCCCAGGAACTCTCGCCGATGGCCTGGCACTGCCTGTCCCGCCGCACGAACCGCATCTCGATGACCGTGGTGGGCGATCTGCAGCAGACCACGCATGCCGCTGGTGTTACCTCGTGGGACGACGTGTTCACCTGGGCCGCCGGCCGCACCGACCTGCATACCTTGACCATCACGTACCGCATTACCCGCCAGACCGCGGCGAAGGCAGCAGAGCTACTCGCTCAGTTCGGCGGCACTCCGCCAGTACTCCAGGCCGTGCGTGATGGCGAGGCTCCGATCGAGTGCACGCGCCCCGTAGGCGAGCTCGCCGCATATGTACTGGAGTCCATCGGTGAGGCAGAAGGGCGTTACGCAGTGATCGTCCCTGATCGCGATCGCGATACCTACGCAGAGGTGCTCGACGGCCCGCAGTTCAGCGCCGGAGAGGACGCCCTCGATGCCACAGTCGCCGTGCTGACCGCGCGCGAGACCAAGGGCCTGGAATTCGACATCGTGTTCGTCATTGACCCTGATGCCATTGGCGCACAGACCGTGCGCGGCTCAGACCTCTACGTGGCCGCGACGCGAGCAACGCATCGCCTGCACTTGGTGACGATTTCCTAAGCAGCGGGGGTTGAAGCACTGGGCGAAGCAGAAGCGCTCGGCGAAGCAGATGCGCTCGGCGGTGCTGGTGCCACAGCAGCGGCAAGATCGGGATCCGCAGTTGTCCAGACTGCGCCCGTGGCCGAATTGGCCAGCCATTGGCTCCACGTCTCAGTCCACACGGTGATGCCATTTCCGAGGTTCTGCGGAACGCCGGTGCCGGTGATTTCGACGACATCGCCAAGGCTCGACTGGTCGAACAGCCACTGGGCGTTGTCAGTGCTCATTCCGACACACCCGTGGCTGACGTTCGCGCGACCTTGGGCGCCAACAGACCAGGGGGCCCCGTGCAAGAACTCCCCCGACGACGTGATGCGCATCGCGTTGTGCACCTCGATGCGGTAGTACTCGGGATCCTTTTTATCGGTGCCACCCGTCGAGGCATCCATGACGCGCACAGGCTCCTTGGTGGTGATCACCAGGATTCCAGAACGCGTCTCGAAGCCGGGCTTACCGGTCGTGATCGGGATCTTGCGAATTTCCTGGCCATCACGGAAGACCGTGGCGGTGTGCGTGATCGCATCGACCTTCGTCACCATCGAGACGCCGGTGGTGAAGGAGGTGGAGAGATTGCTCTCGCCAAAGACGCCCTTCTTTGCGCGCACGCCCATGAGATTGAGATCAACCTGCACGGGGGTGTGTCCAGGCCAGTACGTGGCCGGGCGGAACACCACAGTGTTCGCCGACTTCCATGCCCAGGCACCCTCGATTGGTGTGGGCGTTCGGACGACAAGTGCTTTCTCCACGGCAGCGCGATCGCGAATCGACTGATCAAAGGTCACAGTGATCGGAGTACCGACACCGACGACAGAACCGTTTTCGGGTGTCACCTGGCCGGTGAAGAGCGCGCGCGGATCAACGGTGCGGAAGCTGCTCGTGGTCTCGACCGGAACTCCACGGGTATCGACGGCTCGGGCGTGCACCTGGTACTCAGTGGCGTACTTGAGGGCGTTCGTCTGCGCTACCCACGTGCGTCCATCGGCGGACAGCTCACCGGTGACCTCGCCCTTGGGGCCGGTGATGCTGACCTCGGCCAGTCGACCGCCATTGGCGGTGATCTGCAGGGGCTGCCCCATCTGAACAGGCTCGGTGATCTCGGCGCTGATGGTGGCAGCGGAGGTGCTCGGGATGGTTGCCGTCGTGAGGTCGAGGGTTGGAGTCAGGCCCTGGACGGAACTGCAGCCGCTGACCAGGGCTACCGCCGCGCAGACAAGCAGCGCAGAGCGGAGTGCCGGGGTGCGCATGAGTTCTCCTGGGAAGCGTCGAGGGTCGTCCTACACAGGTTACGACGCGTGTGACGCATGTGGCGTTCCCCCGCGCGGGGGAACGGCAGCACTAGTGGGCGAATTCGCCTCGGTAGTACTCGAACATCCACCCGACCAGGGCGATCAGCAGCAAGAAGAAGCCGAACACGATGATCCAGACAGCGAAGATCAGGCCAAAGGCGATGACCACGGCGGCGATGCCGATCATCAGCGGCCACCACGAGTGCGGGCTGAAGAAGCCATACTCGGGGTCGGCCTCCTCGATATCGCCATTGAGGCGATCCTCGGGGCGCGGGTAGACGCGCTTGGAGGTGTACAGCGTGTAGAAGGCCACCAGGAATGCCAGTGCACCCGTCAGCGCAAGTGCGGTGGTGCCGATCTGGTCACGGCTGAAGTACCAGTAGATCGCGGCAATCAGCAGGTAGAACGCCGAGCCGAGGGCGAAGAGAAGGCCTTCGATCTTCACTGAGTGCCTCCTGTGGTCGCCGGAGCGTGTGCACCGGGTGCAGCCAGTTCCGGATGGTGGAGATCAAATGCCGGGCGCTCCGAGCGGATGCGGGGCAAGGAGATGAAGTTGTGGCGCGGGGGCGGGCAGCTGGTGGCCCACTCCAGGGAGGCGCCCCAGCCCCACGGATCATCGCAATTAACCTTCGGCGCAGTGCGCGTGGTCTTGATGACGTTCCAGATGAAGAAGATCGTCGAGACAGCGAGGATGCCCGCACCGACGGTGGACACGATGTTGTACGCCTGGAATCCGTCGGAAGGCAGGTAATCGCCGTAGCGACGGGCCATGCCCTGCACGCCCAGCCAGTGCTGGATCAAGAAGGTGACCTGGAAGCCGACGAACAGCAGCCAGAAGTGGATCTTGCCCAGGCGCTCGTCGAGCATCTTGCCGGTCATCTTCGGCCACCAGAAATACAGGCCGGCGAAGAACATGAACACGACCGTGCCGAACACCGTGTAGTGGAAGTGAGCCACGACGAAGTAACTGTCGGACACATGGAAGTCCAGCGGCGGGGCCGACAAGATGATGCCGGTCAGCCCGCCGAAGAGGAAGGTGACCAGGAAGCCGAGGGTCCAGAGCATCGGGGTATCGAAGGAGACAGAGCCCTTCCACATCGTGCCGATCCAGTTGAAGAACTTCACGCCGGTCGGAACCGCGATGAGCATCGTCATCAAGGCGAAGAACGGCAGGTAGACCGAGCCCGTGACGTACATGTGGTGAGCCCACACCGCGACGGAGAGAGCTCCGATTGCCATGGTCGCGAAGATCAGGCCCTTGTAGCCGAAGATCGGCTTGCGCGAGAAGACCGGGATGATCTCGCTCGCGATACCGAAGAACGGCAGGGCGAGGATGTACACCTCAGGGTGGCCGAAGAACCAGAACAGGTGCTGCCACAAGATCGCGCCGCCGTTTGCCGGGTCGAAGACGACAGCCCCGTAATGACGGTCGATGAAGGCAACGACCAGTGCGGCAGCAAGAACCGGGAAGGCGATCAGCACGAGGATGCTGGTAACGAATGCTGTCCAGGTGAAGATCGGCATGCGGAACATGGTCATGCCGGGGGCGCGCATGCAGAACACGGTGGTCACGAAGTTAACCGAGCCGAGGATCGTGCCCAGACCACCCATCGCAAGGCCGAGGAACCAGAGATCGGCGCCCACCTGCGGGGAGTTAATGGCGTTGCTCAGCGGCTCGTACGCGAACCAGCCGAATGAGGCAGCGCCACCGGGGGTGAAGAAGCCTGCCGCCACGGTGATTCCGCCGAAGAGGAAGAGCCAGTAACCGAGCATGTTCAGTCGCGGGAACGCGACGTCGGGGGCACCGATTTGCAGGGGCATGATCACGTTGGTGAAGCCGATGAACAGCGGCGTCGCGAAGAGGAACAGCATGATTGTGCCGTGCATCGTGAACATCTGGTTGTACTGCTCGAGCGAGAGGAACTGCATGCCCGGTGCTGCGAGTTCCGCGCGAATGGCAAGTGCCATCGCACCGGCGATGAAGAACCAGAAGGTCGAGGTGACCAAGTACATGTAACCGATGGTCTTGTGGTCAGTGGAGGTGATCCACGAGACGACGGCCGCACCGGGGCTGCGCTTCTTGGCCGGAGCCTGAACCGGCGCAGAGGTGCTGATCGGATCGTTAAGAAGTGTCACAGTGTCCGCTCCCCTGGGATAGCGCCCTCGTTTGTGGTGCGATCGGTATCAAGTAGGCCGGTGTTGCCTCGAGCTTTGAGCGAGGCGATGTAGGCATCGAACTCAGGCTTCTCCACGACCTTGACGTTGAAAAGCATGCCGGAGTGGTAGGTGCCGCAGAGTTCTGCGCACTTGCCAGGGAAAGTGCCCAGCTTGTTCGGGGTGAGCTCGAAGACGTTTGTCTTGCCGGGGATGACGTCCATCTTGAACAAGAATGCCGGCACCCAGAAGGAGTGAATGACATCGGGCGAGGTGAGCTCGAAGCGCACCTTCTCGTTCACAGGCAGCACCAAGGTTGGGCGGTAATCAGGCGTGCCTGACTCGAACACACCCTGGTCGATGTAGTTAAAGCCCCAGCTCCACTTGAAGCCGACGGCATTGACTGTCAGCGCCTGGTCGTTCTTGACCGTAAGGATCTCCGACTGGTCCTTTGCGGTGAACCAGAACAGGCCGAGAATCATGATGAGCGGGACGACCGTGTAGAGAAGCTCGATCGGAACGTTGTACATGGTCTGCTCGGGCACATCGCTCTGACGACGGCGACGGTACGCGAAGCAGGCCCACAGAATGAGGATCAAGGTGACTGCGCCGACTGCCCATGCGGCAATCCAAGATCCCTGCCAGAGGTTGACGATGGTCGGGCCTTCGACAGTGGCCGGTGCGGGCTGATCGAAGAAGAACGCCTCATTGGCAGTGCAGCCGGAGGCCACGAGGGCGACGGTGGCCGCCCCCAGCGCCAGAGCACCTGCGCGCACGGCGCGGCGCTTGCCGGACACGTCACTGCGGTGACGGGAATTACTGAGGGCCACGGATCGCCTTTCCCCTTATACGGACGTTCGGGAGACTAGCGCACCTCCCCTAAGGATGCTCTCTCGGGCCACGGGGAATTCGGGGCATGTCGGGCATGTCACAGTTAGCGTGTGCCTGTGGTCCAGAACCTCCCCGACGAGCAGGGCTCCGCGTTCGCGCCGACCCCGCCCGGGTACCTCGACGCACTCGGCGGCTCCCCCATGCTCCCTGCCGCCACTTCTGCACGACATGCCGCCGAAAATGTGGCCTGGGCCGACCCCGCGCGACTGCACCATGCCGGCCGCACAGCAGGTCTGGTGCTCGACTCCGCCCGCGCCTCGATCGCCGGGTTCCTCGGCGTGCGGCCCGCTGAAGTTCACCTGACCTCCTCCGTACGCGCTGCACTCGAATTCGGGCTCAGCGGGCTGCTGGCGGCCCGCCCTACAGGTGCCGTGGCCCTCAGCGCTGTCGAACCGTTAGCCCTCCTCGAAGCCGGTGACCACTGCGGCCGCGAGGTAGAGATCCTGCCCGTCGATTCCACGGGTCAACTGATCCTGGATTCCGTTCCGGACAAGCCCACGTGGGCAATCGCCTGCCTTCAAGCGGCCAACCCCGAAGTTGGCACCCGCCAGCCCGTGGATGAGCTGGCCACCCTCCTGGATCCGCACGGCATTCCCCTGCTCGTCGATGCCACCGCGTGCACAGCTCGCATCGCATTGCCCGCAGGGTGGACTGCCCTGGCAGTTTCGGCACGCGACTGGGGCGGCCCGGCCGGGGTCGGCGCGCTGGTGATCCGTCAGGGCACTTCCTGGGTCGCGCCCCGCGGCAGCGAGCGCGGCTGGCTCGGCGGATTCCCGGATATCCCCTCGGCGGCCGCCGCCGGCATCGCGGCCGAAACCATCGAGTCGATCTGGGAGCCCGAGGCCAGACGGGCGCATGCCTTGATCGCACGCATCCGCGCTGCGCTGACTGAATCGATCGCTGACATCGATCTCGTCGGAGATCCCGATGACAGGCTTCCGCATGTCGTGACCTTCTCTGCGCTCTACTGCAGTGGTGAGGCAGTGGTCACCGAACTCGATCGCCGCGGCATCGCGGTCGCGAGCGGCTCCGCCTGCGTCGCTGACACAGAGCGACCTAGTCATGTGCTCGCTGCGATGGGCGCACTGACCGGCGGGAACGTGCGAGTGTCACTGCCGTTCGGCTGCACCGATGCGACCGTCGATCACTTCATTCGCGAGATCCCCGACGTGATCCAGATGGTGCGAGCAGATGCCGGTCTCTGACGAATGGCCCGAGCGCGACCAGTGGATCGACAAGCGCGGAACTCTGTGCCCTGCGCCGGTGATTGCACTCGCACGTGCTGCGAAGTCATGTGCCGTCGGCGAGGTAGTCGTGGTTCTGGCTGATGATCCTGCTGCAGAGTTCGACATTCCCGCGTGGTGTCGCATGACGAGAAATACCTACATCGCTGCGGAATTGCAGGATGTCGGCTCGGCGTACGCCGTGCGCATTAACGAGGGTTGAGCACCGGCGGTCGTTGCAACGCCTCATCCAGTAACGCGAGGTAGGCATCACGACGAATCTCAATCGCACCCATCGACACAAGGTGGTCAGTCGCCCACTGCACATCGAGCAATCGCGAACCTCCGACGGACAGCGCATCAACGAGCCCGACAAGTGCGGCCTTCGATGCATCGCGCTCTAGGTGGAACATCGACTCTCCCGCGAAGAGCCCTCCGACTTCTATTCCGTACAGACCGCCGACAAGTTGGCCATCGGCATTCCAGGCCTCGACCGAATGTGTCCAACCAAGATCGTGGAGAGTGCAGTACGTATCGATGAATTCCTCGGTGATCCAGCCATGTTCGCGCGGGGTCTCAGCACATGCGCGCATCACGCCGGCAAAGTCTCGATCAATCGTGATCTCGTAACGACGTAGTGAGGCGCGCAATGACTTCGACACTCGAAGTGAGTCCAGCGGCAAGATTCCGCGCGGATCAGGACTCCACCAGGCGAGGAGGTTCTCCTCAAGATGCATGGGGAATAGTCCGCGTCGATACGCCTGCAGCACTGTGCCGGGCTCTAGATCAGCACCGACACCGACAACATCCTCGAACGGGTCCGCTTCACGCGGATCCGGCAAGTCCCAGACGGATTGCTGGGGCTCGCGCGGTGACATGAGTTACGGACGCGGGCAGCTGACGTGCGCTGCGACCTCTGCCGCAGCGGCATCGCCGTACGTCTTGGCCATGCGCTCGAGGAAGTGGCGCTGCGCGAGCTCGTACTCCTGCGTGCCTACGGTCTCGATCACATAGGTTGCAAGCAATGCGCCGGTCTGAGCTGCACGTTCGTCGGAGAGTCCCCAGGACTTCGCGGAGAGGAAGCCGGCACGGAAGGCGTCTCCCACGCCGGTCGGATCAGCCTTGCGCTCCTCGTCGGGAACGGCCACCACGACGGGTGCTTCGCCCCGGCGCTCGATGCGCGCACCCTCGGCGCCGAGAGTGGTGACACGAGTCTCGACGATCGCGGCGATATCAGCTGCCGACCAGCCTGTCTTCTGGTGAATCAATGCGGCTTCGTACTCATTGGTGAACAAGTAGGTCGCGCCCTCGATGAGCGGCTTGATGTCGTCGCCTTCCATATAGGCGAGCTGCTGGGAGGGATCTGCAGCGAAGGCATAGCCGCGGAAACGGCACTCATCAGTGTGACGCGCCATCGCGCCGGGATCATTCGCACCGATGAGGACGAGGTCAGCAGAGCCGACAACATCGACGATCGGCTTGAGCTCGATGTTGCGCGCCTCGCTCATCGCGCCGGGGTAGAACGAGGCGATCTGGTTCTGCTCCTGATCGGTGGTGCAGATAAAGCGCGCGGTGTGATGCGAGGTAGAAACATGCACGCCGCGGGTGTCGACCCCGTGACGATTGAGCCACGACTCGTAATCCGCGAAATCTGGGCCGACCGCGCCGACGAGTACGGGCTTCAGACCGAGACATCCCATACCGAAGGCAATATTCGGCGCAACACCTCCGCGACGCACATCGAGTTCCTCGACGAGGAACGAAAGGGAGATCTTGTCGAGCTTGTCGGCGACGATCGAGTCGGCGAACTTGCCCGGAAAGGTCATGAGGTGATCGGTCGCAACGGACCCGGTGATGAGGACGGCCATGGGGCAAGACCTTAGCGGTCCATGCGCCATACTCGCCTCTATGAAGACACGACGATTGATTGCAGCCGTTGCTCTATGCGCCGTGCCGCTGACACTTGCCGCGTGCGGCGGAAGTGATTCAGCCATTCCAAACCTGAAGGGCACCTGGACGGGCAATTACCAATACCCGACCACAGACAAGACCATCGAGAAGTCAACCCTGACCATCGAGATCACCAAGCAAGAGGGCTCGCTGGTCTGGGGTACCGAAAGTTGGGTGAACAACGGGAAATCGCTGTCTACCGACCTGCTCGGCTCACTCTCGACCGACAACACGTCGGTGATCCTCTCCGAGGTCGGCGGCTTCTACTCCGGCAACATCGGCGACAACTCGATGCGCCTTCGTTTCGTACGCACCGAAGATCCCCCCACCGCGTTCGTCGTCACTGTCACACGCGGCAACTAAGACTCAGAGAATGCGAACGGCCCGCCGGATTCCGGCGGGCCGTTCGCACAAGTTACGGACTAGCTGAACGAGTCACCGCATGCGCAGGAGCTGCCCGCGTTGGGGTTGTCGATGGTGAAGCCCTGCTTCTCGATGGTGTCGACGAAGTCGATGGTGGCACCGTTGAGGTACGGGGCGCTCATGCGATCAGTCACGACGGCAACTCCGCCGAAGTCCTTCGAGACATCGCCATCGAGGCTGCGGTCATCGAAGAAGAGCTGGTAGCGAAGACCCGAACAACCACCGGGCTGCACGGCAACGCGCAGGGCGAGGTCATCGCGACCCTCAGACTCGAGCAGCGCCTTGACCTTGGAGGCCGCGGTCTCGGTGAGGACGATGCCGTCAGCGGTGACGATCTCGACGGGCACAGCGGTTTCAGTCGACATGGTGTGGCCTTTCAGGTGAGGTAAGCCTTAGTCGGAGTGTATGCCAGGAGTAACGCGAGCGCCTAGCGGCGTATTCCCGTGTCCGAGCAGCAGCCGCTGCCCACATCCTTGCAATAGGCAACAATGAGCCTGTGACCTCACAGGTGGATCCGCAACCAACCCCGCTGGCCTTGCTGCTGCTCGGGCGCGGAGCCGATGCGTCCAGCGAGCTCGGCGTCGAGTGCCCGGGCGCCCTGCCCCCTGCCTCTGACCCCGATCTGGTCGAGCGGGCCGAGCGGGCCAAGGCCGCTCTCGGCGATCGCGTCTACATTCTCGGACACCACTACCAGCGCGATGAGGTCATTGCCTTCGCTGATGTCACCGGCGACTCCTTCAAGCTGGCCCAGCAGGCAGCCGCGCATCCCGAGGCCGAGTACATCGTGTTCTGCGGCGTGCACTTCATGGCCGAAAGTGCCGACATCTTGACCAGCGACA
Organism: Actinomycetota bacterium; assembly: GCA_947449035.1. GTDB lineage: Bacteria > Actinomycetota > Actinomycetes > S36-B12 > S36-B12 > CAIKZY01. The sequence goes on from CANFQC010000013.1 coordinate 47,110, forward strand.
ACCAGGCCGTCATCCTCCCCGACCTTGCTGCCGGGTGCTCCATGGCAGACATGGCCGCAATCGAGCAGGTCGAGCAGTGCTGGCGTGACCTCGAAGCGGCTGGCGTTGCCGACGTCACCATTCCGATCACCTACATGAACTCCACTGCAGCCATCAAGGCATTTACCGGTCGTCACGGTGGCTCAATCTGCACCTCGAGCAATGCAAAGGTCTCACTCGAATGGGCTTTCGAACGCGGCGAGAAGGTGCTCTTCATGCCCGATCAGCACTTGGGCCGTAACACCGCCGTACGCGATCTCGGGATGTCTCTCGACGACTGTGTCGTCTACAACCCTCGGCGACCAAACGGCGGCCTCACCGTCGAGCAGCTTCGAAATGCGCGCATGATCTTGTGGCTTGGCCACTGCTCCGTGCACGGACGCTTCACCCCTGAGTGTGTCGATGAGGTGCGTGAGCGGGTACCGGGCGTCAACGTGATCGTTCATCCCGAGTGCGCGTACGAAGTAGTTGAGAAAGCTGATTTCGTCGGCTCCACCGAGCGCATTATCGCGATGATCGATGCGGCACCGGCCGGAAGCAAGTGGGCTGTCGGCACTGAACTGAACCTCGTCAAGCGACTGGCACTGCGCCACCCCGAAAAGGAAATCGTGTACCTCGACCGCACGGTGTGCTTCTGCTCGACCATGAATCGCATCGATCTCCCCCACCTCGTCTGGGCGCTCGAGAACCTGGCGGCAGGCAACGTCATGAACCGCATCGAGGTCGATGGCGATACCCAGGAATGGGCACGCATCGCACTCGATCGCATGCTCTCCCTCGCCTCCTAGCGCTCCCCACCCGCCGACTAGGCTTCCCCCATGTTCGGACGAGGCAAGAGCGACGAGACACCGGCCCCCACCCCCGCGACGGACGAGACCCACGCGGGCTCCAAGGGCCGTCCGACTCCGTCGCGCAAGGAAGCCCAGCGCGCGCGCAAGCAGTTCCTCAAGACTCCCAATGACCCCAAAGCCGCAAAGGCCGCTCAGCGCGATGCCGAGCGCACCGCGAAGCAGCGTGCACGTGAGGGCATGGCCGCCGGCGACGAGAAGTACCTGCCGGCGCGCGATCGCGGCCCGGCGAAGGCTTTCACTCGAGACTTCGTCGATGCACGATTCACCATCGCCGAGTACTTCATCTTCATCGCGGTTGCGGTCCTGCTGCTCGGCTTCGTCAAGAATCAGACCCTCTCGACCTTTATCTCGACCGGCTTCTTCGCCATCACGGCTCTGATCGCACTCGACTCGATCATCTTGGTATTCCAGCTCAACAAGCGCGCCAAGGAAGCCTTCCCGAACGAGGCCGATCGCAAGGGCATCACGCTGTACGCACTTCTGCGCACCCTGCAGTTGCGTCGCCTGCGACTTCCTCCGCCCCGCGTGCGTCGCGGCGGCAAGCCCGTGCTGCCCAAGGGCTCCAAGAAGTAGTCGTTCATCCATCAACTGCTACACATAAGGCGCGTTGAGGCACGTCGGTGTCGTGCACTGACGTACTGACAAACACATGTTCCGTAATGCAGCATCGGAATCAACACGAGGGCACGCGACATCCATCACTCCCTGTAGTGTGCAGAGTCAGGGGGAATCATGTTGCGAAGAATCGCGCTCGGATTAGTTGTTGTACTCACGGGACTTTCATGGGGATCGAGCCCAGCCTTTGCCGGCGATTCATCAAGTGGCTCTGACGTATCAATCAACGTCGTAGGTGGCGTCCAGATTCCGATTTCTTCCGCTCCCTGGCAGGTTGCCTTGGTATCCAGCAGTGCATCAACAAACTTCCTGGGTCAATTTTGCGGTGGGTCACTCATCAGCACCGAGTGGGTGGTCACAGCAGCTCATTGCGTCGTGAACTCAAGCGGGAGTCAGCGGCAACCGTCAGAGTTCAGCATCCTTGCGGGAACTTCCTCGCTCAGCACCACTGGCCGTTCAGGATTGCTCGGAGTTTCTTCCGTCGTCGTGAACCCTCAGTACTCACGATCAGCACTTGCCAACGACATCGCGTTGGTCAAGTTGTCGCAGCCCATCACACTTCAAGCTGGATCAGTGAGCACCATTTCCCTCATGCGTGGGCAGGTGGGAACTGGCCAATCAGCATTGATCTCCGGATGGGGAGCGACCCAGTACCTATCACCGTCAAGTTCGCCCTCTTACTATCCGAGTGCGCTCTACGGTGCCACTGTCTATGTACAGTCGGATTCGACTTGCACGTCTTACCTAAGTTCCAGCTACCAATCCGCATCCATGATGTGCGCAGGCACGAGTGGATTTTGGCAGGACACTTGCTATGGAGATAGCGGTGGTCCACTCGCCGTCACAGACAATGGCGCCTACGCCTTAGCCGGAATTACGAGCTGGGGAAGGGGGTGCGGCTGGACAACTCCTGGTGTTTACACACGAGTTTCATCGTTTGCGAACTGGATTGATTCGACGATCACCGGGCCAGCGCTCACACCGACGTTCTCGACCCCGGTTCGTACCGCGACCGGGTTCACCGTCAACGTCACGAATTACAACGCGGCCTACACCTTCACCTCGACCGTGACCTCCGGCACCGTCACTGCCGGCGCAGCTAACGGAGCCACTCTCCCGCTGACCGTCACCGGCGTCGCCGCCAACGCATCCGCCACGATCACCACGACCGTGACCCGCACCGGCTACACCAACGGAACAGGCACCGTCACCGGAACCGC
>CANFQC010000014.1 GCA_947449035.1 Actinomycetota bacterium
CCCGGCCCGTACGGCGATCTCGGCTCGCGCAAGTACATCCTCGCGAGCCTGGACCAGAGCCTCGATCGCCTCGGACTCGACTACGTCGACATCTTCTACCACCACCGCCCTGATGAGGAGACTCCACTTGAGGAGTCGATGGGTGCACTCGCGACCGCTGTTGCCTCGGGCAAGGCCCTCTACGTGGGCATCTCGTCGTACTCGCCGAGCCGCACGCGCGAGGCCGCTGCGATCTTGCGCGAGATGGGTGTTCCGCTGCTCATCCACCAGCCCTCGTACTCCATGTTCAACCGCTGGATCGAAGGCGGCCTGCTCGATGCACTCGAGGAGGTTGGCGCCGGCGCGATCACGTTCAGCCCGCTCGCACAGGGTGTGCTGACCGACCGCTACCTCAACGGCATCCCTGCAGATTCACGTGCAGCTCAGCACAAGAGCCTCTTCGGTGATCATCTCTCCGACGAGAACATCGATCGCGTGCGCTCGCTCGCGGCAATCGCAGCCGAGCGCGGTCAGACGATGGCTCAGCTGGCTGTGGCCTGGACTCTTCGCGATCCGCGAGTTACCTCCACCCTTCTTGGCGCGAGCAGCGTCAAGCAGTTGGAAGACACGGCGGCAGCGGTCAACAACCTGTCGTTCACTGCCGATGAGCTCGCGCACATCGATCAGTTTGCCGTTGACGGCGACCTCAACCTGTGGGGAGCGCAGTCGCTCATCCCGTAGGGATGACGGCGCGCTACTTCACCTTCATGGGCGCAACCCGGATACGCCTGCTCGTCGCTCTCGCAGCAATTGCCGCAGTGCTCGGCTATGCCGTCGTCACGATCGTGGCAGGGCAGAGCGGTCAGGTTCTCCAGGTGCCGTGGCTGGCTGCCGCGACCTTGTGGGTGCTGGCGCTCGCACTATTGATGTGGGCGGTGCTGAGTCGTCCGCGACTACAGCGCAAGCCCGGGGCGAAGCTGATGCCACCGTTGATGGCTGCACGCACTGCTGCCCTCGCAATGGCCGCCTCCCGAGCCGGTTCGCTCGTGTTGGGGTTCTACGCAGGTGTCGCGCTCGCCTCAATGCCCCATCGCGATGCACCGGCTGGCATGACCACGACCTGGGCAAGTGCTGCCTCCGCGGTGGGTGCACTGGCCCTCGCGGCCGCGGCCCTATGGCTGGAATATCTCTGCCGGCTGCCTCTCGATGATGATCGGGCCACCCCCGCCTAGACTTCTGCCATGACCGAGACCCCGCTTGAAGACCTGCCGTTCTCCGAACTGCGTCACCGCGCCTTCCACCTCGCGGAAAAGCGCGTCGACATCGGCTTCTTCACCGAGCTCTTCACCCACATGCCAGGCATGGTTGCGGTCGAGACCGAAGGTGGCGACCTCGGTTCCATCGGTGGTTCGTTCATCGAGACCGTCAAGGCCGTCCGCGAGATGCTCGGCGACGACGACATCGACCCGACCACCGAGGCGCTGCTGCGTGCGCGCTTCGCGACCTACATTCGCGAGCACGAGAAGGCCTAGCGGTCGATATCCCCGGTCACCAGGAAGATCGACATCAGCGCATCCTCAAGCTGATCAACCGGGCAGCCCACTAGGGCAGTAGGCAGTGCTTGCGCATGTGCGAATGATGGCGTGCGCAACTTGAATCGCCACGGTGCCTTCTCTGCGGTGCTCACCAGTAGATAGCCACTGATTCCCGTAGGTGAGTCAAGGCGCCCGTAGTACGTGCCTTCGGGTGCCTTCACCACCTTCGGCAGCGAGACATTCACCGGTGCATCGCCAAGGGCCTCAACGTGATCCGCACACACCTCGACCATCGCGAGACTCGGCTCGATCTCGGCGAGCAGCGCGAGGTAGCGGCCCGCTAGATCGCCGGTGCTCTCGGCATGAGCCGGAATTAGTTCGGTGAGTTCGCCGTAGGCGAGGTAAGGCTGCTGGATTCGAAGATCGACGTGCACGCCACTGGCGTGGCCCACCGGTCCGGTTGCGCCAAAACTCAGCGCATCCTCATGTGAGAGAACGGCGAGTCCGCTTCGCGGTTGGGCATAGGCGTTCACCAGATCGGTGACTCGAGTCAGGTGTTGACGAGTAGTGGCGCTCACTTCGCGCACACGTGCAAGCCAGTCGAGTGAGACGGGCTGCGCGATACCGCCGATACGGGCGAACATCGGGTGCACGCGATTGCCGGTGGCGAGTTCTTGTAGATCGACATACGACTCACGCAGGGTGAGCATGGCGTCATCACTGATCGCTGAGCCGAGGAAGAGAAGTGCGGCGCTAATGCGCGTGAGCTCGAGCAGCAGTGTTCGTGTCCAGGTAGCGCACTCCGGTGGAGTGATGCCCATAGCGTCCTCGAGGGTCAGGGCAACGCCAACCTCCGAGGCAAAAGGCGAGACCCAGTCGTGCCGGTTGGCCAGCATCATCAGCTGCCGATAGTCGCGCGCTTCGAACAGCTTCTCAACACTGCGATTGAGGAGACCGATCTGCGGATCGGCGGCAGTGATGATCTCGCCGTCGAGTTCGAGCCGAAGTTGCATCGGTGCGTGGGCAAGGGGGTGACGGGGGTCGAGCTGGGCCACGCGGTCGTGGGGCAGATGGCGCGCTGCGCCGATCGCCACAAGCACGCTTTCCGTCACGTGCGCATCCTCCCATCCATGGCACGGGTGGCGCGCCACCGGTCGATGCGGTCTACGCTCAACGGCGTGACGGAGTCAGGGCCCCCGCGCCTGCGGGTCGGCATCATCGGCGCAGGCCGCGTGGGTGCGGTGCTGGGTGCCGCACTGCGCCGAGCCGGCCACCATGTCACCGGAGTCTCAGCTGTCTCTGATCTCTCGCGACTTCGCGCGGAAGCGCTGCTGCCCGGCGTGCCGATCGTCGACATTCCGGCTGTCACCGCGAATGCAGATCTCGTCCTTATCGCGATCCCCGATGATGCGCTTGCGCCGGTTGTTGCTGGCTTAGCGGGGACGGGCCACGTGCACCCGGGTCAGTTCTGGTGTCACCCCAGCGGCGGTCACGGCATCGAGATCTTTGAACCGGCGACGCGAGTGGGCGCACTACCGCTGGCACTTCACCCGGTGATGACCTTTACCGGCACGAGTGTTGACCTGGCCAGGCTCGAAGAATGCCCGTTCGGTGTCACGGCTCCCGACGTGCTGCGCCCCGTTGCCGAGGCACTCGTGGTGGAAATGGGCGGTGATCCGATCTGGGTGCCGGAGGAGAACCGCGCTCTGTACCACGCAGCTCTCTCGTACGGCGCGAACTACTTGATCACTCTCGTTGCCCAGTCACTCGAGCTGCTCACCACCGCCGGTATCGAGCATCCGCAGCGGATCATCGCTCCGTTGCTGAGTGCATCACTCGACAATGCGCTGCGCCTTGGCGATCACGCGCTTACTGGGCCTGTTGCTCGCGGGGACTCTGAGTCGGTTGCACGTCAACTCGCCGCAATCGCGCGCGTTTCCGAGCAGGCGGCGGTCGGCTATCAAGCGCTCGCGCGCGTCACTGCCGATCGCGCGGTTGCCGCAGGCACTCTCGCGCCGCATCAGGCAGCAGAACTTCTAGGCGTGCTTGGGATGACACTCGGATCGGGCGAGGCCTGATGTCAGTAGTGCTCGCTTCCTCCCGCGATGAGCTCGCGGCTTCGTGTGCAGATCGCCGGCTCACCGCAGTGGTGATGACCATGGGCGCTCTTCACGATGGCCATGCCGAGCTGATTCGCGCTGCCCGTCGCCGAGTCGGTTCGGAGGGTCGCATCATCGTCACTGACTTCGTGAACCCCACCCAGTTCGCTCCCGGTGAGGATTTCGATCGCTACCCGCGCACCCTCGATGCTGATATCGACGTGTGTGCCGCGGCAGGTGCCGACATCGTGTTCGCGCCGAGTGTCGAGGAGGTCTACGGCACGAGTGATCTCAGCACTTTGGGCACGCAGGTGCAGATTGAGCCGAGTCCGCTCGGATTCGAACTCGAAGGAGCCTCCCGCCCTGGTCACTTCCGCGGAGTCCTGACAGTCGTGGCCAAGTTAATGCATCTCACCGCGCCCGATCTCGCGTTCTTCGGCGAGAAGGATTACCAGCAGCTGACCCTCATCACTCAGATGGTGCGCGACCTTCGCTTTCCGATTGAGATCGTCGGTGTCGAGACCGTGCGTGAGTCCGACGGCCTGGCCCTGAGCAGCCGCAATCGTTATCTCAGTGAGTCAGAGCGCGCTTCGGCTTCGCTGATTCCGCAGGCACTGCGTGCAGTTCTTGCTGCAGGAGCGCAAGGGGAGCAGGCCGCACTCTTCGCCGGTCTCGCGATCGTGTCGCAGGATTCCTCGATCGATCTCGACTATCTGGTGATCCGCGATCTCGATCTCTCAGCTGCGCCTGAGCGTGGATCAGCCCGCGTCTTGATAGCCGCCCGAGTGGGCTCGACTCGCTTACTCGACAATATGGCGATGGAACTCGGTGGCACTCGATGAGCGATCACGCACACGGCTCGTCCGCGGGCGTCGCGCATTCCCACCACCTGGCCTCACGACTAACCGCCGAGGCCCCGGGCTGGGAGGCTCGCGCTGATGTCATCGTGGTCGGCTCCGGCGTGGCAGGTCTCACCACTGCCCTTCATGCGCGTTCGGCCGGCCTGACCGTCCTGCTCGTCACCAAGGCGCAGGTCAACGAGGGCTCCACGCGTTGGGCGCAGGGCGGAATTGCTGCCGCACTCGCCGAGGACGATTCCCCCGAGGAGCACCTACACGACACTCTCGTTGCCGGTGTCGGTCTTTGTGACGAGGAAGCCGTGCGGATCCTCGTGACCCAGGGGCCAGAGGCGGTTCGCGAGCTGATCTCGCTGGGCGCGCACTTCGACACCGATTCTTCCGGCGAGATTTCACTTACCCGTGAAGGTGGGCACCACCGCGATCGCATTGCTCATGCTGGTGGTGACGCGACCGGTGCTGAGATCTCTCGGGCACTCGTCGCAGCAGTCGCTCGCGACGCCGGCATCGAACTCGTCGAGAACGCACTCGTGCTCGATCTCCTTGTCGATGCCACCGGCGCCACCCAGGGCGTGACCTTGCACGTGATGGGCTCAGGTCGTCGTGGTGGTACTGGTGCCGCACTTGCCCCGCATGTCGTACTAGCGACAGGTGGCTTCGGCCAGGTTTACGGCCAAACCACGAACCCTTATGTCGCAACCGGTGACGGCGTGGCGCTTGCGTTGCGTGCCGGCGCGAAGATCGCCGATCTCGAGTTCGTGCAATTCCATCCCACGGTGATGTGGCTGGGACCGTTGGCTCAGGGCCAGCAGCCGCTGGTCTCCGAAGCAGTGCGCGGTGAGGGTGCCTTCCTACTCGACTCGCGTGGCCAGCGCTTCATGACCGGTGAGCATGAGCTCGCTGATCTCGCGCCGCGTGATGTCGTGGCGAAGGCGATCATGCGTCGCATGCGCGAGACCGAGGAAGCGCACGTGTGGCTCGACGGTCGCCATCTCGGCGCCGATACCTGGCTGCAGCGCTTTCCGACAATCCTCGAGTCGTGCCGCAGCCGCGGCATCGACCCGGTCACCGATCTCATTCCGGTCGCACCGGCACAGCACTACGCCTCGGGTGGCGTGCTGACTGATCACTTCGGTCGTGCCTCGATTCCCGGGCTCTATGCCTGCGGTGAGGTCGCTTGCACCGGTGTGCACGGCGCTAACCGACTTGCCTCGAACTCACTGCTCGAGGGCCTGGTGTTCTCCAAGCGCATCGCCCAGGCAATAACGTCCGCCCCGGCTACCGTGCGCGAACCAGTCGCCCCATCAGGCACCGAGGGCCTGCTTCCGCACCGAGTGCGCCGCACCATGCAGCAGGCAATGGATCGTGATGCGGGCGTGCTGCGCAGTGCGATGTCACTTGCTGATGCGACGCGGGAGTTGCACTCGGTCAGTCACGCCGATGACGCCCATCCGTGTACCGAAGACTGGGAGACCACGAACATCCACATGCTCGCCACGACGTTGGTGCAGCATGCGCGCCTGCGCGAGGAGACCCGTGGTTCGCACTGGCGCGACGACTACCCCGAACGTGATGACGACCATTGGCGGGTGCGACTCGTGTCGACACTGAGCCACGATGGAGAATTGCGCACACGAACCGAACCACTCGTGCATGGCGACAGCGCGAAGTAAGGACGACGTAGATGAGCACTGCAGGCACCATTGATCCGCAGATCGAGCAGCAGCTCGTCGCTGCCGGCCTTGACGTCGATGACGTCCTCTGGCTCATTCGCCGCGCCATCGACGAGGATCTCGACGGCGGTGTTGATGTCACGACCGTTGCGACCGTGCCCCTTGAGCAGCGCGCGACCTTGGATCTCGTGGCACGTCGGCCGGGCATTGCTGCCGGTATTCCGGTGGCGGCGGCTGTCTTCTCGGTGATGAGCGGGAATGCCGTCACGATTCGCTACGGCAAATCCGATGGCGACATGGTGCAGATCGGCGACGTGCTTATCTCAGTGACCGGGCCGACTCATGAACTGCTGCGCGCCGAGCGACCGGCACTGAATCTGCTCGGCCGCCTCGGCGGCATTGCGACCATGACGCGTGTCTGGGTTGAAGCAGTGGCGGGCACCGATGCCCGCATTCGTGATACTCGCAAGACCACACCGGGCATGCGCAAGTTGGAGAAGTACGCGGTGCGCTGCGGCGGCGGTACCAATCACCGCATGTCGCTCTCCGATGCGGCACTCGTCAAGGACAACCACGTGGTCGCCGCAGGCGGAGTGGCCGAGGCGTTCGCACTCGTCCGTGCGAAGTTCCCCGATGTGCCGGTCGAGGTGGAGGTTGATTCACTCGAGCAGCTTGATGAAGTTCTCGACGCGGGCGCGGACCTCGTGCTCATCGATAACTTCACAACTGAGGAGATGGTCGAGGCGGTGCGTCGAAATGCCGGACGCGCGAAGCTCGAGGCGTCGGGCGGCCTCACCCTCACCGTGGCGCGGGCGGTAGCGGCGACAGGTGTTGACTACCTCGCCATCGGAGCGCTTACTCACTCTGCGCCAGTATTGGACATCGGCGCTGACCTTCGGCAGGAGACATAACCATGCTTCTAGCAATCGACGTGGGCAATACGAACACGGTTATCGGCCTCTTCGAGGGCGAACGCATGTCGCGTTCATGGCGCACCAAGACTGATGCGCGCACCACCGCCGATGAGATCGCCCTGACCTTCCGCGGCCTGCTCGAGGGTGCTGGTGAAATCACCGGCATCGCACTGTGCTCTACCGTGCCTGCCGTTCTGCGCGAGATGCGTCTGATGCTCGAGCGCTACTTCGCCGACACCCCCAAGGTCATCATCGAGCCGGGCATCAAGACCGGCGTGCCAGTTCTCACAGATAACCCGAAGGAAGTCGGCGCTGATCGCATCGTCAACACGATCGCGGCACACCATCTTTTCGGTGGCCCCTGCATCGTCGTCGACTTCGGCACGTCCACCAATCTCGATGTCGTCTCGGCCAAGGGTGAGTTCCTCGGCGGAGCATTGGCCCCCGGCATCGAGATTTCCCTCGATGCCCTCGCTCAGCGCGCAGCCCAGCTGCGCAAGGTCGAGCTCGTGCGTCCGCGTTCGGCGATCGGCAAGAACACCGTTGAGGCCCTTCAATCCGGTGCGCTCTACGGCTTCGCCGGTCAGGTCGATGGCCTGGTCGACCGCATCTGCGAGGAACTCGGCGAGGTGACGGCGGTCGTGGCCACAGGTGGCCTCGCCCCGATCGTGGTGCCCGAATCCCGCACGATCACCCATTACGAGCCAGATCTCACGCTCATTGGCCTTCGTCTGGTCTTCGAGAAGAACGCGGTCTAGGCCAAAGTCCTCCGCCCGATATCTTTCTCTCGTGACGAACGAGACCACGGCCGCGGCCGACCAGGCGCATGACCCCGAGGACGATCTGCCCGAGCAGATGCGGATCCGCCGGGATAAGCGTGAGCGCCTGGCCGAGATCGGGATGGAGCCGTACCCGGTCGGCGTTCCGGTCACCACCACGATTCAGGCCATTCGTGCCGAACACGGTCATCACGAGCCCGACCACTCCACCGGTCAGTTCGTGGGCATCGCCGGTCGCATTCTCTTCTCGCGCAATACGGGCAAGCTCTGCTTCGCCACCTTGCGCGCCGGTGACGGCACTGAGATCCAGGCAATGCTGTCGCTGGCCAATGTCGGCGAGGAAGCACTCGAGCAGTGGAAGGAACTCGTCGACATCGGCGACACCGTCTTCGTGCACGGCGAGGTGATCACCTCCAAGCGCGGTGAGCTCTCGGTCATGGCCGACTCGTGGCAGATGGCATCGAAGGCGCTGCGCCCGCTGCCAGTCGCCCACAAGGATCTCAACGAGGAAACTCGCATTCGCCAGCGCTACGTCGATCTCATCATGCGCCCCGAGGCTCGCCAGATGGCGCGCACTCGCATGGCCGTGGTCTCCCAGCTGCGCCGCAGCTTCGAGGCCCGTGACTACGTTGAGATCGAAACGCCGATGCTGCAGACCATGCACGGCGGTGCCGCGGCACGTCCGTTCGTCACGACCTCCAATGCCTTCGACATTGAGCTCTTCTTGCGCATCGCGCCTGAGCTCTTCCTCAAGCGCGCCGTCGTCGGTGGAATCGAGCGGGTCTTCGAGATCAACCGCAACTTCCGGAATGAAGGTGCTGACTCCACCCATTCACCCGAATTCGCAATGCTCGAGTTCTACGAGGCCTATGCCGACTACCGTGACATGGCGCGTACGACGCGTGAGCTGATTCAGGAAGCAGCAGTTGCCGCGACCGGCTCGATGGTCGTTACTCACTTCGACGGCACTCAGCTTGATCTCACGGGTGAGTGGGATGAGATTTCGCTCTATGAGGCTACGTCGGCAGCAGTCGGCGTTGAGCTCACCCCTGAGACCTCCGTCGCTGACCTGCGCGCACTGTGCGACAAGGCCGGTGTCGACTACGCACCTGGCTGGATCGCGGGCAAGCTGCTCGAAGAGCTCTTCGAGCATTACGTCATTCCGACCTTCACTGGTCCGACCTTCGTCATGGATTACCCGCTCGACACCTCGCCGTTGGTGCGCGAGCACCGCACCAAGCCCGGTCGCGTCGAAAAGTGGGATCTCTACGTCAACGGCTATGAGCAGGCCACCGGCTACTCCGAGCTCGTCGACCCGGTCATCCAGCGCCAGCGACTCGTGGAACAGGCCGAGCTCGGTGCCAAGGGTGACGCAGAGGCGATGAAGCTCGACGAGGATTTCCTGCGCGCACTCGAGTACGGCATGCCGCCGTCCGGCGGTGTCGGAGTCGGCATCGATCGACTGCTGATGTCGCTGACCGGCCTCGGCATTCGCGAGACCATCCTCTTTCCGCTCGTGAAGCCGGAACGCTGACATGAGCGAGTTGGTCGTGCGTCGCGCGACGACCGCTGACGTCAAGGCCATCCGCGAGTTGGTCGATACCTACGCAGGTGATGGCCAAAAATTGCTGCGCAAGGCGACTGTCACGCTGTACGAGAGCGTGCAGGAGTTCGTCGTGGCCGAAGCTGACGGCCAGGTCATCGGCTGCGGTGCCCTGCATGTGCTTTGGGAAGATCTCGCCGAGGTGCGCACAGTTGCCGTGCAGCCGGGCTTGGTTCGCACCGGAGTCGGCTCGGCAATCCTCGGCAGCCTGCTCGAACGCGGGCGCGAGCTCGGTATTAAGCGGGTGTTCTGCCTGACCTTTGCCATGGATTTCTTCGCGCGCCACGGATTCGTGGAGATTGATGGCACCCCGGTGGAGCCGGCTGTTTTCGACCAGTTGCTCGAGTCGTATGACGAGGGTGTGGCGGAATTCCTCGAGCTCGAATGGGTCAAGCCCAACACCCTCGGCAATAACCGGATGCTGCTGGTGCTCTGATGCGCCGCGCGCTCATCGCCCTTCTCGCACTGCCCCTGCTCGCTCTCGCCGCGCCAGTACACGCCGCTGAGGGTCCACTCGCGGGCAAGGTCATCGTGCTCGATCCCGGTCACCAGCTGGGTAACTCGAATCCGAAGTTCCGCAAGCAGATTGCGCAGACGCGCTTCAATGGCTCGATCATCAAGAACTGCAACACCACCGGTACTGCAACCAATGCGGGCTTCCCCGAGGCGACCTTTACCTGGAAGGTGGCGAATCGACTCAAACCCTTGCTGGAAGCGCAGGGCGCGACCGTGCTCATGACCCGTAGTTCGAACACGCGCGATGCCTATGGTCCGTGCGTGTGGGATCGCGCAGGATTCGCGAATGAGCACAAGGCCGACGCGATGATCGCGATTCACGCTGACGGAGCACCGGCGAGTGCTCACGGATTCTTCGCGATCGCGCCTACCCGCATCAAGGGCTGGACGACCGACACCTACAAGGTCGATCGCCGCCTGTCGAAGGCAATGCTCGCGGGGATGACAGCAGCAGGCGGAATTCCCTCGAACTACATCGCGAATCATCTGCAGATTCGCGGTGATCAGTCGACCATCAACTTCAGCAAGGTTCCGACCACGATCATCGAGGTCGGCAACATGCGCAATGCGAAGGATGCTGCACGGATGTCGTCGAGAGACGGCCAGCAGCAGTACGCGCAGTGGCTGGCTGCAGGTATCGAGAAGTTCTTCTCTCGCTGATCAGCCGGTGTTGCGCAAGCCGGTCGCAATGCCGTTGACCGTCACCGAGAGTGCACGCCTGAGTTCCTGATCGGGCTCTGCGCCGCTCTCGCGCACCGCACGCACGCGCTCGAGCAGCGATACCTGCAGGGTGTGCAGCGGAAGCAGGTAGGTATCGCGAATCTCGAGGGTGCGCGCCAGGCTCGGATTGTGCTCGAGCAAGCCCGCCTCACCGGTGATCTGCAGGATCTCGCTGACAGTGTTCGCGTACTCATCCGTGATGACCTGGAAGAGACGGCGGTGACTCTCAGGCACAAGGCCATTGACGTATTGCTCCGCCACGCGCAGGTCGGTCTTCGCGAGGGTCATCTCGACATTGGAGATGAAGTTACGGAAGAAGTGCCACTCTCGGTACATCGTGCGCAGTTCTTCGCCATGACCAGCGGCGCGTGCAGCAGCCAGGCCGGCGCCCACGCCGAACCAGCCGGGTACCACCTGGCGTGACTGGGTCCAGCCGAAGACCCACGGGATCGCACGCAGGCCGGAGATGCCCGCCGCCGTGTCGGGGCGGCGCGACGGACGCGAGCCCAGGTGCATCGCGCCGAACTCCTCGACGGGAGTCGACTGTGCGAAGTACGAGGGCAGTTGCGGATCATCGATCAGGCCGCGGTAGGCGCGCTGGGCCGAGGCCGAGGCAAGATCCATGACGTCGTCCCACTTGGCGCGGGTGTCGATGGGCGAACGCGCATCACGATGCAGCAACGAGGCATCGATCACAGCCGCGAGCATCTGCTCGAGGTTGTCGCGCGCGAGGGTCGGCAGCAGGTACTTATCGGAGATGACCTCGCCCTGCTCGGTCACCTTGATCTCGCCGTCGAGCACTCCCGCCGGCTGGGCCAAGATCGCGTCGTAGGTCGGGCCGCCGCCGCGACCAACCGTGCCGCCGCGACCATGGAAGAGGCGCAGGCGCACTCCGTGCTTGGCCGCAACATCGCGCAGTCGTCGCTGGGCGAGGTGAATTTCCCACTGCGAGGTGGTGATGCCGGCGTCCTTATTGGAATCGGAGTAGCCGAGCATGACCTCTTGCACATCGCCACGTGAGGTGACGAGGGCGCGATAAGCGGGAGTACTGAGCACGGTGTCGAGAATGTCGCCTGCGCTGCGAAGCTCGTCGCAGGTCTCAAGTAGTGGCACGAAATCAACGCGGCTTCGCCCGGCAACCGTGTCGACTAGGCCCGCTTCACGGCCGATGAGTACTGCTGCGAGAACGTCGTCAGCGCCGGTGGTCATCGAGATGATGCACTGCTGGATCGCACGTGCCCCGAAGCGATCGAGGGCCTCGCGTACTGCCACATAGGTGCGGTAGGTGGTGAGCCCGTCTGCATCGAGTGGCGGGGGCGTCGGGGCGAGCGGGCGAAGTGAGTGAAGTTCAGCGGTGATCGCGTGCATGCGCGCCTCGCGCGGCATGTCGGCATAGGCCGAGCTGTGCTCGCCGAGTCGATCAATGAGCTGCCCAACCGCGTGGTGGTACTTCGCTGCATGCTCACGGACATCAAGGGTGGCGAGCGGGAGACCGATAGCGGCGACTGTGCGAATGGCCGAGTCGAGAACTCCATGGGCGGCAAGGCCGCCCTTGTTCACGAGCAGGTCTGCGCGAATCAGCATGAGGTCGTCGAGAAGTTCGTTCGTCGAGGCGTAATCGCGTCCCGCGACATGCGGGCCGCCGGCAAGCAGCCGCTCGCGGGTCAAGCGCAGGCGCATGCGAATGATCGTGAGCTTCAGTCGCACAGGCTCCTCGGCGTTGATGCGCAAGAATCGCGAGTCGAGATCGGGCAGCGCCGTGAGATCGAACGCAACCGAATCTCGAAGTGACTGACTCGCGCCAGCGATGCGCTCGGAGATCGAGAGATCTTCGAGCAGGCCGTCGATGATCGGCATGAGATCGAGCACCGCATGGTCGCGCTGGAACACGAGGACGTCTTCGGTGACCTCGGGAGTGACGAATGGATTGCCGTCACGATCACCGCCGATCCAAGAGCCGAAGGTCAGTGGCCGCGATGTGGGATCAAGCTCGACGCCGAGTGCGGCGAAGGTCGCAGCCAGGTCGCCGAGTACGGCAGTGATTGGGCCGCGAGTGAGATCGTCGAGGTAGTAGAGCGCATTGCGTGCCTCATCGAGCACCTGCGGCTGCTCGAGGCGCAGTTCGTCGGTCTGCCACAGCAGGTCAACGAGCTCGGCAAGACGCTGATCGCGATCGGGGTTGTCGGACTGCAGGAGCACGTCGGCAATGCGACGGAGCTTGACCAGCACGGAGCGGCGAGCGGCCTCGGTCGGATGAGCGGTGAAGACCGGACGCACGGCCAAGGTTTCGGCCAGGTGGCGCACTGCCTGCTTGTCGACTCCCTCGGCGGCCACGGCGCGGGTGACCATGCTCAGTGGCCCGCCCTGGCTGCGCCGACGCGCTTCAACATCGCGGGAGCGCTCGACCTGCTCGGCGATGTTGGCGAGGTCGAAGTAGATAGAGAAGGCGCGGGCCAAGGTCGTGGCGCGGGCCAGGTCGACCGAATTGATGAGAGTTGCCGCCGCTGTCGGGTCCTCACGCACCAGGTGACGTACCTGCTCGACGAGTTCGAGGGTGTCGGGGCCCACCTGGCGGGTGATGGTCTCGCCGAGCAGCTGGCCGAGCTCACGGATCTGGGCACGCAGATCGGCAGCTGAATGAGCACCGGGAATGGAAGCGTTTACGGTCACGGGAGCAATCCTGACGCATGCCGTATTTCCGCCGGATTACAGGAAGTCCAACAGTGTTCGCGGTGGGCGTATCTCCACGGGAAGATTCACCCCCTGGGGCGTGGTTGTATCGACTGAGCGGGGTTCGCCCTGGCGGATACCATGGATGTCATTACCTGAGCCATGGCACAGTGAGATGGAGTGTGAGCGATGTTCGAGCGGTTTACTGACCGGGCCCGTCGAGTGGTCGTGCTGGCGCAGGAAGAAGCGCGCATGCTCAACCACAACTACATCGGCACCGAGCACATCCTTCTGGGCCTGATTCACGAGGGCGAGGGCGTTGCCGCCAAGGCCCTCGAGTCCCTTGGCATCTCGCTCGAGGCCGTGCGCCAGCAGGTCGAAGAGATCATCGGCCAGGGCCAGCAGGCGCCGTCGGGCCACATTCCCTTCACCCCGCGCGCAAAGAAGGTGCTTGAGCTCTCACTGCGTGAGGCCCTTCAGCTCGGCCATAACTACATCGGCACCGAGCACATCCTGCTCGGGCTCATTCGCGAGGGCGAAGGCGTGGCCGCTCAGGTACTCGTCAAGCTCGGCGCCGATCTCAACCGCGTGCGCCAGCAGGTCATCCAGTTGCTCAGCGGCTACCAGGGCAAGGAGCCCGCAGCGGCCGGCCCGGCCGAGGGCACTCCGTCGACCTCTCTCGTGCTCGATCAGTTCGGCCGTAATCTCACCGCCGCTGCCCGCGAGGGCAAGCTCGATCCCGTCATCGGGCGCGAGAAGGAAATTGAGCGGGTGATGCAGGTGCTGTCGCGTCGCACCAAGAACAACCCGGTTCTCATCGGTGAGCCCGGTGTCGGCAAGACCGCCATCGTCGAGGGCCTCGCACAAGACATCGTCCGCGGTGATGTCCCCGAGACCCTCAAGGACAAGCAGATCTACTCCCTCGACCTCGGTGCACTTGTCGCCGGCAGTCGTTACCGCGGTGATTTCGAGGAGCGCCTGAAGAAGGTGCTCAAGGAGATCCGCACCCGCGGCGACATCGTCTTGTTCATCGACGAGATGCATACCCTCGTCGGTGCAGGCGCCGCAGAAGGCGCGATCGATGCCGCGAGCATCCTCAAGCCGATGCTCGCGCGCGGTGAACTCCAGACCATCGGTGCCACCACTCTCGACGAGTACCGCAAGCACATCGAGAAGGATGCAGCGCTCGAGCGCCGTTTCGCTCCGATCCAGGTTGCGGCACCTGATGTCGTGCACACCGTGCTCATCCTCAAGGGCCTGCGCGATCGTTACGAGTCGCATCACCGCGTCTCGATCACCGACGGCGCACTCGAGGCTGCAGCTCGCCTCTCTGATCGCTACATCTCCGATCGCCAGCTGCCCGATAAGGCCATCGATCTCATCGACGAGGCCGGCTCGCGACTGCGCATCCGTCGCATGACCGCACCGCCGGATCTCCGCGAGTTCGACGACCGCATTGCTGCAGTGCGTCGCGAGAAGGAGTCCGCCATTGACGGCCAGGACTTCGAGAAGGCCGCATCACTGCGCGATGACGAAAAGAACCTCATCGCCGAGAAGGCCACTCGCGAGAAGGAATGGAAGGCCGGAGATCTCGACGTCGTTGCTGAGGTCGATGAGCGCCTGATCGGCGAGGTACTCGCACTCATGACCGGCATCCCGGTTTCCGACCTGACCGAAGACGACCTCGAGCGCCTCAAGCGCATGGAAGATCACCTGCACAAGCGCGTGATCGGCCAGGAGCAGGCCATCAAGGCACTGTCGAAGTCGATCCGTCGTACTCGCGCAGGCCTGAAGGATCCCAAGCGTCCGTCGGGCTCCTTCATCTTCGCCGGTCCGTCAGGTGTCGGAAAGACAGAGCTCAGCAAGACCCTTGCCGAGTTCTTGTTCGGTGACGAGAACGCGCTCATCTCACTCGATATGAGTGAGTACTCCGAGCGTCACACAGCGTCGCGCCTGTTCGGCTCGCCCCCCGGCTTCGTCGGTTACGAAGAGGGTGGCCAGCTCACCGAGAAGGTGCGTCGCAAGCCGTTCTCTGTCGTGCTGTTCGACGAGGTTGAGAAGGCGCACCCCGACATCTTCAACTCCCTGCTGCAGGTTCTTGAAGAAGGACGTCTGACCGACGCCCAGGGCCGTGAGGTCGACTTCAAGAACACCGTCATCATCATGACCACGAACCTTGGTTCACGCGATGTGTCCAAGGGCCTGAACCTGGGCTTCGCACCCGATGACAATGACGGCAATGCGTACGAGCAGATGAAGGTCAAGGTTCAGACCGAGCTGAAGCAGCACTTCCGCCCGGAGTTCTTGAACCGCATCGACGATGTCATCGTCTTCCATCAGCTCAGCGAGCCGGAGATCTTCCAGATCGTCGATCTCATGATCGCCGGTCTTGAAAAGCGCCTTGCCGAGCAAGACATGGCCATCGAGCTCACGCCTGCGGCAAAGAAGTTGCTGTCCGAGCGCGGCTATGACCCCGCACTCGGTGCTCGCCCGCTGCGCCGCGTAATCCAGCGCGATATCGAGGATTCCCTGTCCGAGAAGCTGCTGTTCGGCGATCTCAACCCGGGCTCGATTGTCGTCGTTGACGTCACTGGCGAGGGCAAGGAGCGCGAGTTCAGCTTCAATGCGTTCCCGCGCGAAGAGGCACCTGACGCTCCGCCCGTCGAGAGCGTCAACTAGTCACGCATTCGATACGGCCTTCTCGCGCTACTGCGCGGGGAGGCCGTATCTGTTTCGGGGCAGTTTTTCGATCATGCCATCGGCGATCAGAGAGGTCAGGGCGCGTTCGCGCTGCAGGGCATCGGCCCACGCCGCCTCGAGTGCGCTCTGCGGAACCGACGATGAGGCCTCGCGGAGCACGCTCATGATGGCGCCACGTGCCTGGCGGTCACTTCCCTCGAACCTCGCCTGACGGCGCACGGTGCCCGTGTACTCAGGTCGATCATCGGCGAGCCAGCGGCACTGTGCGGCCAGTGGGCACTGTTCGCACTTCGGTGCTCGCGCCGTGCAGATGAGTGCTCCGAACTCCATGATCGCGGCATTCCAGGTAACTGAGGCCTTCGCGGATCGCGGAGTGAGGTCATCGGCGAGAAGTCGCTCCGCAGTGGTCACGTGCGGAAGCGGAAGCGCCTGTCCGCTGACGGCGCGTGCAATCACTCGTCGAATATTCGTGTCGAGCACTATTGATCTCTCGCCAAATGCGAATGACTGGATCGCCGCTGCGGTGTAATCGCCGATGCCGGGCAAGGAGATTAGGCTCTCTCGATCAGCGGGTACCTCCCCGCCGAATTCCGTGACGATCAAGCGCGCGGCTTCGTGCAGTCGGCGGGCACGGCGCGGGTAACCCAGACGCCCCCACATGCGCACCGGCTGGTCGGCTGGCGCCGCCGCACAATCTGCAGGAGTCGGCCACCGCTCAATCCACGCCTGCCAGGCGGGGAGCACGCGATCAACTGGGGTCTGCTGCAGCATGTACTCGCTGACCATCACCTGCCACGGCGTGCGATCGGCCGAGCGCCACGGCAGGTCGCGTGCATGCCGGGCGAACCAGCGGGCGAGCGGACGCTCGAGCGGATTCTTGGGGGGCATGGCGCCTGATGGTCTCAGAACTTGCGGCCGGGCGCAGTACCGTGGGGGAGTGCCCCTGACACCTGTTGGTCCCGAGCCGCCCATGGTCTATTGGCTCCGCCGAGGCTCCATCGCAATCGTTGCTCTGGTTGTCGTGGTCGGGCTGTGGTGGCTGCTGGGCTCTCGTGGCTCCTCCGACACCCCTGCCCCCGTGGCATCCGCAAGTGCACTGGCATCTGCGGTGCCGTCAGCGCCGACCTCCCTGGCTCCGATGCCGACTCCTACGGCCAGTGGTGATGCCGTCGTCAGTGATCCGGCCTCCGCTGACCCTGGTGCAGGTGACGTTGTCGCCACGGGTGAGATCCTCGACTGCAAGAACGCCGATATCGCGGTCGCGGCTACGACCGACAAGGACACCTACAAGGTGGGCGCTAAGCCGCAGCTGACCATGACCATTCAGAACATCGGTGATGTGGCGTGCAAGCGTGACGTAGGCCCGAAGGCGAACTCACTCGAGATCACCTCAGGTGGATATCACGTGTGGTCGAGTGATGACTGCGGGGCGAGTGACCAGAGCAAGATCATCACTCTGAAGCCGGGTAAGAAGGTCGGAACGAGCATCGAGTGGAATGGCAAGGTCACCACGAAGGGTTGCCCGACTAAGGGAACGCCGGCGAAGGCAGGCCGTTACCAAGTGACCGGCAAGAACCTGAAGGCCAAGAGTCCTGCTTCGACCTTCTTGCTGACGAAGTAGTTACATGAACCTCTCGAGGATGCTGGACTCAGCGATTCTCGAGAGCCCCTCGCGCACTGAGCGCGCCCTGGCCTCGCCCACGCCCTCGACCTGCTGAAGATCGTCGATGCCTGCCGCGAGCAGTCGTTGCACGCCACCGAAGTAAGCGACAAGACGGTCGGTGATGACCTCGGAGAGCCGTGGCACGCGCGCCAGGATGCGATAGCCGCGTGCCTGTACTGACTGATCGAGCAGATCTGCTCCGCCTGCGAATCCGTAGGCGCCAGCTATCGAGCCGAGATCAAGTAGTTCGTTGGCACTCAACGACTCGAGCTGACCAAGTGCGATCTCGATGCCCTTGCGCTTCTTATTCGAAGCAAGAGACAGGTAATCACGCACGAGAAGTGTTCGATCGTGATCGACGCCGGCCACGAGCTCATTGAGCTGCAGGCTCAGCAGGCGACCTTCGACACCGAGCTCGACCACGTAATTCTCGATCTCGCTGGCAATGCGTCGAACCATCTCAAGCCGCTGCGAGGTGGTGGCGATATCGCGCACCGTGACCAGGTTCTCGATTTCAAGTGCGAAGAGGGAGGAGTTCACTTCATCAAGACGTGACTTGTAGCGCTCGAGGGTTGCGAGAGCCTGGTTCGCGCGAGTGAGGATCTCGGAGGTGTCGTCGAGTACGTATCGACGGCCGTCGACGTACAGCGCAATGATGTTCATTGACTTGCTGACGCTGATGACGGGGTAGCCGGTCTGTCGCGAGACTCGGTCGGCGGTGCGGTGACGAGTGCCAGTCTCATCAGTGGCGAGCGATGAGTCGGGCACGAGCTGCACTGCGGCGCGCACGATCGTGGCACCTGCCGTATCGAGAATCACTGCACCGTCCATCTTCGATAGTTCGCGAAGACGGGTGGCCGAGAAGGGAACGTCGAGGGTGAAGCCGCCGTTGGCGATCTGCTCGACTGAGCGATCGAAGCCCAGCACAATCAAGGCGCCAGTGCGACCGCGCAGAATGCGCTCGAGGCCGTCGTGCAGTTCAGTTCCGGGGGCGACCCGCGCGAGGATTTCCTTCAGGCGCGCATCAAAGGATGTCTCAGCGGAGGTCACAGTCTGACTCTAATAGTCAGCGAGAGTTCAAAGCTGCACTGAGTGTGCCGACCTCGATGATGCCGCTGACCTTCGAGTCGAGTCGCTCGCGCGTACCCTGCGGCACCAGGATCCGGCTGTAACCCAGGCGGCTCGCCTCGGCAATGCGCTGGGTGATCATCGGCACGGCGCGAATATCTCCGGAGAGCGTGACCTCGCCGATGGCGGTCATGTCGGCCGGGAGTGCCTGATCGCGTGCGCCGGAGGCGATGGCGAGGCAGATGGCCAGATCAGAGCCCGGGTCGGAGAGCTTCATGCCGCCAACCGTGGCGACGTAGACGTCCTTGTCATACAGCTTGAGACCGGCTGCTCGTTCTGTCACCGCAGTCAGCATCGCAACGCGCGAAGTGTCGAGGCCGGAGACTCCTCGCCGCGGATTCGGGTTGGTGGTCGGAGCAATGAGCGCCTGGATCTCGGCGAGCAGCGGGCGACGGCCCTCAATGGTGACAGTGACGCAGGTACCCGGCACGGGTGCATCGCGATGACCACGGAAGAGCGCACTGGGATCGGGAACCTCGCGCATGCCCGTATCGGTCTGCTCGAAGCAGGCCACCTCATCGGCCGGACCGTAGCGATTCTTGATCGCTCGAAGCAGGCGAAGTGACGTGTGTCGATCGCCATCGAGCGACAGTGTGGTGTCGACGATGTGCTCGAGGGAGCGCGGTCCGGCGATAGTCGAGTCCTTGGTGACCTGGCCGACGAGGCAGATAGCGATGCCCCGCGACTTGGCCACTCGAGTGAGCGCTTGCGCGACTTCCATGACCTGCGTGACGCCACCGGCACGGCCTTCAATGTCGGCGGAGGCCACGGTCTGTACGGAGTCGATGATCACGAGAGGGATGTCAGGGCCATGATGATCGAGGTGGCCGATCACGACCGCGAGGTCATTGTCATCGGCAAGGAGTAGATGCTCACTCGAGGCGCCGATGCGGCGCGCGCGTACGGCAATCTGCTCGACGGACTCTTCGGCGGAGATGTACAAGGTGGGCTTGCCGGTGCGCTGCGCGATGGAATCAGCGACGGTGAGAAGGAGCGTGCTCTTGCCGGCACCGGGCTCACCGGCGAGCAGGAGAACCTGACCGCGCACCAGGCCGCCGCCGACAACGCGATCGAACTCAGCGATACCTGACTGCATGCGCGGGGGAGAGGCGCTGGCGGTGACCTCGGATACCTGGCGTGCGCCCTTGCTCGGCGCGCGACCGGTGGTTGACGACTTCAGGCCGACACTCGGTGCAGCCTCAGGAATTTCGGTGACAGTGCCGAACTCACCGCACTTCGTGCAGCGACCCTCCCAGCGCAGTGCCGTGGCACCGCATGCGCTGCAGGAGTACTTCGGCCCGGCTTTCGCCATGGCTACTTCGGGTCCGCCGGATGCAGCATGAGCGAGAGATTGCCGGGCGCGGCCTTCATCAGTGCCATCCGCTCATCGCAGATACGAACCAATTCTTCATAGGCCTTTTCGCCGATAAGGGCAGTGAGTTCGTCCTTGGCATAGATGTAGACGGGGTTCACGCCATTGTGCGCCTCGGTATTGCCGCTGCAGTACCAGTCGAAATCGTGGCCGCCCTCGCCCCAGCCGCGACGGTCGTACTCGCTGATCACGACGACCAGGCGCTCCTTGCCGTCTTCGTACTCGAGGTTTTCGTAACTACGGCGCATCGGAAGCTGCCAGCACACCTCGGGCTTGGTCTCGACGAAAGAGACGCCCTCCTTCTCGGCGAGGTGATGAAGCGCGCAACCAAACTGGCCGTCGAAGTTCTTGCGGTTATGGAAGATGCAGGCGCCGTCGACCACGCGAGTCTTGCGATCGCCGTCTTCAGTCTCGATCCAGCCCTTCTTCTCGCCGATGTCGTAGAACTGCCACATATCGGGAGTGAGCTTCTCGACCCAGCGCTTGACGCGCTTCTCGTCCTTCTTCTCGGAGAAGTGCGCACCATGGCTGCAGCAACCGTTGTCGGGGCCGTCCTTGTAGATGCCCTTGCAACCACTTCCGAAGATGCAATTCCAGCGAGAGGTGAGCCAGGTGAGATCGGCACGGATCATCTGCTCGTCGTCATTGGGGTCAACGAACTCGACCCACTGGCGCGGAAAGTCAAGGGATACCTCAGGCATCTGCACAGCCTATGTCCCGTGACTGACAGGCGAATTGATGCCCTCATGAATGCACGATGAACATCGAGCCGATACCGTCGGGCCATGCGCATGGGAGTGCTCGATATCGGGTCCAACACTGTCCACCTCCTCCTTGTCGATGCCCACCACGGCGCGGCTCCCATTCCCGCCTCGAAGCTCAAGATTCCGCTGCGCCTGGCCGAGCACCTGACTCCGGAAGGCGATGTCGACGAAGCAGCCGTGAGCGAGCTGATCGAGTTCATCCGCAAGGGGCAGACCATGGTCGAGGACATGGGAGCCACCGAGCTCATGGCCTTCGCGACTTCGGCCATCCGTGACGCCCGCAATGGTGATCAGGTACTCGAGCGCATTCATGCTGAGACCGGCCTGACCATTGAAGTGCTCTCCGGCGAGGACGAAGCACGCATGACCTTCCTCGCCGTGCGCCGGTGGTTCGGCTGGTCGGCCGGCCGCCTCATGGTGATGGACATCGGTGGCGGTTCGCTGGAGCTCGCCTCAGGCACTGATGAAGAGCCCGATGTCGCCGTTTCGGTGCCCCTAGGTGCCGGTCGGCTCACCCGCTCGCATCTGATCGGCGACCCACCCACGTCCGATTCCCTGCGCGAGGCGCGCAAGTACGCCCGCGCCACGATCGCCGAGGTGGCAGGTCGGCTGCGCCGGGTGGGTGAGCCGCGCATTGCCGTGGCCAGTTCGAAGACCTTCAAGCAGCTCGCGCGCATGGCTGGCGCTGCTCCCTCGACCGAGGGCATGTACGCCCCCCGCGCGCTGACCCTCGCCAACCTTCAGGACTGGGTCCCGCGACTGGCCGCTATGTCTGCTGCGGAGCGCACCCGGTTGCCTGGCGTCTCCGAGGGTCGTGCTGAGCAGCTGGTCGCCGGCGCCCTCGTGGCAGAGGCAGCGATGGACATCCTCGATATTCGCGAACTCGTCATCTGCCCGTGGGCACTCCGGGAAGGCGTGATCCTGCATCGCATGGATACCCTGCCTACATGACC
Organism: Actinomycetota bacterium; assembly: GCA_947449035.1. Classification (GTDB taxonomy): domain Bacteria; phylum Actinomycetota; class Actinomycetes; order S36-B12; family S36-B12; genus CAIKZY01. The sequence continues at coordinate 21,926 of CANFQC010000014.1, forward strand.
GATCCGGCGCTCGGCCTGACCTCAGCAGAGGTTGCCGAACGTATTGCCGCGGGCCAGGTCAATGAGGCGCCGGAGGCATACAGCCGAAGCATCGGCAGCATCATCCGGGCCAACACCCTCACCTGGTTCAACGGCCTGATCGGCTCGCTGTGGGTGATAATGATCCTCGTAGCGCCGTTGCAGGACTCCATGTTCGGTTTTGTGATCATCGCGAACTCCGCGATTGGCGTGATCCAGGAGTACCGGGCCTCGCGCACGCTGGCCAAGCTCGCCGTGCTCGGTGAGTCCAAGCCCACGGTGCGCCGCGATGGTGTCGACGTAGAGGTCAGTCCCGCCGAGATCGTTCTCGACGACGTCATCGTGCTCTCCACCGGTGACCAACTCGTCGTGGATGGAGTGCTGCTGAGCTCTGACGGCCTGGAAATCGACGAGAGCCTGCTCACCGGTGAGGCCGATCCTGTCGACAAGGTCATCGGTGATCAGGCGATGTCTGGTTCATTCGTGGTGGCCGGCTCAGGTACCTATCAGGCCACCCGCATCGGCAAGGATTCCTTCGCAGCCGGGCTGACCGAGCAGGCGAAGCAGTTCCATCTCACCAACTCCGAACTGCGCGATGCGATCAATCGCTTCATCAAGATCATCTCGTACCTGCTTCTACCCGTCGGTCTCCTGCTGTTCGTCTCGCAGGTCTTCCGCGCGCAGATTCCCTTCAACGATGCGATTCGCGGAACGATCGCCGGCATCGTCACGATGGTGCCCGAAGGTCTCGTGCTGCTGACCAGCATCGCCATGGCTATTGCCGTGATCAGGCTCGCGGCGAAGAAAGTCCTGGTTCAGGACATGCCCGCGGTCGAGGTGCTGGCGCGCGTTGACACGATCTGCGTCGATAAGACCGGAACGCTCACTGAGCCGGGAATGCGTGTGCGCGAGGTAGTCGCACTTGATCAGGCAGCACCGATCGATGCGGCCCTGAGCTCACTCGCAGCAGCCGAGGTGAATCCGAACCCGACCTTGCAGGCGATAGCCGATCATTACCCCGTTGTCGGCTGGACCTGCACCGCCAATGTGCCGTTCTCCAGTGCACGCAAGTGGTCCTCGGCCACCTTCGCTGATCAGGGAGCCTGGGTCATTGGTGCGCCGGAGATGCTTCTCCCTGACACTGATCCACTTCGTGCACGTGCTGATGCCATTGCCTCCGACGGTGCTCGCGTGCTCCTACTCGCTCGCGCACACGGTGAGCCGACACCCGAGACCGGTCCAGGATCTCTTGCGCCCGCGGCACTTGTCGTCATCGACCAGCGACTGCGCTCAGATGCCGCCGAGACAGTGGCGTACTTCCTCGCCCAGGGCGTGCACGTCAACGTGATCTCCGGTGACAATGCCGCCACAGTGGGCGCGATCGCGCGTGAGGCGGGCGTTCCGGGCGCCGATCATCCCTATGACGCGCGACAGATGCCTGATGACATCGAGGGCATGGCCAAGATCATGGAGACACAGTCGGTCTTCGGTCGGGTGACCCCGTTGCAGAAGCAGGCCATGGTCGATGCCCTGCACTCTCGTGGCTCGACGGTCGCGATGACCGGCGATGGCGTGAACGATGTACTCGCCCTGAAGAACGCTGATCTCGGAATCGCGATGGGTTCGGGCAGTGATGCCACCCGCGCCGTCGCACAGCTCGTACTGCTCGAGGATCGCTGGTCGGTCATGCCGAGCGTGGTGGCGGAAGGGCGCCGCGTACTCGGAAATATCGAACGCGTCTCGGACGTCTTCCTGACAAAGTCGTTCTACGCAATGATCATCTCGATCATGGTCGGCATCTTTGCCGTCGAATTCCCGTTCCTGCCGCGCCATCTTTCTCTCATCGGTGCATTGACAATCGGAATCCCGGGCTTCTTCCTCGCCTTGATGCCGAACACCGAACGTTTCCGGCCGGGCTTCTTCCGCCGAGTTCTGCTCTTCGCGGCTCCGGCTGGCGCGATCGCCGCTGCCGCGTCACTGGTGAGCTACTCCTGGGCAATGCGGCTCGGCGAGCCCACAGGAAGTGCGCAGAGTGCGGCCACGGTCACCTTGTTCATCGTCACGACGGCAGTACTCATTCAGTCAGCGCGGCCGCTCAATTGGATCCGCATCGGCATCGTGGCGCTGATGATCGCGATGTTCCTAGGCGTGCTGTTCATTCCGTGGTTCTCGAACTTCTTCGCGTTGAGCCTTGCGCCAGAGAAGTACTCGTTCGTCGCGATCATCTGCGGCGTGGTCGGTGCTCTGCTCGTCTGGGTAGCAGTCATCGTGACCGATCGGTGGCGCAAGGCGTGATGAACCGGCCCTTAGTTGGTCTGTCGACCTCGTCGGTTTACCCGAAGTCGACTGCTGCTGCATTCGAGATTGCTGCGGGGCTTGGATACAACGGTGTCGAGATCATGGTCGGTACCGATGCGACATCGCAGGATTCGACGGCTCTGCGGGCACTCGTCGACCACTATCAAGTTCCGGTCATCTCGATCCATGCTCCGTGCCTACTCGTGACGCAACGGGTGTGGGGCACTGAGCCCTGGGGAAAGCTGCAGCGCGCTAAGGATGTCGCGGAGCTACTCGGAGCGAGCACCGTTGTCGTGCACCCGCCGTTTAGGTGGCAGCGCGGCTATGCGCGTGAGTTCGTGAACGGATTGCAGCGAATGTCCGATGAAACCGACGTGCACTTCGCAGTGGAGAACATGTATCCGTGGCGGGCCGCCAACCGGGAGCTCGCGGCCTACTCGCCGAGCTGGGATGTCCGCGACGACGACTACCCACACACCACCCTCGACTTCTCGCATACTGCGGTGTCACGCACTGACCCCTTGCTCATGGCACACGATCTCGGAAGTCGTCTTTCGCACATTCACCTGGCCGACGGCACGGATTCCGCCCGCGATGAGCATCTGGTGCCCGGTCGTGGCACTCAACCAGTTGCTGAGGTACTTGGGTACCTCGCAACCGAGAACTTCACGGGAGCGATCATCGTCGAGGTCTCGACTCGGGGCTGCGCCACTCGGGAAGAACGCGTGGCCGACCTCGCGGAGGCCTTGGCGTTCGCGCGCCAGCCTTTCGAGGCCCTTCGTTAGTACGCTGCAGACATGGTCAAGGATCCGCGCGGCTCGATACTCGATGCCGCACGTCTTGCCTTCGCGTCGCGCGGTTACGCCTCAACCACGGTGAAGTCAGTCGCCGTAGCCGCTGGTGTTGCACCAGCCGTGGTCAAGTCGCTCTATGACAACAAGGAGCAGCTGTTCGCCGCTGCGATGCAGTTACCCGTGAATCCGAGCCACGCAATCCCTGCCCTCTTCGCTCAGGGCCTCGACGGTATGGGTGAGCGCATTGTTCGCCTGGCGCTGACGATGATGTCTGAGGATCGCGTACGTGGCGATGTCACCGGAGTGGTGCAGGCCTCCCCGCGCATCGAGAAGAGTGCACGCGCGGTTGCCGAGTTCATGCACCTGTCGCTGGTCGACTCACTCGTGTCTGCCATTGGCGTGCCTGATGCCCGCATGCGCGTCTCACTGATCTCCTCGCATCTGGCCGGTCTTGCCGCTACTCGGTACGTGATTCGGCTCGAGCCGCTTGCCTCGGCATCCGATGACGAAATCGTGCGCATCTTCGGCCCGCTGATTCAAGATCTCCTTGATCCCACGTGCCCGCTGACCGGGCGCCGTTAAGTGGGCGTGCTCGATTTCCTGACTCGCACTCGCTCACTTGAGCAGGCCTGTGAGCTCGCCATGGCCTTGGCTGACGAGGGCTTTTGGATTTCGCTGAGAAGTGACGACGTCCTCAACGCAGATCAGCTGCATCGCGCGAGCATTGCCCTGCAGGCAGCCGGGGTCGAGGGAGTGAGCCAGATCAGCCTGCCAATCGAATCGCTCGCTGATGCATCGTGGGCGATGACCCCTGATCTCGGCTGGGTGTTCACCGGTGCCGAGAGTTCTCCGCTCGACACGAGCATGCTTTCGCGGCTCACAAGTTTTCACGGCCTTGCGGCCGTCCGCCGTTACGCGTCACTGCGGCAGACAGAGTCCGAATGCCGCACTGCCGCCGACCTACGCGTCCAACTGGCCGCGGGCGAGCCCGCTCGAGGCGAGCGAGAGTTCTATCCATCCTCCCTCGAAGTCGATAAGGCGTATGTGCGGTGCGCTAAAGCGTTGCTGCGTGATGCGCCGGCACCGGCCTTCGCGACCTCCGATGACCGACTGATTGAGATCCTTCAGGCCCTGGCCCTTCGACTCGGCCGCGCGCCGGGCGAGTATGAGTTCTGCCTGGCGCATGGCCGCGGGGAGAATAGACAGCGTGCCCTGCGTGATGCGGGGGAGAAAGTGCGCATTGCCATTGCGTTCGAGATGAGGGAGTTCAATGACTGACACCGCACTTCGCATCGCAATCCTCGGCGGCGGCGTCATGGGCGAGACCCTGGCGGCCGGCTTCCTCGCTCGCCTGGATCCCACCCCGACCGTCACGATCGCTGAGAAGCGTCCTGAGCGTGCCACCGAGCTCTCCGATCGCTTGAGCGTGCGCATTGCCTCGATGGCTGATGCCGTGAGCGATGCCGATGTCGTCGTGCTCGCCGTGAAGCCGCAGGACTTCAGGGCGATGCTGGCCGACGTGGCCCCTTCACTTCGAGCTGGAGCCCTCGTGATCTCGATCGCCGCTGGGATTCCCACATCAGTCATGGAGGAACTGCTCCCCGGCGCTGCCGTCGTGCGCGTGATGCCGAATACGCCGGCGCGCATCAACCGCGGGGTGGCCGGCATCAGTGCGGGCTCGGCCTGCACGGCCGCTGACCTCGATCTGGCAGCGCGCCTCATGGAGGCTGTCGGGGTAGTGGTGCGGGTGCCTGAGGGCCTGCAGGACGCCGTCACGGCTGTCTCCGGAAGTGGGCCCGCGTACGTGTTCTACCTCGCCGAGGCGATGATCGCTGCGGGCGTTCAGATGGGGCTGTCGGCTGCCGATGCTCGACTCATGGCCGTGAACACGATTCTTGGTGCCGGTGAGTTGATGACTGCCGGCGATGAGGATCCGGCCGTACTTCGTGCGAATGTGACATCGCCGAATGGCACGACTGCTGCGGCAATTGCGAGCATGGATTCATCCGGCATTCGCGACGCAGTAATTGCGGCAATGACGGCCGCACGTGATCGCAGTATTGAGCTGTCGGGTAGCTAGCGGCAGCGAATTACGTCACTGTAATTAACTTTGCCCACGTGGGAAACATCATCAATTTCCCAATCAACTTTCACAGTCGCACCACAAGACACTAGTCTTCCGCCACGTCATTGAATTGTTGTTCACCGGATGGGACCTGGTGCGATTCGATGCAGAGAGTTCGGTGAATATGTCCACGACCCCCGAGCGCGCCTTCTCCGAGGTTCGCTTCTTGACCGTTGCCGAGGTTGCCTCGGTTATGCGCGTGTCGAAGATGACCGTGTACCGACTGGTTCATGGGGGAGACCTGCCTGCAGTCCGCGTCGGACGCTCGTTCCGCGTCCCGGAGCAGGCCGTGCACGATTACCTGCGCGATTCCTTCATCGAGACGGCCTAGTTCAAGGCTTCGTTAGAACCCAGATAGGCTTCTGGGACGAACACAGGCGATGACATCTCATCGCCCGATATACATGTGAGGATTGTTCATGGGCTCAGTGATCAAGAAGCGCCGCAAGCGGATGGCTAAGAAGAAGCATCGCAAGCTGCTGCGCCGCACTCGAGTCCAGCGCCGCAACAAGAAGTAGGCACTACCGGGGAGGTCTCATGGGGCGAATAGTCCTGGTGACCGGTGTCTCCCGGTACCTCGGCGGCAAGCTGGCCGCCCATCTCGCCGCCGATCCCGGTGTTGACCGGGTTATCGGCGTCGATGTTGTTGCCCCCACGATGACTCTTGACGGCGTGGATTTCGTGCGCGCCGATATTCGCAGCCCCGTCATCGCCAAGGTCCTCGGCGAGGCCGAGGTCGACACAGTCGTGCACATGGGGGTGCTGGCCACCCCACGCCAGGCCGGCGGCCGCTCGGCGATGAAGGAAATCAACGTCATCGGCACCATGCAGCTTCTCGCTGCCTGCCAGAAGACACCCAGCATCGAATCCTTCATCGTGAAGTCGACCTCCTCGGTGTACGGCTGTGGTCCGAAGGACCCCGCGATGTTCACCGAGGAAACCGAGCCGCGTCATACACCGACCTCCGGCTGGGCGAAGGACTCCGTCGAGGTCGAGGGCTACGTGCGCGGCTTCTCCAGGCGGCGTCCCGACGTCTGCGTCACCACTTTCCGGTTCGCGAACTTCATTGGTCCGGTTGTCCGTACTCCGATGACTGCCTATTACGGACTTCCGGTCGTGCCGACTGTGATGGGCTTCGATGCCCGCCTGCAATTCGTGCACGAAGACGACGGTCTCGAGTCCTTGCGTCATGCAGTGCACGCTCGCAAGCCGGGAACCTTCAATGTCGCCGGTGATGGGGTCATCACGCTGTCGCAGTCGATCCGGCGAATGGGCAAGAAGCAGCTGTCGGTTCCGCAGTTCATGTTCTCCACCATTGGCCGCAATCTCAGTCGCACAGGTGTCGTCGATTTCTCCCCCGAGCAGATTCGTTTCATGACTTACGGACGCGTACTCGACACGAGCGACTACACCGCGACCTTCGACCATCGCCTGCGGTACTCCACCCCTGACGCCTTCGCTGATTTCGCGCATCGTGATGAGTCCGCGCTCTCGGAGGTGCCCAATGCCTGACGATTCCCTGACACCGTCGAAGGCGGCACGACTGGTCGGAAACACTGGACCACAGCCTCATGAGGTCATCCCTGATGAGCAGATCATCGACGACCGCGACCTCAGTCAGTTCATCTCGGATCGACTCGCAGGCAAGTACGAAGTTGACGACTTCGGCTTCGACCCCGAACTCACCGACAAAGTGCTGATGCAGGCGCTACGGCCGATGTACCGCAAGTGGTTCAGAGTCGAAACGAGTGGCCTCGACAACGTTCCCGATGTCGGCGGTGCACTCGTGGTCGGCAATCACTCGGGCACGATCGCACTCGATGCGCTCATGACTCAGGTCGCACTTCTCGATGATCATCCGGCTCGAAGGCACCTGCGCATGCTCGCGGCGAACCTCGTGTTCGAGACTCCGTTCGTGGGCGAGCTCGCGCGCAAAGCCGGTCACACCCTGGCGTGCCAACCTGATGCCGAACGGCTGCTCAACTCCGGCGAGATCGTCGGCGTGTGGCCCGAGGGATTCAAGGGCACGGGCAAGCCATTTAGTGAGCGCTACAAGCTGCAGCGCTTCGGTCGAGGCGGCTTCGTGGCCGCCGCCTTGCGCACGCGCACTCCGATCATCCCGACAGCTGTGATCGGCGCCGAGGAGACCTACCCGATGATCGGCAATGCAAAGGGCCTGGCTCGCCTTCTCGGATTCCCGTACTTCCCGATCACTCCCACCTTCCCGTGGCTGGGGCCGCTGGGTCTCGTGCCGCTGCCGAGCAAGTGGATGATCCACTTCTGCGAGCCGATTCCGACAGACGGCTACCCCGAGAATGCTGCCGATGATCCGATGCTCGTGTTCAACCTGACCGACCAGGTGCGCGAGACGATTCAGACGACTATCTACGACTTGTTGGTGAAGAGGAATTCCGTCTTCGGCTGAGGAGTGAGCGACGCGAGCCCCGGAAGACTAAGACCATAGTCACGTCTTCGGCTGAGGAGTCAGCGACGCGAGCCCCGGAAGACTAAGACCATAGTCACGTCTTCGGCTGATTAGCGCCGGCGAGATCGACCGATGAGATAGCCGAGTACGAGGCCTGCACCCACGCCGGCTGCGTAGCCGCCGACACCTGACACGGCGGGGATCACGAACTGCTTGAACTGCTCGCGCTTGCGGAAGTCGCGAATCGGCCATTGGTTCTCACGTGCGTGATCGCGCAGCGTGGAATCAGGATTCACGGCGACCGGATTGCCGACTGAGCTGAGCATCGGGATGTCATTCGATGAGTCTGAGTACGCCGAGCATGCGGCGAGATCGAAGCCTTCGCTCTGCGCAAGTGCTCGAATGGCCTCTGCTTTGGCAAGCCCGTGCAACGGTGCGCCGTCGAGGTGGCCGGTGTAGATGCCATCCTTGACCTCGGAGACCGTGCCGAGTGCACCGGTCAGGCCGAGGCGCGAAGCGATGAGGGTGGCGAGCTCAACAGGGGTCGCGGTGACCAGCCAGACCTGCTGGCCGGCATCGAGATGTGCCTGCGCGAGAGCCAATGTGCCGGGGATCAGCTTGTCGATCAGGATCTCGTCGAAGATTTCCTCGCCGAGTGCTACGAGTTCGTCAACGCTGCGCCCCTCGATGAACGACAGGCCTGCCTCGGTTGCTGAGGCCATGTCCTCGAGGTCCTCGGAGCCTGTCATCACGAACTTGACCTGCTTGACCGCGAAGCCGGCGATCTCGGATGCACTGAAGTAGTTGCGACGTGCCAGGCCGAGGGCAATGTGAAACAGGCTCGAGCCGCGCATGATCGTGTTGTCGACGTCGAAGAATGCGGCGGACTTGGCGTCGGGTGCGCTCAGATGCGCGGATTCGACATTCGCCGCCGCGGCCGAAGCCTGCCCGGCTCGGCGGTAGGAGCCGAGGACTCCACCATCGCTGGTCATGTTGTCCAGGCTACCGAGTGAAGCCCGCATCGGCTCAGGCGACTGTGACAAACTGATGCGGGGGACAGCAGTTCCTCTGTGATTGATGTCGGAACGAGGGAGGCACCGTGCTCGGACAGCCCCGCGGCAACGCGAATATCTCCGAGTACCTGCGCGAATCAGCGAATCGCGACCCGCAGGGCTGTGCACTTGTCGATGGCACCCTTCGCCTCTCCTGGGCCGAACTTGATTCGCAGGTGAATCACTTCGCGGCAGGCCTCGTACGCCATGGCCTTCATGCGGGTGACCGCGTGGGGCTTCTGCTGGGTAATTCCGCTGACTACGTGATCGCGTTTTATGGAGCGCTACGTGCGGGGCTGTGCGTCGTGCCTATGAATCCTGCCTACACGGCTCCGGAGGTTGCCGTCCTGGTCTCCGATGCCGGAGTCCGCTTAATCATCGCTTCTGCGGCTACTTCATCGGTAGCCACCGAAGTCGCCGACGCGGTTCACTCGTGCGAGGTCGTCCGTGTCGGCACATCTGCGTGGGAGTCACTCTTTGACGCGTCCTCACTTCTCGCTGAAGTCTCGACATCGGGTGATGCGCTCGCACTATTGCTCTTCACTGCCGGTACCAGCGGACGACCGAAGGGGGCGATGCTGACTCATGGTGCTCTGCGTGCGAACACCGAGTCGCTGCTGTCATTGAATTCGCCCTCGGCTGTCCAGGCCGGTGATGTCGTGCTTGCCGTGCTCCCGATGTTCCACGTCTACGGCCTCAACACGGTTCTGAATCTTTCTGTCGCCGCAGGCGCAACGTCGGTGATCGTCGATCGATTCGATCCGGTCGACTCACTTCGCCTAGTGACGTCCGAGTCGATAACCACCATCGCGGGAGCACCGGCGATGTACCAGGCGTGGTTGCGTGTGCCCGGGCTTCGTAAGGCCATTGCGGGCGTTCGTTTGCTCTCCAGCGGTGGTGCCCCGCTTCCGCCTGCAGTATTCGAGTCCTTCGCCGAGTTCAGCGGCAAGCAGGTGTTCGAGGGCTATGGCATGACCGAGTGCGCGCCGGTTGTGGCGACCACTCTTGTTGATGGTCATCCGAGCGCAGGATCAGTCGGCAAGACGATCCCCGGAGTTGAAGTACGTCTTGTTGATGAGTCCGGTCACGATGTTGATGACGGTGATCCCGGCGAGGTGTGGGTGCGCGGTGCTTCGGTCTTCCGCGGGTACTGGCCTGATGGTGCTGGTGGCCCCGATGCACATGGCTGGTTCCGCTCGGGTGACATTGCGTATGCAGATGAAGATGGCGCGTTGCATCTCGTTGATCGACGCCGCGAGGTGATTCTCGTCAACGGCTTCAACGTCTACCCGCGCGAGATCGAAGTCGTCATCGAGTCGATGCCGCAGGTCGCGGAGGTTGCCGTTCTCGGTATCCCCGACGACGTCACGGGTGAGGGTGTGCTCGCGTTGGTCGTGCCGCGCGGCTCGGTGACGTCCGATGACGTGCTCTCCTTCTGCTCGACCCGTCTCGCGCGATTCAAGACACCGTCAGTCATTCGGATCGTCGAATCCCTGCCGCACTCAGCAGCGGGGAAGGTAGCCAAGGGCCGCCTTCGCGATGTCTACGGTGACGGCGGAGCCGAGGCCTGAGTGCGCATCACCGTGATCGGCAAGCCTGACTGCCATCTGTGCCATGACGCGCAGGCGGTCGTGGCCCGGGTGTGCGATGACCTGGGGCTCACCTGGGAGAACATCTCGATCCTCGATGACCCGGCCCTCTATGACGAGTTCTGGGAGAAGATCCCCGTCGTGCAGGTGGAAGGGCGCACGGTGGATTTCTGGACCATCGATGAGGAGCGGCTCCGCCGCGTAATATCCGATAATCGGACGTAATCGACCGCTCAACTTTGTGCCTTCGTGCACATCTCTCTAACCTTGGGTATCGAGCTTCCCCAATACCAGGCGCTCATCCCTTCCGCACTGGAGCCCCGTGTCGACTTCCGCCTCGTCGCTGTCCGCAGCCCGGACGCGCGGTATTCCCGATGCCACGGTCGCGCGGTTGCCGATTTATCACCGTGTCCTGAAGTCACTGAGTGACTCAGGCATCACGACGGTGTCATCCGATGAGCTCGCTCGCAATTGCGGTGTCACCCCCGCAAAGCTGCGCAAGGATCTCTCACACCTTGGTTCGTACGGCACCCGCGGTGTCGGATACGACGTTGCCTTCCTGAGCTACCACATCAGCCGTGAACTTGGCCTCAGCACTCCGTGGGGCGTAGTCATCGTCGGTCTCGGCAATCTGGGTAATGCGCTCGTGGCCTATCGAGGTTTCGCATCGCGTGGTTTTGAGGTTGTCGGAATCGTCGACACTCATCCTGATGTCGTCGGCACATCGATTCGAGTCGGCGAGCACACACTGCGCGTGTCGCCGCTGGCTGATCTCGAGGCCGTCGTGAGCGATCGCAATGCAGCCATTGGCGTCATCGCGACTCCGGGCGAAGTTGCTCAGGATGTCTGCGATCGACTCGTGGCCTCCGGCATCCGCAGCATCTTGAACTTCGCGCCTGTTGTGCTCGTCGTTCCCGACGACGTCGAGGTGCGCAAAGTCGACCTCGCTGTCGAGCTGCAGATCCTTGCCTTTCATGAGCAACGTCGCGGCGAGGAGCCGCCTGTCATCGCACAGGCACATCCGCCGGCCGCCTATCAGCATTCGCCGCGAGGCTACGAGGAAGCAATGCACGCATGAGCCCACGAATCACTCAGAAGACATCAACTTCAGGAGACACCACCGTGACCACCACGAAGGCCCGCAAGAAGCCCAACGGACCAGTTGCGCTCGTTGCCGCCGGCCCGGGCGACCCCGATCTGCTCACCCTGCGCGCCGCAGCTCTGCTGCGCGATGCCGAGTACATCGTTGTCGACGCCGATGCCGCTGAGGTTGCTGCAGTTCATGCCTCACCCGACGCCGAGGTCATCATTGCTGTCAGCGCGAGCGGTCTGCCGCTCGAGCATGCCGAGCGTGCCAAGCTCGTGATCGACGCCGCCAAGGAAGGCAAGCGCACCGTTCGCCTTATCGCTGGCGATCCCGTTGTTGACGGCACCTTGCTGCACGAGGCCGGCGCCCTGCGCAAGGCCAAGGTGGTCTTCGAGGTTGCACCCGGAGTCAGTGACATCACCGGCGTCCCGGCCTACGCAGGCTTTGGGCTCACCGGTGGCCGCACTCGCCAGATCCGCATCATTGATGCCAACGACACTGACCTCGTCTGGTCGGAGTTCATCAATCCGCGCGTCACGCACGTGTTCCTCGAAGGTGCCGATCAGGCTGTCGAGATCGCAGCGAAGCTGCTCGGCGCTGAGGCTGATCCCCGCACGCCGATCGCGATCACTCGTCGCGGGACCACTGTCGACCAGCGAACAATCGTCGGAACCCTCGGCGACATCGCGTCCATCGTGAAGTCTGCCAAGCAGGCCGGCTCCGGCGTCGTTGTCGTGGGCGAGGTGGTTTCACAGCGCGAGAAGCTCGACTGGTTCGAGGTCAAGGCCCTGTTCGGCTGGCGCGTGCTCATTCCTCGCACGCAGGAGAACGCTTCTCCGATCATGTCGATGCTTCGCCGTCACGGTGCCGTGCCGATGGAGGTCGCCACGATCTCGGTCGAGCCGCCGCGCACCCCGCAGCAGATCGACCGCGCGATTCACGGCCTGGTGTCCGGTCGTTTCGAGTGGATCGGCTTCACCTCGGTCAACGCCGTCCGTGCAATTCGCGAGAAGCTGCAGGAGTACGGCCTGGATGCACGCAGCTTCGCCGGACTGCGAGTCGCCGCGGTCGGCGATGCCACCGTCGAGGCACTGATCGAGTTCGGTGTTCGCCCTGATCTCGTGCCCCCGACCGACCAGACCACGAGCGCACTGCTCGAAGAATGGCCGCCATACGACTCGCTCACTGATCCGATCAACCGCGTCTTCCTGCCGCGCGCTGATATCGCCACCGACACACTGGTGGCCGGTCTCAGTGAACTCGGCTGGGAGGTCGAAGACGTCACGGCGTACCGCACCGTTCGCGCTGCGCCGCCGCCCGCCGAGACCCGCGAGGCCATCAAGACCGGTGGTTTCGATGCAGTGCTGTTCACCTCGAGCAGCACCGTCCGCAACCTGGTCGGCATTGCCGGCAAGCCGCATCACTCGACTGTGGTCGCGTGCATCGGTCCGCAGACGGCAAAGACCGCTGAGGAGCACGGCCTTCGCGTTGATGTCATGGCTGACACCAGCACGACTCACGCACTCGTCGAGGCGCTTGCTGCACACGGCGAGGTGCTGCGCGCGGCTGCGCTCGAGACAGGTGAGGGAACGTGGCGTCCGAGTCGTCGTCGTCCGGCGGCACGTCGCAAGGTCACCTAATGACCCGCACTGTCGTGCACCTGCTGCGTCACGGAGAAGTCTTCAATCCCGAAGGTTTGCTCTACGGTCGCCTGCCCGGCTACGTGCTCTCTGATCTCGGTCACGAAATGGCCGGGCGTGCAGCCACGGCACTCGCGGGTAATGACATCACCGCGGTGATCTCCTCACCGATGGAGCGTGCCCAGCAGACAGCAGCACCTATGGCAGCTGCGCACGGGCTCGAGATCGGCATCGATGAGAACCTCATCGAAGCCGAGAACATCTTCGAGGGGCAGCGAGTCAGCGTCGGCGACGGTGTACTCAAGCAGCCGCGTACCTGGCGTCACCTCTGGAATCCGTTCAAGCCGTCGTGGGGTGAGCCCTACGACGTCGTGGCAGCTCGCATGCACTGTGGCATCGATGCCGCACGTGAGCAGGCACGTGGTCATGAGGCCGTTCTCGTCAGCCACCAGCTGCCGATCTGGATCGCCCGACTCGCTGCCGAGAAGCGCCGACTCTGGCACGACCCGCGAAGTCGTCAATGCACGCTCGCCTCAATCACCTCTCTCGAGTACTCCGGTGATGACCTGGTCGCGATCTCCTACACGGAGCCCTCGCGGGACCTGCTCATCAAGGCAAGCAAGATCGCCGGGGCGTAATGTCTCGCGGCCGCGCACTGCCCGTCATCGCGGCGGGCATTGCCCTGCTTGCACTGACGGCGTGCGGAAGTAAGGAGCCTGCGGTGGGTTCAGGATTCGTGGCAGGCGATGGCTCACTCGTGGTGATCGACCAGTCGCAGCGTCAGCCGGCGCCCGACATCACGGGCACGACCCTTGACGGCAAACCCTTTAGTCTCGCCGCACTTCGCGGCAAGATCACGGTGCTCAATGTCTGGGCTTCCTGGTGCTCACCATGTCGCGCTGAGGCGCCGGTTCTCGAAAAGGTGTGGCAGGAACAGCAGGGCAAAGACGTGCAGTTCATCGGCCTCGATACCCGTGACTCCGATACTTCGGCACTTACTTTCATCAAGAAGTTCGGCATCACGTACCCGAACGTGATCGATCGCGATGGCAGCCTGCAGCTTCGCTTCAGCGGAACGCTGCCGCCGCAGGCCATTCCCTCAACTTTGGTCGTCGACGCCAATGGCAAGGTTGCGGCGCGGGCGCTGGGCAAGGTGAGTGAGTCGACCCTGCTCGGCATGATCGAGGCGGCGCGCAAGACCACTGCGAGTTCCGGTGACTGACGTCATCACTTCGGGCTCGTTGCTGTTCGCGCTGCCGATTGCCTTTCTCGCGGGCATCATCGCTTTTGTGAGCCCTTGCGTACTGCCACTCGCGCCTGGCTATATCTCCTATGTCACCGGTCTCACGGGCGCTGAGCTAGGGGAGCAGGGCCGCAGCCGCAGTCGCGTCCTGCTCGGCAGCGTTCTCTTCGTGCTGGGCTTCAGCGTTGTCTTTGTCTCATACGGCGTGCTGTTCGGCAGCATCGGTGCTCGGCTTCTCGAGTATCAGTCGGTCATCGACCGAGTCCTCGGTGTGCTGCTCATCGCGATGGGCCTGGCCTTCATGGGGCTGATCCCCGCACTTCAACGCGAACGTCGCTTTCACATGATCCCCAAGTGGGGTGTTGCAGGTGCACCGTTGCTTGGCCTGCTCTTCGGCCTGGGCTGGAGTCCGTGCATCGGGCCGACGCTCGCCGCCGTGCAGAGTCTTGCGTTTACTGAAGCAAGTGCCGCGCGCGGCGCCCTGCTCTCATTTGTCTATTGCCTTGGCCTCGGTCTGCCTTTTGTGTTGCTCGCACTCGCCTTCAGCCGCTCGATGCGCGCAATCGGGTGGGTTAAGTCTCACTATGCGCTGGTGATGCGCGTCGGTGGCGCAATGCTGCTTATCCTGGGCGTACTCATGCTGACCGGGCTCTGGAACGACTTCACCATCTGGCTGCGCGTGAGCATTCCCGGATTCGAGACTGCGCTATGAGTGAGCAGCTGCCTCCGCTGAGCACCGGTGGCTGGTTCCGCTGGATCTGGCGGCAGTTCACCAGCATGCGCACAGCGCTGATCCTGCTCTTTCTTCTGGCTATCGCGAGTATCCCCGGCTCAATTTTCCCGCAACGCGGCACGAACCCGCTGAAGGCGAAGGAATGGATCACCGGCTCACCTACCTGGGGTCCGATCCTCGATCGACTCGGCTTCTTCGAGGTCTACTCGTCGCCGTGGTTCTCCGCGATCTATCTCCTGCTGTTTATTTCGCTGATCGGCTGCGTGCTGCCGCGCGCTGCCACTCACTGGCGCGCGATGCGCACAACTCCACCGGCAGCCCCGCGAAATCTCTCGCGGATGAAGTCGCACGCGGTGCTCGAGGGGGCCGACTCGACCGCCGTTGACCGAGCTGCCGAGTTCCTGAAGGCGCATCGCTGGCATGTTCTGCGCGGCGAAACCGACGGTGCCACGTGGGTGAGCGCCGAGAAGGGTTACCTCCGCGAAACCGGAAACCTGATCTTTCATCTCGCCTTGATCCTGATCCTCGTCGGCGTCGCGATTGGCGGGCTTTTCGGCTGGAAGGGCAACGTCATCGTCAAGACCGGTGATGGCTTCTCCGACACCTTGACCCAGTACGACGCCTGGGGCGGCGGTCGATTTGCTGATCCCGCGAAGCTTCCCCCTTTCAGCTTCACGATGACCGACTTCCGGGTCGAGTTCGATCGCGCTGTCGCGCAGCATGGATCGCCCAAGCTCTTCCAGGCCGATGTTGATGTCAAGGCCAACCCCGATGCTGCACTCACCAGCTCGACGATCGAGGTGAACCACCCGCTCGAGGTCGACGGCGCGAAGGTCTTCTTGGTCGGTCACGGATATGCGCCGCACTTCGTCGTGCGCGATTCGACGGGCGAGATCGTCTACGACGACACCGTCGTCACCTTGCCCCAGGACGGTAACTTCACATCGACCGGTGTCATCAAGCTTCCTGATTCAAGCCCGCAGCTCGGCTTCGATGTCGTGTTCTACCCCACACTTCAGCCGGGCTCGATTGTGTCGGGATTCCCTGCGCCTGATTTCCCGGCAACCTACCTCGCTGCCTGGACCGGAGATCCAGGTCTCGATACCGGTATCCCGCAAAGTGTCTACAAGCTCGACAAGACGAACATGACCCAGATCGGGCGAGTCCCCTCCTTGCTGCCGGGCCAAACCTGGACTCTGCCGAACAACGCGGGCTCGATTTCCCTGGTGGGTTACGAGCGCTGGGCCTCATTCCAGATCGCTTACGACCCCGGCAAGGAGTTCGCTCTCGTCGCTGCTGTGCTCGCGCTGAGCGGCTTGATGCTCTCGCTCTTCGTGCGTCGCAGGCGCGTGTGGGTCAAGATGAGCGAAGGCCCGAATGGCACTACGGTTGTCGAGATAGCTGGGCTCAATCGCGCCGAAGGCGGCGACGTCAGTGCGGATATCGAGATCATCACCGAGGCAATAACCGGCAAGGAGACGTCATGACCCCCGCAGAGCTCGCCCAGGCAAGCAACAGCGCGATCTACGCGTCGATGCTCGTGCTGACTCTTGCGATGGTCTTCTTCGCCTTCTCCTTCGCCGCCGGACGACGCAAGCCGGCCGTGGTCGCGGCAGCGGAGATCGTCGAAAGCGAGGGCAGCACCGCTGTCATCACGCGCACCGAGGTCATCGACCCCTTCGTGCCTGGCCGTCGTTCCGCGAATATCGCGATGTCCCTCACCTGGCTCGGCACCGCACTCCTGCTGCTCGGAGTCGTGCTTCGCGGGCTCTGGGCCGGTCGCGTGCCGTGGGGCAACATGTACGAGTTCTCCATCACCGCGGCACTCGGCATCTTGGTGGTGTTCCTCGGTTTCTCGATCAAGCGGGATGTGCGTTGGCTTGGCATCTTCATTGTCATTCCCGCGCTGCTCACCCTCGGACTCGCTGTCACCGTGCTGTACACCGAAGCCGCGCAGTTGGTTCCCGCGCTCAAGTCGTACTGGCTCGTCATTCACGTGTCTGCGGCGATCATCTGCTCGGGTGCCTTCACGCTCTCTGCCGCTGTCTCCGCCCTCGCCCTTGTGCAAGGTCACGCCGAGCGCAAGGCGGCTGGCGCCCCTGTCACCGGCCTAACCGCCCGCATGCCCTCGCAGGAGCGGCTGCAGGTGATGGCTAATCGCATCATCGCGTTCACCTTCCCGCTCTGGACCTTCGCGGTTATCGCCGGCGCGATCTGGGCCGAGAATGCCTGGGGTCGTTACTGGGGCTGGGATCCCAAGGAGACCTGGGCCTTCATCACCTGGGTGGTGTTCGCGGCTTACCTGCATGCGCGCAGCACTGTCGGCTGGCGCGGCAATCGTGCATCGTGGATCGCCATCATCGGTTGGTCGACCTTCTTGGCCAATTACTTCGGCGTGAACCTGTTCATCAACAGCCTGCATTCGTATTCAGGCGTCTAACTCGACCTAGTTCGCGGCGGGCTCGGGGGAGTCGTCGTCGCCGCGGCGCTCACGCATCTTGCGCTTCCAGGCCTCGTCATCGAGTTGGCGCAAGAAGCGTGCATCGTCGTCGGGTGAGGCCACCTGCTTGCGTCCGCGCTTGCGATCGGGCCACACCCGACCGAGTACCCACCACAGCGCTCCGCCCACAACGGGTAGCACCACGACGATGATCAGCCAGACGAACACCGGAAGCTTGCGTGATTCACGCGAGGGCGTGCGAATGACGTCAATGATCGACGCGATGTACACGCCGAGCAAGACGATGATGAGCACTACCCGCAGCATGTGAGCCTCCCTGGAGTACCAGGATATCGGGAAACGCGTACGGTATTCCCGTGAGCACTCGTAGCCGTTCGGCCTGGTCCATCGTGTTCTACACGGCGCTTCGCCTGGCCATCTTCGCCTTGGCGTGGTTCCTCATCGAGTACTTCACGCCGATTCACGGTCTTTTTGCTGCGGCATTCGCGATCCTGATTTCCGGCGCCATCAGCATTGTTGCGCTCAACGGTCAGCGCGATGCAATGAGTGCGGTGCTCTACGGCTTCTTCCGTCGAATGAATGCACGCATTGATGCCTCGGCGCGTGCCGAGGATGTTGACGACTAGTTCAACGCCAGGCCGATGCCGAGCACGATGCCGTAGGCGAGGACCAAGGTTCCAGTGCCCTTGAGAGCTGCGATGAGGTCGCGTCCCTTGGCTCCTGACATCACGATGCGTACCGGAGTCACGGCGAGGGCAAAAGATGCCAAGGCGAGCACTGCTGATTTCGAGTAGGTAACGGCTAAGACGATGACGCAGATGGCGGCCGCGATCACGAGCACCAGGTAGAGCACGCGAGTGCGTGAGTCGCCAAGGCGAACGGCGAGTGTGCGCTTGCCGCTCGTGGTGTCGCCCGGAATGTCGCGCAAGTTGTTGGTGACGAGGATGGCGCAACACAAGAAGCCCACTCCGCAGGCTGCGATGACTGAGCTCACTGTCACCGTGAGCGCTTGCACGTAGAACGTGCCGACCACGGGTACGAGTCCGAAGAACACGAAGACGAAGATCTCGCCGAGCCCGAGGTATCCGTAGGGATGCTTGCCGCCGGTGTAAAGCCAGGCCGCCGCAACGCATGCGACGCCGACCAGGAGCAGCCACCACTTCTGCGTGATGAGTACCAGGCCTAGACCGGCGACCATCGCGACAGCGAAGCTCAGGAATGCCGCGCGTTTGACCTGCGAGGCCGGAGCCAGGCCTTGGCCCACGAGGCGCACCGGGCCAACTCGTGCCTCGTCAGTGCCACGAATCCCGTCGCTGTAGTCATTGGAGTAATTGACGCCGACCTGAAGTGCGACCGCGACGATCAGGGCGAGCAGTGCGGCCCAGCCGTTGAAGGACTGCACGCTGATGGCCATTCCGGTTCCCACGATGACGGGAGCAAAGGCTGCCGGGAGGGTGCGCGGACGTGATCCGCCGAGCCATTGAGAGGCGGTTGCCATCAGTGAGTCTCCCGAGCCAGTGCGATGAGTGCCTGCCGGTCGGTCTTGCCACCGGGAAGCGTGGGCAGGTGCTCGATCGTAGTGAAGGCACGCGGTCGGGCAGCGGCACCGAGCTGCTCGGTGATCAGGTCGCCCAGTGAATCTCTATCAAGATCGTCTGTGCACACGAAGGCGATGAGTCGGCTGCCACGTTCGGGGTCATCGGTAGCGATGACTGCACAGTCTTTGATGCTCGCGTGAGTGCGAAGCACTGCTTCGATGGCTGTCACTGAGACGTTTACGCCATTGACCGTGACCACGTCGTCGGAACGGCCGATGATGCGCAGCGTCCCATCGACGAATTCGCCAAGGTCGCTGGTCAGGAAACCGTCATCGGTGAAGTGCTGGGCGGTCAGTGCGGGCTGGTGGCGGTAACCGAGTGCGATGCTCGGTCCACCGAGGGTTACCCGAGATGCGCTGTCGATGCCTACGGTCACGCCATCGAGCGGAATGCCGTCGTAGACGCATCCACCGCAGGTCTCGGTCATGCCGTAGGTCGAGGTGAGAGTGATGTCGTGTGCGAGCGCGGCCTCGCGAAGAGCCGGATCAAGGCCTGCGCCGCCGACCAGGATGGTCGTGCATGCACGAAGCGCCGTGATCCCTGGAACATCGCCGAGCAGTCGTCGAACCTGAGCGGGCACGAGTGAGGTCCGGATGGGAAGACCATTCGCCGCTGCCGAATCGACGGCTGCCGCGAAACCCAGTGGTGAAAAAGGCCGAGCTCCACCGAGGCTATCGATTCCGACACACGTGGAGCCGGGCGCGAGTGCGCGCGTCAGCACATTGAGGCCGCCTGCGGAGGTCAGCGGGATCGCGGCGACCCACGTGGAGGGCTCATCACGCCATGGATTCAGGGCCACGAGAGCGTCGGCGGAGAGCAGCACGCCCTTGGGGTTTCCGGTTGAGCCGGATGTCGACAGCACGACTGCCGTGCGGTCATCCTCGAGTGGCTCTCCGGGCGCTGTGGCTTTCAGAAGTGAGCGCACATAGGCATCGGAGATCGTGGCACTGACCACAGGGATCGGGGTGATGGCTGGGCCGGAGCCTTCGAGCGCCGCGCGTAGTGGCCCAGCGAGTGCATCGAGTCCGGCAGGCCCCGAGGGAACGGGGATGCGCACTAGCGGGTCAGTAGCCATCTCGCCGAGCCTAGGAGGTGACGGTAACCTCGGCAGCATGGATACCCGTACTCGATATGTCCTGCCGCCCGTTGCCCCCGAGGGTTCGCCGGCGCTGACCAACCCCGCGCACTCCTCGGCAACTCCTGCGTGCGAGTGGCGCTCGGCGGGCGAGTACGGCGATATTCGCTACGAGCTCTCGACCGGCGACGCCGAGGGCATCGCGAAGATCACCATCTGCCGTCCGGAGAAGCGCAATGCATTTCGCCCGCAGACCCTGTTCGAACTTCAGGATGCCCTGAATAAGGCACGTGACGACGACTCCGTCGGCGTCATCATTCTCACCGGCGAAGGTGACCTCGCCTTCTGCTCCGGCGGTGACCAGATGATCCGTGGCGACGATGGTTACATCGGCAACGACGAAGTCGCTCAGAAGGGCATCGGACGACTCAACGTGCTCGACCTGCAGATCCAGATCCGCCGCACCCCGAAGCCGATTGTCGCGATGATCGCGGGTTACGCGGTCGGTGGTGGCCACGTGCTGCACGTGGTGTGCGACCTGTCGATCGCCGCAGACAATGCACGTTTCCAGCAGACCGGGCCAATGGTCGGCTCCTTCGACGGCGGTTACGGCTCCGGCCTTCTCGCGCGCACGATCGGCATGAAACGCTCGCGCGAGATCTGGTACCTGTGCCGTCAATACGGCGCTGAGCAGGCCTATGACTGGGGCCTGGTGAACTCAGTCGTGCCGATCGAGGATCTCGAGATCGAGACCGTCGACTGGGCCAAGCGCATGCTTGAGCTCTCGCCGATGGCGCTGCGCATGCTCAAGGCATCGCACAATGCCGCTGACGATGGTCTCGCAGGCATTCAGCAGCTCGCCGGCGATGCGACCTTGCTGTTCTACATGTCCGAAGAGGCGCAGCACGGCCGCGATGCTTACAAGAACAAGCAGCGCCCCGACTTCAGTCAGTTCCCCAAGCGCCCATGACCGATCGGCACCTGCAGCGGCTTCTCGATGCTGCCGTGCCTTTTGCCTTGCCTCTACGTCGCACCTTCCGTGATGTCGACGTGCGCGAGGGAATGCTGATCGAGGGGCCAGCAGGGTGGGGCGAGTTCGCTCCCTTTGCTGATTACTCGCCCGTAGCAGCATCTCGTTGGCTTGCGTCAGCAATTGAGGCCGCATTCGAGGGCTGGCCCGAGGCGGTGCGTGCAGCTGTCGAGGTCAACGCCATCATCCCCGCAGTTCCAATCGAGCAGGCTGAATCGCTTGTGCGCGAGGCTGTTGCACGCGGCTGTCGCACGATCAAGATCAAGGTGGGCGGCTCGCCAGATCTCGATATCGCTCGCGTGGCGATGGTGCGTGAGGTTCTCGACGAAACTTTTGGCTCAGGTGCCGGGCGCATTCGACTTGATGCGAACGCGCAGTGGCAGCTCGACGAGGCGATCGCGATGCTCGAGCGCTGCGCGAGCTACGGCCTGGAGTACGCCGAGCAGCCGTGTGCCTCGCTTGATGACCTGGCTGTTGTGCGCCGGGAGACCGGCGTTCCCATTGCGGTCGACGAGGGCATTCGGACCTCGGATGATCCGAGTTCACTTCGTCTTGCTGATGTGGCCGACATCGCGATCATCAAGCCAGCGACCCTCGGCGGAGTGCGCTCCTCTCTTGATCTCATCACAGCGCTCGGCTTGCCGGTCGTCGTGAGCGGGGCGATGGATTCCTCGGTTGGTCTGGGAACCGCCCTGGCCTTGGCCGGCGCACTTCCCGAGCTTCCGCTCGCATCAGGTTTGGGCACCGGTGCGCTGCTCGCAGATGACCTCGTCGTGACACCCGTCGTGCCATTCGCGGGGCAGATTCCCGTCGGCCGCATTGAGCCAGACGCGCAGGCATTGAGCCGTGCTCGGGCCCGAGTCGTCGATGACACGCAGTGGCGTTCTCGCCTGACCGCCGCCTGGCAGGCAGGTGCAACCGATCGCATGCGCGATGCCCTCGGCATAGGCTGAGGTCGTGAATCCCTCGACGGCTCAAGCGCGTGTCATCATCGATGAATTGCTGCGCTGCGGGGTCTCCGATCTCGTGCTGTCACCTGGTTCCCGCTCAGCCGGACTCGCCATCGCGGCGGCTGAGGCCGAGGCTCGAATGGAACTTCGCCTTCATGTGCGCATCGACGAGCGCTCCGCGGGCTACCTGGCCGTCGGACTCGCGAAGATCACCGGGGTTCCTGCTGCCGTCATCACTACTTCAGGAACAGCCGCGGTCAACCTGCATCCAGCTGTAGTCGAGGCCGATATTTCCGGCATCCCAATGCTGCTTCTGACTGCAGACCGTCCGCCGGAGCTGCGCGATGTCGGCGCAAATCAGACCATCAGGCAGCCGGGCATCTTCGGTGAGCACGCACGTGCGGCGATCGACATGTCGGTCGCTCGCGAAGCCCTCGGGCAGGTGCGTTACTGGCGCTCGACAATCGCTCGCGCGGTCGCACTCGCAACTGATGCCGTGCGTCCTGGCCCTGTCCAGGTCAACATTCCTTTCGCCGAGCCGCTCGTGCCTGATGCCGGCGACAGTGAGTGGATCGAGTCGCTTGACGGACGCGACGACGGTCGCCCCTGGACAGCCGATGCACGCTTGATTGCCGGCATGAGCACACCGCTCGATGACATTCTCGAGTCCTTGATTGAGGGTGCAGAGATTCCGCCGCGCGGCCTAATCATCGTGGGCGATCACGATGGTGATGACGCTGTTGAACTGATTGACGATCTCGCGGATACAGCCGGCTGGCCGATCATCGGCGAGCCCACCGCGAATGTTGCCGGCTGTGACACGGTTCTCGCACACGGTGCATTGCTCCTTGCCGACTCGGCGTTCTGCGAAGAGCACGTGCCCGACATCATCATTACCGTCGGTCGCGTCGGGCTCAGCCGTGGTCTGTTGCGGATGATCGCTCGCACGCCGCTGCATATCGCTGTCGATCAGCAGCCTTCCTGGAGCGATCCCATGCGCAGCGCCGATCTAGTTGTCACCTCGGTGCCGCTTCCACCGGAAGACATGGAGATCGACGAGACCTGGCTGGCAGAGTGGCAGCGAGCCGATGTTCTTGCTGCCGCGGCGGTCGAGACCGCTCTTGCGGGTGACGGCGAAGTTCTTACAGGTGCACACATTGCACGCGTCATCGCGCCGATGGTGCCTGACGGCGGACTCCTCTTCAGCGGTCCTTCGTGGCCGATTCGCCATCTCCTCAATTTTGCGTCGACATCAGTCCGCGATGCCATCGTGATCGCTAATCGAGGTACCTCAGGCATTGACGGCGCAGTGTCATCCGCCTGGGGTGCGGCA
The DNA here is from genome assembly GCA_947449035.1 of Actinomycetota bacterium. Classification (GTDB taxonomy): domain Bacteria; phylum Actinomycetota; class Actinomycetes; order S36-B12; family S36-B12; genus CAIKZY01. Next base: position 45,377 of record CANFQC010000014.1, read on the forward strand.
CGTGCGTTGCAAGACAACGGTGGTTCGGCCGCGATCGCCTTCATCGGCGATCTCACCTTCCTGTATGACAGCAACGCCCTGTCAGTTCCACAGGCTGAGGAACGCCCTGACCTCGTTTACGTGGTGGCAGATAACAGCGGCGGCGGAATCTTCTCGTCGCTCGAGCAGGGCGATGAGCGTTTCGCTCGCGTATTCGAGCGCGTGTTCGGCACTGCATCCGAAACCGATATCGCTGCGCTGGCTACCTCGTATGGCGCTGAAGCAGTGCGAGTCGCCACCGCCGATGAACTTCGATCGAGTGTTGAGAGCGCCCTCGAGGCCGGTGGCGTGCACGTGATCGTTGCGACTACGTGCGATCGCGTACGCGAATCACGCATGCTGCGCAACGTGCAGCTTGCAATCGGCGAAGCGCTCGCTTCGGCTTAGTCTCCGAGTGCAGTGCGAATCGGAATGAGCTTCGCGTCTGCCTCTGCCCACTCCATTGCGGGGTTTGAGCCTGCGACGATCCCGCAGCCGGCGAATGCGCGCACGCGCTTGTTGGTGACATCAATCTCGGCGCAGCGAAGCGCGATGCCGAATTCGCCATCGCCGTGCGAGTCGAACCAGCCCACAGGGCCTGCGTAGCGACCACGATCCATGCCCTCGATATCGCGGATGAGATCGAAGGCGCGCTCAGTGGGAGTGCCGCAGACCGCGGCTGTCGGATGAAGTGATGCCGCGAGCGCAAGAACGGATGCCCCATCGGCAAGTCGGCCAGTGACATCAGTGGCGAGATGCTGGACGTTCGCGAGTGGAAGCACATGCGGAGTAGCGGGCACGTCGAGATCGGTGCAGTGCGCGGCAAGCGCACGTGCCACTGAATTCACCGCGTACTCGTGCTCCTCAAGATCCTTGTCACTGTCGAGCAGCGCATTTGCGCGCGATGCGTCGCGGCGTTCGTCGCCGAGCTTGCTCACGGTGCCGGCAAGTACGCGACTGGTGACGAGATCACCGGTGCGGCGTACGAGAAGTTCGGGGGTCGCGCCGATCAGGCCGTCGACACTGAAAGTCCAGGTTGAGGGATAGGCGGCTGCGAGATTGACGAGCAGATAACGCGGATCAAGCTCACCCTCGATGTCGGCGACGATGTCACGTGCCAGTACCACCTTGTCGATTTCACCGCTGTTGATGCGGGTGATCGCATCGCTGATCGAGGATTCCCAGTCGGCACGCTCACGGCTGCCGCGCGACCAGGTAACGGAGGTCGGAGCCTCCGGGAGTGCGGTGACGGGGGAGATCTCAGCCGAGTCGGCAGCGCCGATGCCAATGGTGGTGATCCACGACTGACCGCCGCGACGACCGAGCACGACCTTGGGGACGATCACGACCGACATGTCACGCTCTGGGTCGAAGGCGAATGAGCCGAAGGCCACGGCGCCGGTGCCTGGCACCGAGACGGTGTCGTCGATCACTGCGCTCGCGCACAACTGATTCCACCAGCGCTGGGTACGGCTGAAGCGCTCGCGACCGCGGACCTCAAGTCGTGCGGCCACGCCCCAGCCGACGATTCCATCGCCATTTCTGACCCATGCCACGGGGGAATCGCGGGGGATTCGGCGCAAGAGGTCGCCGGCATCGGCAATGGGGCGGGTACTGACGCGAAGGACGCTGCTGGTGCCGGTGGCCTCCGTGGGGCCGGTCACGCGGTCGGATCCTTGCATCTGCACAGCGTATGGTCTCTTGCTAAGTTCAGCAGATGCGAGCGGATCTCACCAAGGAGCCAGTAGACGTCGCGGCCATGTTCGATGGAGTGGCCAAGCGTTACGACATCACCAATGACGTGCTCGCCGCCGGGCAGACCCGTCAATGGCGCAAGGCAGTCGTGGCGGCCGTGGATCCCAAGCCAGGCGAGCGGATCCTCGATCTCGCGGCCGGCACGGGAACCTCCAGTGAGCCCTTCGTGCGGGCCGGGGCCTTCGTTGTGCCCACCGATTTCAGCCTCGGAATGCTCAATGTGGGCCGTCAGCGCCAGCCGGGCCTGCCCTTCGTGGCCGGCGACGGCCTTCATCTGCCCTTCAAGGACGCCTCCTTTGACGCGGCCACGATCTCCTTCGGCCTTCGTAATCTGGCCGATCGCCATGCCGGCCTGGCAGAACTGCGCCGGGTGGTCCGTCCCGGCGGGCGCTTGGTGGTCTGCGAGTTCTCGCACCCGACCTGGGCGCCGCTGCGCACGGTGTACACCGAGTACCTCATGAAGGCCCTGCCGCCCGTGGCCCGGGCGGTGGCCACCAACCCGGAGGCCTACGTCTACCTGGCCGAATCGATCCGAGCCTGGCCAGATCAGCGCGAGCTCGCCGGTGATCTCAGTGCAGCTGGCTGGGAGCGCGTGCAGTGGCGTGATCTGACTGGCGGAATCGTTGCGATTCATAGGGGTTTCGCCCCTAAGGCATAGGGGTACCCGCGTGTGATTGCACGGCCTGTGCGGGCACTATGCTTACGTCGGTCGTGAACCCTTTCACAAATGCGCAAGCGGTGAAGCGATCATTCACATTGATCGATGAGGAGTTGCGGGAGCGGTGAACGTCTACACCCCCATCCTGGTTCTCGGCCTTTTGGCCTTTGGCTTCGCCGCATTCTCGGTGCTCACGGCCAGTTTCACCGGCCCCAAGCGCTACAACCGCGCGAAGTACGACGCATACGAGTGCGGCATCGAGCCCACTCCGCAGCCGGTCGGCGGCGGACGCTTCCCCGTGAAGTACTACCTCACGGCCATGCTCTTCATCGTCTTCGACATCGAGATCGTCTTCCTGTACCCGTGGGCGGTCGCTTTCGACCAGCTCGCGCTGTTCGGTCTGTTCGAAATGATCATCTTCATCGTCACCGTCCTCGTTGTGTACGCCTATGTGTGGCGTCGCCGTGGACTCGAGTGGGACTAGGGAAAACTCATGGGTCTTGAAGAGGCATTGCCGTCCGGCGTTCTGCTGACGACCGTCGAGAAGTTCGCGGGCTACGCGCGCAAGGGCTCGCTCTGGCCGGCCACCTTCGGTCTGGCCTGCTGCGCCATCGAGATGATGGCCGTCGGCGGCCCGCGCTTCGACATCGCACGCTTTGGCATGGAGGTCTTTCGCGCCTCACCGCGTCAGGCAGATCTCATGATCGTCGCCGGTCGCGTGAGCCAGAAGATGGCTCCTGTTCTTCGCCAGATCTATGACCAGATGCCCGGCCCGAAGTGGGTTCTGGCCATGGGTGCCTGCTCATCCAGCGGCGGAATGTTCAATAACTACGCCATCGTTCAGGGCGTCGATCACGTCGTTCCCGTCGACATCTACCTGCCCGGCTGCCCGCCGCGCCCGGAGATGCTCATCGACGCAATCCTCAAGCTGCACGACAAGATCCAAGATACGAAGCTCGGCCCGAACCGCAAGGCGGAGATCATCGAGCTCGAGGCCGCAGCCTTGACCGCACCGTCCACCCTCGAGATGAAGGGTCTGCTGCGTTGAGCGACAACCTCATTCCCGTTATTCCTTCGGGCGTTGCTCCCCTAGACGTCATCGCGGTGCGCGAAGGCGCATTCGGCGTGGCCGGCTCGGGTGATACCAGTGGCTTCGGCGGCCTGGTTGAGGCCATCGTGCTTCCGCCCGCATCGCAGCGCCCGTACGGCGGCGACTTTGATGAACTTGCCGATGAACTCGATCTCTCACTCGCTGCGCGTGGCATCAACGATTCAATCGAGAAGGTCGTCGTCGACCGCGGCGAGATCACGTTCTTCGTCGAACGCTCCAAGATCGTCGAGTTCGTCACCACCCTTCGCGATGAGCCGGGCCTGCGCTTCGAACTCTGCGTCGGCGTGAGCGGCGTGCACTACCCACTCGAGGCCGGTCGCGAACTGCACGCGGTCTACCACTTCCTCTCCATCACTCACAACCGTCGCGTACGCGTCGAGGTTGCCGCACCTGATGCTGACCCGCGCATTCCGTCGATCGTCGGCATCTACCCGACCTGCGACTGGCACGAGCGTGAGACCTGGGATTTCTTCGGCATCGTGTTCGAAGGCCACCCAGCACTTACCCGCATTGCGATGCCCGACGACTGGCCGGGCCATCCGCAGCGCAAGGACTACCCCCTCGGCGGAATTCCCGTCGAGTACAAGGGCGCCACAACGCCGCCCCCGGATCAGCGGAGGTCGTACAACTGATGTCGACCGAAAACATCACCTACTCGAGTGCAGAAGCAGGCACCGATTCGTACGCAGGCTCCTACGAGACCACTGAGGGC
>CANFQC010000015.1 GCA_947449035.1 Actinomycetota bacterium
CGACCGGCTTCGTGCTCATCAGGACGTCATCGGCGAAGCTCGCGTCGGTGACCTTCTTGGTTGCTCCCATGGCTTTCTCCTTCTGTGTGGTCTAGAGGGTACGGGTCAAGCGTGCGAAAAGTGCTATTCGGATGCGGCGAGGAAGCGCTCGGCGTCGAGGGCTGCGGCACAACCGGAGCCTGCGGCGGTGATTGCCTGGCGGTACGAGTGGTCGATGAGATCGCCACAGGCGAAGACACCCTCGAGGTTAGTAAGCGACGTGCGGTTCTTGACCAGCACGTAGCCCTCGGCGTCGACGTCGATCTGGCCATTGACGAGCTCAGAGCGCGGGTCATGGCCGATGGCAATGAACAGGCCAGTGGCGGGAAGTTCACGCTTCTCGCCAGTGACGGTGTCTTCGAGAACCAGCCCTGAGACCTTCTGATCACCGAGAACGTCGACGACCTGCGAGTTCCAGGCGAACTTCATCTTCTCGTTGGCGAGTGCGCGCTCCTGCATGATCTTGCTGCCGCGCAGCTCGCCGCGACGGTGCACGAGCGTGACTGACTTGGCGAAGCGCGTGAGGAAGGTGGCCTCCTCGAGTGCGGAGTCACCGCCACCCACGACGGCGATGTCCTGATCACGGAAGAAGAAACCGTCGCACGTTGCGCACCACGAGACACCACGGCCGGAAAGGCGCTTCTCGTTCTCGAGACCGAGTTCGCGATAGCCGGAGCCCATCGCGAGAATGACGGCACGTGCCTGATGAGTGTTGCCCGAGCCATCAGTGACAACCTTGATCGGGCCGGTGAGATCAACACTGACGATGTCGTCGGTGACGATCTCTGAGCCGAATCGCACTGCCTGAGCGCGCATGTTCTCCATCAATGCCGGGCCCATGATGCCCTCGGTGAAGCCGGGGAAGTTCTCGACCTCGGTGGTGTTCATCAGTGCACCGCCGGCGGTGACAGAACCTTCGAAGACAAGGGGCGACAGCTGTGCGCGAGCTGCGTACACGGCGGCCGTGTATCCGGCCGGGCCTGAGCCGATGATGATGACGTTACGGATGTCGCTCACTGAATTCCTTAGTTGGCCTTCGGGCACGGATCAGCACTGCAATCCGTAGTCGGTAGAACGATTCTAGGGCGTCGGCTATTCCGCGCTCACGCCAAGGAGTGCGTGCCGAAAACCGACTACCAGTCGACGGATACCGCGAGCGGCTCTGTGCCCTCGGGGTTCATCACGGGTGTGCACGTGGGATCGACGATCCAGACTGCGAGGTCACCCTTGGGGGTTGCGACTAGAGCCGACGGCGTGACCATTGACGGCATGTTGTGATCCCAGGTCGAGATCACGATCAGACCGGCGGGTTGACCGTGGAAGGTGCCTCGATCTACCACTAAGGCATGACCATCAGGAGTGCCGGCGAGGGTCTGAACGCAGGTGCGCAGACTGCTCATATCGGACATGAAGTCGTCACCGGCCATTGCCGCAATCGCCTGTCGGGGCATTGCGTCAACGTCGGCGGCCTTGGCGACACCCAGCTTGTCGCGGAACAGCGAGGTGATTTGCGATCCGAGGGAGGTCGCGGAGTAATCCGTGCCACTGGCCATCAGGCGCGATGTGGGCGGCTCGGCTGACGACTTCATCATGGCGGCGGAATCGGAGGCGGGCGCCTGTTCAGCCCCAGCGATCGGGGCGGGGGCCTGCGAGGTATTGGTGACCAAAAGCCCGCCGACCACCACGACGGCGGCAGCTGCCGCGACACCTGCGACCCAGCGGGCACGATGAGAGCCCTGAGCTCGCCGTTCACGGTGATTGGCCAGGGGCACCACCACTCGCTCTGCCTCGAGAGCATTCTCGAGACGGGTCCAGACTTCGGGCGGCATCGCGATGTCAGGGGTGTCAGCCAGGGAATCGGTGCTCTCACGGAGGAGATCAGCCACCCAGCCGTCGTCGGCGTTGTCGCCGGAAAGATCAACAACGTTGTCAGCCATCTGTGTGGTTCCCCCCCTTCGGGTGCCGGTCGGATTCGTGGTCAGAGCGTTCGGAGTTCGAGGCAGCCCCAGGCGGCGCCAGGGGTATGACGGTTGATTCGGGGCCAGGGTTCCGCAAATAGGAAAGTCGTATAGCTAACTTTGCTCGTCCCCGTGAGCACCGACTCTTGACGGTGCCGGCCGGGCAGCCGAGCATCAAGGCTGCCTGATCGATTGACCAGCCCTCGATATCAACAAGGGCCACCGCTTCACGTTGATCCTCCGGCAGCTCTGCCAGGGCAGCGGCTATGTCGAGTTGGAGCTCGCGGCGGGCAATCCGGTCCTCGGGGTCCGGGAGCGGTATTCCCGTCTCCTCCTCGACCGGCAGGGGCACGGTCGGGCGGGTGTTGCGTCGGCGCATGCGGTCGAGGCAGGCATTGACCACGATCCGGTGCAGCCAGGTGGTCACCTGGGAGTCTCCGCGAAACTGCGAGGCCCGCCGGTAGGCCGAGATGAGGGCGTCTTGCAGGGCATCGGCGGCGTCCTCGGGATCACCCGTGGTCTTGAGCGCCACCGCCCACAGCCGATCGCGGTGGCGACGCACGATCTCGGTGAAAGCATCAGGGTGACCGGCGACATGGGCAGCAAGCAGCTCGCCGTCGTTCGCGAATTCGAGGCTAAGCACCTCGGGTCCATCGGTCACGGACACAATCTAGGGGTCACTACGACCTGAATGTGACTTCCTTGAGCCCGCCCCTGTAACCAGTTCCAGAGGCAGGCAGTTTGGTGAACCACACCAGGACGTACCGACCGGTCACGGGTCGCGGAGATCGAATCTCGAGCTGCTCGCCGGCTCCGTCCACCGTCGCCACTGACGACCACAGCGCTGGGTCCGGCTGGATCTCATTCGAGACCCGAATCTGCGCGCTCGTTCCGATGCCGTCAAAGACGAGAAGCGCCGACTGGATCGGCCGGGGCTCGCCGAGATCGAAGACGAGGCCCACGCCGCCCTTGCCATCGAGGTCGGCGGTCTTGTACTTGGCGGTCTGCCAGCCGGTCTCGGGGTTTCCATCGATGGCGTTGATGGCGTCGACGTCATTCTCAGTGCCCTTGCGCTTATCCGGGCGTCCGTTGCCATTGTCGTCACCAAAGGGGTCGTAACTGCGCACCGACTGGATCGGCCAGATCTGACCAGTGGGCGCTGAGTCTGTGGTGGGCGCAATCGATTCGGTGAGAATCGCTGTATCGATCGTGACGGTTTCCCGTGCACTCGTCGATCCCCCGAATGACAGCAACTTCAGGCCCACGAATCCAAGGCCGATCACCAACACGATCGCGACGAGAACCGCAACAACTGGCTGCCAGATGCGACGCTGGCGCTGCACGGCGTTGGTGCCAGGAGCAATCGGCGTGACTTGACCTCGAGCATTGCCCAGGATCGACAGGAAACCGTCGATGTCGGTCACGTTCATCACTCCACGCGGACGTTGCACGGACTGCACCGAACGGGCGATGACGTCATCGAGTGACCGTGGAACGCTGGCGCGCACACGCGAGGGCGACAGCACACGCGAACCCGCGCGCGGCGCAGACTCGATGTTGTCGAGCTCAGGCCCGGGCCACGTTCCGGTCAGCAGGAGATAGAGCAGGGATCCACAGCCATCAACGTCAGCAGCCTGCTTGCTGACGTCAGGATCCAAGACCCCCCAGAGCGCAGCGTCAACGGCTAGCCCGCGGACGCGAACCTCACCCGCATCCGTCACGAAGACCGACGTTGGCCGAAGTCGACCGTGATTGACGTTCGTTGCCAAACCCGCTGATACGCCAAGCGCTACTTCTGTGATCAGTTCGACAGCTTCATCGGCCTTCACAGGGCCATCAGAGATGAGATCGACGAGTGAACGTCCGGTCGCCCACTCGCTGATGACCGCCACGTAGTCACGTCCGGCGTGACTGGTCTGGAAGATGTCGAGAACGCGGACGAGTCGACGATCCTCCACTCGCGCGGCTGCCTGGGCTGATCCAAGGAAGGCAGCAGCGCGCGGGTCACCGGCATCGAGGAGTCGTAATGAGACGAGTCGGTCGAGAACGGAGTCCTGCGCACGCCAGGTGGCCACAGCGCGATCGTCCACGCCGGGCTCGAGTTGCTCGAGCAACTCATAGCGGCCGATGTACAGCCCCTTCATCGTCTGAACTTTCTGCGCACCAATGCCACGGCCTGTCCGACCTCATGTACGCGAAGGATCCATGCGCAGAGGAGATACACCGCGAGGCCAATCAGCGAGATCAGCACCACTTCCTCAAGAACGCCGAGCTTGGAACGCTCGTAGATCTTCACTCCACGTTCGAGCACATACGCATACGTGGCGAACATGGCACCGAGTGACACAAGTCCGGCTGCAATGAGCTTGACCAAAGTGACAACAGTTCGTCGGGTGTCGAGTCCGCCGAGTCGCCTGCCGAGAATGAACCACGAGACGATGAAGGCGATCCAATAGGCGATGCCGTATGAGAGCGCGAGCGATCCGACTTGGAAACCGCCGGCACGCGAGGCATTGAATAGTGGAACAGCGATCGCAAGAAGCACGACGTTGAATCCGACGGTGATCCAAAAGGGAGTCTTGGTGTCTTCCAGTGCGTAGTAGCCGCGCAGCATCACGTAGAAGAGAGTGAACGGCAGCAGGCCGATCATGAAGACAGAGACGATCGCACCCATAATGCCCGCCTGCTGCGGGGTTGCGGCGCCGTAGCCGAAAAGCAGGATCGCGACTCCCGTGCCGATGCACATGAAAATTGCAGCAATCGGAACGATAAGCGCCGCAACAAGACGCATCGTGGCGCCAACGTCGTCGCCCACCTTGCGCAGATTGCCGTCGTGGGCGACTCGGCTGAGCGCGGGAAGCATCGCTGTGACGATCGACACGGTGATCACGCTGTGCGGAAGCATGAAGACGAGATGTGCCTTCTGGTACGTCGTAAGACCCGCCGCGGCAACGCCCGCAGCAGCAGCATCGACATTCGCCTTCGCGGCCAACCGGGTGATCACGATGTAGGCGGCCTGATTCACGAACACCAGGCCGATCGTCCAGAGCGCAAGAGAACCGGTCTTGCCCAGGCCGGTGCCCTTCCAGTCAAAGCGCGGCTTCCAGCGGTAACCGCTTCGCACGAGTACGGGAATCAGGATCAGCGCCTGCACGATCACGCCGAGGGTTGTTCCGATGCCGAGAATCAGCACTTGTTGCGAGGTCAGGGTGCCATCACCTGCAGCAGAGGTGCCGGCGACTGCGATGAACAGCAAGAAGGTGGCAATCGCGACCACATTGTTCGCGATGGGTGCGAACATCGGAGCACCGAAGCGTCCTCGTGCATTGAGCACCTGGCTCAGCATCGTGTAGATGCCGTAGAAAAGAACCTGCGGAAGACACAGGCGAGCGAATGCAACCGCGAGGTCGTATTCGTTCGCAGGGTAGTTATCGGGCGTGTAGAGATCGACGATCAACGGTGCGCAGAGGACTGCCAGCACTGAGAACACAAGCAGGATCGAGCCCACGAGCGTGATGAGCCGATCGGCATAGGCACGACCGTCGTCGGCGTCCTCCTTCATGCGGCGCACGAGCTGCGGCACGAACACCGCGTTAAGCGCACCTCCGATCACCAGGATGTAGATGACCGTCGGCAAAGAGTTGCCGAGCGAGAAAGCATCAGAAACCAGGAAGAAGCCCAGGGCCGCGGTCGCGGCAATATCGCGAAAGACACCCGTGATGCGCGAGGCGACCGTGCCGGCCGCCATCACGGCACTGGGCTTCATCAGCGAACGCGCTGATGCCGTATTGCTCACGTGGCCATGCTTCCCGATGCCGGAGGCTTTCGAGCGGCATGGGCCTTGCGAATTCGACGTGTCACGCCGACCACAACGAAAACCGCAAGTGCAAGGAAGGCCACGAGAACAACCCAGCCGGCAGCACGCGCATATGCGGCCGAGGCCAAGGTGACGGTGGCGGGGAGCGCAAGTCGCTTACCGGTCGGCGATGTCACGCGCACGGAGGCATCAAGAGGACCATCGCCGATGATGCGTGCATCGATCTCGACGCTGCTGCGCATTCCTGGATCGACGACGACATTGTCGATCGGATCAGAATCCAGACGCGAGGACGGAAATCCGACCAGTTCAATGGAGAGCGTCACGGGAGCACCGCTGGTGTTCTCCACGGTGATCGGAACTCCGCCCGAGTCACCGGAGAAGGTGATGCGTCCGGTCGACAGCACGGTTATCGGGTAAACCAGGCGTGCGGCTTCGGCTGCATGCGCTGGGGCTGCAACGAGCATGAGAAGGGCCACTGCTGCCAGCAGTGCGCGACACAGGCGCATCAGTACTCGAGCAGCAGATCGGGAACGAGTGAGAGCAACTTGCGCTCATCGGCATAGCGCAGTCGCGAGCTCACTTCGTCCAGGGGAACCCAGGCAACCTCCACAACCTCGACATCGGCATCGGAGAGCTCGCCGCTCTCGGCCTCCATGAGGAAGTGATGGACGGTCTTGTGGATTTTGTGGTTGTCGGCCATGAACCAGAAGTCGATGGTGCCGAGTGGGGCCAGGACCTTCCCGCTGATGCCGGTCTCCTCGTGGACCTCGCGAATCGCGGCGTCCTCGGGGGTCTCGCCCTGCTCTAGGTGACCCTTCGGCAAAGACCAGATCAGGCGACCGCGCCGGTCTCGTCGGGCAATGAGAGCGGCCTTGGGACTGCCCGAGCGGTCAAGGATCAGGCCCCCGGCGGAGGTCTCCTCTACCGTCCGGGTGCTGGCCATGCTTCGAGGATAACCGCCCGGAGCCTCCGCGCCCCGTGGCTCCGCTCGCGCCCGATGCATTCGCCCGTGCAGGCCGGGGCTGGCTACGCTGCACGGCGTGTCATCGATGAAGGCTGCCGAGACGGCGCTGGCCCCCCTCATGGGCCTGCTGACCCGTCTAGGTGAGCGATTCACCGAGGCCGGGCACGAGATCGCCCTGGTCGGCGGTCCGGTGCGCGATGCCTTGCTCGGCCGCGAACTGGTCAAGGGCAATTCGGTCGGCGGGCACGAGCAGATCGACCTCGATTTCACGACAAGTGCCCGACCCGAGCAGATCTTGGCGCTCCTCGACGGCTGGGCCGACACCACCTGGGATGTTGGAATTCGCTTCGGCACGGTCGGAGCCAGGGTGCTCGGCCGCGAGTGCGAGATCACCACGTATCGCTCCGAGACCTACGACCCCGAGTCTCGAAAGCCGGAAATTGAATTCGGCGACACCTTGGCCGGCGACCTTGGCCGGCGCGATTTCACTGTCAATGCGATGGCGCTTCGGCTGCCCAGCATGGAATTCGTCGATCTCTTCGGCGGGTTCGCCGATCTCGACGCAAAGGTACTTCGCACTCCGGGCTCGCCGGAGATGTCGTTCAGCGATGATCCGTTGCGCATGATGCGTGCCGCGCGCTTTGCCTCGCAACTTGGCTTCGAGGTGGTGCCGGAAGTTCTCGTGGCGATGACCGAGATGAGTGATCGCCTTGCCATCGTGAGTGCCGAGCGCACTCGCGAGGAGTTCATGAAGATCGTGATGTCACCTGACCCGCGCACAGGTCTCACATTGTTGGTCGACACCGGTCTTGTCGAGTACGTGTTGCCCGAACTTCCGTTGCTACGTCTGGAAGAAGACGAGCATCACCGTCATAAGGATGTCTACGAGCACACGTTGATCGTTCTTGAGCAGGCCATTGACCTCGAAACCTCGCACGAGCCAATGTCTGGGCCTGATCCGGTCTTGCGCCTAGCCGCATTGCTACATGACATCGGAAAGCCGCGCACGCGAAAGTTCGAAGGCGATGGTCGCGTGTCATTCCACCATCACGAAGTAGTGGGCGGACGCATGACGAAGAAGCGAATGAAGGAAATGCGCTTCTCCAACGACATGATTGATGACGTCGCAACCTTGGTCGAGTTGCACTTGCGCTTTCACGGTTACGGCACCGGCGAATGGACGGACAGTGCAGTTCGCCGTTACGTGCGAGATGCCGGTCCGCTGCTCACTCGCCTGCACAAGCTCACCCGCGCTGACTCGACGACTCGAAATAAGCGCCGAGCTGCAGACCTTCAACGCGCATACGACTCGCTGGAACAGCGCATTGAGGTTCTCGCCGCGGAAGAGGAGCTCGCCGCCATTCGCCCTGATCTCGATGGTGCGGCGATCATGCGCATCCTCGACATCCCGCCGGGTCGTGTCGTCGGCGAGGCCTATGAGTTCCTGCTCAACCTGCGACTAGATCGCGGACCGATGAGCGAGGAGATGGCGACAGAGGCACTTCGGGCATGGTGGGCGGCTCGGGCGGCCACTGAATAAGCGAGTGGGCGGCTCGGGCGGCCACTGAATAAGCGAGTGGGCGGCTCGGGCGGCCACTGAGCAAGTGGTCGTCGTTTACTCGACGATGACCACGATCTCCTCGACCTCGACGGCGTCCATCGTGGAGCCGATGAGCAGCTGAATGCCGGCGAACAGGCCAGCAGTCAACAGCACAGTCCAGATGACATGCCAGGGCGAGAGCACATCGCCGGAGACAAGGAGAAGCGCTCCGATTACCGAAGCAATGGTGCGCCACAGGTCCGCATGCGCAGCCATCGAACGGGCAATCCCGCTCGAGGGAATCTCAGCACCGAGTTGCTCGAGACCACCAGCAAGCCAACGGCGAATCTTGGTTGCCGCACGCACGCGCGAGCCAAGCCAGCCGGCGATCGCGATCGTGATGCCAAGCAGGATCATCGACTGAATGCCGAGAATCAGGTACTTGAAGAAGGTGTCCCAGAAAGCTTGGGAGGCCGGAGCGAAGATGGTGCCGGCAAGCTGATCGGTGAACATCGTCTGCGCGTAATCGAGAATGAGCTTGGTCGCGCCGGTCATCACAACCAGGGCAACGCCGGTGGCGAGCACCATGCGGCCCTTACGGCGTGAAAGCCAGACGGCAAGTGCGAAGAGCGCCGCAAGCAAAAGCGGGAACCACGCCAGTACAGGCGAGGTCAGGCTGTAGAGGGTGCGAATCTGGGCGAGTGCTGGCGAATTGAACAGCACGATCTGCTTGTCGGTGGTGGGCAGCGGAATGTTGGCAGCGACGCTGACACCGCGATCGACAAGGTTTTGCTGGACAGCACTAATGAGCGAGGAAACGTCGAGTACCACCTCATCGCCTTGCAGCGAGACCGGACCGCCGTCCTTGCCCTCGAGAATCAGTAGCAAGCTCTTCTGAATGCCGGTGTTCAGCGTGATCCAGATTTGCTGGAAGGCATCGGATGCCACGAAGGCCGTAACGGCCTGGCCGATGAGACCGTTGATGCCTGCGGCGATCGGGCCGCTGAGCTTGTCTTGGATCGTGGGGTTCTTGACGATATTTCCGAGCAGACCACCGACGAGTTCATCCGTGTTGATCTGCGAAGTGATCGCGTTCGTCACCGCGGTGGAGATCGACTCTTGAACTCCGGGATCCGAGGCGAGCGGGCCGACGGTCTCCAGGTAGCGCGTGGTGTCGATGACCGTGCGGTGACCCCAGTGACCGACAAGTGCGACCGGCGTGACGAGAACCGCGATGATGAAGACAAGCAGGGCTGCGACTGAGCGCACGCCAATCTTGCGCTGCTTCTTCGGTGTTGCAACTGCTGCGCTCATGGAATTCCCGTCCGGCCGTATCGAGGACTATCGAGGGGAGCCTAGGGCCCGACTGCCCCCGAATTCCACGAGCAGGTGAGAACTCCCAGGAATACATGACAGAAACGGCCTCCACCCCAAGGGCGAAGGCCGTTTCTGAAGGGAAGTCCTAGCGCTCGATCGCACCGGAGATGAAGTCCTCGACCGCCTGCTTGGCCTGGCTGTCGTTGTACTGCACGGGCGGTGACTTCATGAAGTAGCTGGAAGCGGAGAGGATCGGACCGCCGATGCCACGATCCTTGGCAATCTTTGCCGCACGCACTGCATCAATAATCACGCCGGCGCTGTTCGGGGAGTCCCACACCTCGAGCTTGTACTCAAGGCTCAGAGGAACATCGCCGAAGGCGCGACCTTCAAGGCGCACGAAGGCCCACTTGCGATCATCGAGCCAGGCGATGTAGTCCGACGGACCAATGTGCACGTTGCGCTCGCCGAGATCATGGGAGAGTTGCGAGGTGACCGACTGGGTCTTGGAGATTTTCTTCGACTCGAGACGATCGCGCTCAAGCATGTTCTTGAAGTCCATGTTGCCACCGACGTTGAGCTGGTAGGTGCGATCGAGGATCACGCCGCGATCTTCGAAGAGCTTGGCGAGCACTCGGTGCGTGATGGTGGCGCCGACCTGGCTCTTGATGTCATCGCCCACGATCGGCAGGCCTGCATCCTCGAACTTCTTGGCCCACTCGGGCGTACCGGCGATGAACACGGGCAGAGCGTTGACGAAGCCGCAGCCTGCGTCGATAGCGCACTGTGCGTAGAACTTCGCGGCATCCTCGGAACCGACGGGCAGGTAGCACACGACGATGTCGACCTGGGCTTCCTTAAGCGCCGCAACGACATCGACAGCAGGTGCATCGGACTCGGTGATGGTTTCGCGGTAGTACTTGCCCAGGCCATCGAGTGTTAGGCCGCGCTGCACAGTGATGCCGGTCTTGGGTACATCGCAGATCTTGATGGTGTTGTTCTCGGATGCGCCGATCGCGTCAGCGAGATCGAGACCGACCTTCTTGACATCAACATCGAATGCAGCAACGAACTTCACGTCGCGAACGTGGTACTCGCCGAACTGCACGTGCATCAGACCGGGAACTGCTGCTGACGGATCAGCGTCCTTGTAGTACTCGACACCTTGGACGAGTGAGGAGGCGCAGTTGCCTACACCGACGATCGCTACGCGAACTGAGGCCATGGGGGAATGCCTTTCATGTGGGGGTGGGGAATGCGCGGATGCGCGTGTTACTCGCTACCGACCAATTGATCGGCAGTGGGAAGTTCTTGTGTGTCACCGCTCTGCTCGAGGTGAATGAGTTCGGTGAGCCAGGCAACCTCGCGTTCCGTGCCATCAAGGCCGTGCTGCTGGAGTTGCAAGGTGTAGGTGTCCATGCGCTCTCGGCCGAGCCGGATCGCATCGCGCATCGACTGCATGCGCTCCTCGAGTCGTGAACGTCGACCTTCGAGAATTCGCAGGCGCACCCGTGCCTCGGTCTTGGCGAAGAAGGCGAGATGGGCCGCGAAGCCTTCGTCCTCCCACGCCTCGGGGCCGGGCTGGGCGACCCACCCGCTGAAGGACTCACGGCCGCTGGCTGTCAGGGCATAGACGACGCGGGCGCGCTTGGCGGCCAGAGGGGGAGCGGCTGAACCCAGGGCCGGAGTGGTGTCGACGTTCTCGATGAGACCGCGTTCTTCGAGCCGGCGCAGAGCGGGGTAGAGGGAGCCGAAGGACAGTGCTCGGAAGGTGCCGAGCACCGCGGTCAGCCGCTTGCGCAGTTCATACCCGTGAAGGGGGCCGTCAGCGAGCATGCCGAGGACGGCGAACTCGAGGACATCAGCCCGGCGTGCCATGGATACCCCTTCAGGTGTCAGTAACTGCGTAACACGATATAACGAAAAAGCATATAAACAAAGTTCGCCCCACTGGGAAAGGCGACGTAAGGTGAATTCATGGCCGAGCCACGGGGACGCACCGCGCTGCGCGGGTCTATTCCCAAGGGCGCCCGAAGCAGCTCCAAGCCGCGCCCGGAACTCGCCGAACCCGAGGTGGTGCGAGATCCCGCAGCCCCTAGGCGAGTCGTCGACCACGTGCTCGCTCGTCAAAGCGCCCTGTATTCCCTGTTCAACGGCGGTGCCCTCAGCTCTGAGTTCTGCGACGCCGACCCCTACCTGCTGAAGGCGGCCAAGAACCACGGCGAGCAGGCACCTGGCCCATGCCCGGTCTGCAAGAGCCCCGACTTCGTCCACGTCACGTATGTCTATGGCGATGAGCTCGGGCCGTACTCCGGTCGGATTCGCGCAACAGACGAACTCGCTCCGATGGCGACCAAGTTCGGTTCCTTCAACGTGTACGTGGTGGAGGTGTGCGGACGTTGCTCGTGGAATTTCCTCATCACCACATACGTCCTGGGCGACGGCGTGCCGCGCAAGGCGCTGCCTACTCCGCGTGATCTCCTTGACTAGCTGATCTCGGTCAGCCCTTCCCCATTGCCAGAAACACAAGGATGCCCATGAGCCAGCAGAAGCCGGCGAAGAAGAGTGCGCGCACACGAAGTGCACATGCGCCGCGCAAGCGTCATTGGATCCGCAACACGATCCTGATTGCTGGCGGAGTCATTGCCGTGTGCATCATCGCCTTCATTGGCATTGTCTTCCTGACTCCAGTGCCCACGCCTAATGAGCTCGCCACCAGCCAGGCAACGATCGTCTACTGGAATGACGGCACAACAGAGCTCGGCCGACTGGGTGACTCCACTCGGCGAAGTGTCACGCTGAAGGACATTCCGGAGCAGACGCAAAAGGCAGTGCTCGCTGCGGAGGACCGCACCTTCTATGAGCATGGCGGCATCTCACCGCTGGGTATCGGTCGCGCTGTTATTAATAACCTGACCGGCGGATCAATGCAGGGCGGCTCCACCATCACTCAGCAGTACGCGAAGAACGCCTTCTTGACTCAGGAGCGCGCAATCTCGCGGAAGCTCAAGGAAGCAATCCTTGCGTTCAAGCTTGAGACCGTCGTGTCAAAGGACAAGATCCTCGAGGATTACCTCAACACCATCTACTTCGGCCGTGGTGCCTATGGCATCGATGCAGCCGCTCGCGCATACTTCAACGTGCCGGCCTCGGAACTGACACTGGCTCAAAGCGCCATGCTCGCCTCGATCATCAAGTCACCCGGAGGCCTAGCCCCGGAGGAAAACCTTTCAGGTCTTCAGGCGCGCTGGACATACGTGCTCGACGCCATGGTGCAGCAGGGCTGGATTAGCCAGGCCGAAGCCAGTGATGCAACCTTCCCGGAGATCACCAAGCTCAAGGCCACCAACCGCCTAGGCGGTCAGACCGGCTATCTGCTCAATGCAGTCACCGACCAAATGCGCACCATCGGCTTCACGGATGCCGAGATCCAAAGCGGCGGACTTCGCATCACCTCCACGTTCAGTCAGGTGGCTGAGAAGGCAGCAATCAAGGCAGTTCGTAAAGCAGGTCCTCAGTCCAATACCGATGGCCTGCGTATCGGTCTTGCTGCCGTGCAACCGGGCACTGGTGAAGTTGTAGCGATGTACGGCGGCCGCGATTACATCGAAGACCAGATCAACAACGCGACCCAGCAATTCGCGCAAGCGGGCTCGACCTTCAAGCCGTTCGCGCTGGCTGCCGCGGTTGATCAACAAGTCTCACTTGCCTCGACGTACGACGGTTCATCACCGCAGACAATCAAGGGATACACACTCACCAACTACGGCGACAAGTCATACGGTTACATCAGTCTTCTGAAGGCAACCGAGAACAGCGTGAACACCGCCTACGTCAACCTTGAGGATCAGATCGGTGTCGATTCCGTCGCAGATGCAGCGCTTCGGGCGGGCATTCCGGAGGACACCCCGGGCATGAACCTCGACAATCTCGACCTCACCTTCGTGCTCGGTACGGCGTCACCCTCTGGCCTGAATGTCGCGAATGCCTATGCGACCTTTGCCGCCAGCGGGATTCGCGCAACACCGACCGTCGTGAAGAAGGTCATGGGTAGCAATGGTGGCGTGCTCTACGAGTACTCGCCTGACCTGACCTCGCAGTTCACTGCTGACACTGCGAACACCGTCTCCTATGCCTTGTCGCAGGTCGTCACGAACGGCACGGCATTCGCGGCCCAGGCCCTCGGCCGCCCGGCAGCAGCCAAGACCGGTACTACCGACGGAAACAAGAGCGCCTGGTTCGCCGGCTACACGCCGCAGCTTGCGACGGCCGTTCTCATGGCCAAGGAAGTCGACGGAGTGCCGGTGTCGCTGTCAGGAACCGGTGGTCTGGGCACCGTGACCGGTGGATCCTTCCCCGCAGCAATCTGGACGGCATTCATGAAGGCCGCTCTCGAGGGCAGTCCGGTGGCGGAATTCCCTGCGCCTCCTGCAGGAGTCAAGGTGCCGCAGAACTGCCCCAATGTCTTGCCGCAGGACGGCACCGAAATCCCCATCGGCTGCCCGACTCCGGCGGCAATTGAGTTCGAGCCCTCGGCGATCCCGTCCGACCTCATCTCACAGGAGCCAATCCCGGTCGATAGTGCTCCCGCTGTCCCTGGAGATCCTGCCGTCACTCCCACGCCTACTCCGACTGTCACGGCCCCACCTGCCCAACCAGGCATCGACGGTGCACCCGCGCACTGATGCGCTCTGAGTCATCGGTCTCAGCCATGATGTGCCAATGAGCAGCGCTGATCCCCGGGTTGTGCACCCGAGTGATGAGGACCCCGTCGCAATCGACGGGTCCGAGGTGTGGGGTGGGCCGATCGGTCGATACGCGCGAAGCGTCCGGTGGTGGATCCCGGTACGGATCCTCATCGTCGTCACTGCGATCACCTACGCGTTCGGCTACCTCCTCGATTCATCGTGTCGAGGAACCGGCTGGGCAGCGCCCGAGCGTTACGAGCACCTCTGCTACTCCGATATCCCCCCGCTGTATTCCTTGCGCGGATTTGCTGACGGCTACCTGCCGTACCTGCAAACTCCTCCGGGCGGTCAACCACTCGAATACCCGGTGCTCACCGGCATCTTCATGCAGATCTCAGCGGTCATCACGAACATCGTGACCAATGTCGCGACATCACTCGACACAGCGCGCACTTTCTTCGACGTGAACGTGCTGCTGCTTTTCATTCCCTTGGTCATCACCGTCATAGCGACAGCCATGACAGTTCGCCGTCGCCCGTGGGACGCCCTGATGGTGGCCGCGGCACCGACGATGATCCTTGCGGCCACGATTAACTGGGATCTGCTGCCTCTTGCCTTCAGTGGCGTGGCCTTCGTGCTGTGGTCGCGTAAGCACGAGTTCTCTGCCGGCCTACTTCTGGGACTCGCGATCGCAGCGAAGTTTTACCCCCTGATTTTCCTCGCGGCCTTCCTGCTGCTCACGATTCGAACGGGCAAGTGGCAGGCCTTCGGACGCCTCGTTGTGGGCACGGCGATTGCCTGGCTCGTCGTGAACGTTCCGTTCATGATCGGTAACTTTGACGGCTGGTCGTACTTCTACACGTTCAGCAAGACGCGAGGCGAAGACTTCGGCTCTCCCTGGTTCGCGATGACCCAGTGGGGAATCCCCGGCATTCCGGCGGACTCGCTCAACACCGTTGCTATTGGCGCATTCGTGGTGCTCGCCGGCGCGATCGCAATCCTCGTGCTGGCCGCGAAGCGTCGCCCGCGTCTTCCTCAAGTTCTCTTCTTGCTCATCGCAGCGTTTGTCATCACGAACAAGGTGTACTCCCCCCAATACGTGCTCTGGCTGATCCCGCTTGCTGTGCTCGCTCGGCCGAAGTGGCGTGACTTCCTGATCTGGCAGGTAGGCGAACTCATGTACTTTGTCGCCATCTGGTGGTTCTTGGTCGGGTACGGGGTCGACAACACCAAGGGTCTAACTCCGCAGCTATATGCCACCGCCGTGTTCATCCACATTGCCGCAACGATCTTCTTCGCGATCATGGTGATTCGCGACATTGTGCGACCTGAGCACGATCCGATTCGTACTGATGGCTTCGCTGACGACATGGATGATCCCGCAGGAGGCGTGTACGACAACGCACCTGACGTATTTGTTCTTGGTGGAACTAGCTCAGCCCGCTGATCACATCGAAGTGCGATGTAGTGAAGCGCACATCAGCACGGAGTTGATCACCGATAGTCGGAATGACCGCACCCCGCGGTAGCCAGATCATCGAGACCTGCGCATGCGGTGCCTCGGCAAACCAGCGCTGCTTGCCGTCGCAGACGAAGGGCGACATTGCACGCCCGGCCGCATCGAGTGCGCCAGTGCCCGCAGTGACCACGCGTTGGCGAACCGACGACGCGGGTGACGGTGCGGTGAGACCGATGCCGTGTGAGGTGCCACCGGAGACGATGACCAAGGTGCCGTCGCGTGGTCCGCTGCGCTGGCGATAGCCCACGTGGGTGCCATTGGGCAGGGGATGAACGGCAAGCACAGTGCCAGTCGCCTTGAGGGAACTTCGATCAAGCCAGAGCCGGGTGCCGATTCGAGGGCGAACAGTCAGCGTGGTGCATGAACTCACGACAGACGTGAGTTCTGCATCATCAAGATGCGAGACCC
Organism: Actinomycetota bacterium; assembly: GCA_947449035.1. Taxonomy (GTDB): domain Bacteria; phylum Actinomycetota; class Actinomycetes; order S36-B12; family S36-B12; genus CAIKZY01. The sequence continues at coordinate 16,254 of CANFQC010000015.1, forward strand.
ATAACGCAGCCGCCTCAGACCCACCAATGTGCTCGAGTTCCGCGGTCCAGATGCCGGCCCAACGCAGGGTCTCGCGTACCCGTGCCGTGCCGGTGTGGGCACCGCGCGGATTGACCTCGTCGGCTGGCTGTGCAATCGGGAGATGTAGGGCGAGTCCGCGAAGCAGGATGCGACCTTCGTTGATTGCAGCGCGCACACGTGAGTTGGCGAGTGCGGATAAGAGCTCATCAGAAGTGAAGCCGAAGCGTTGCATCGAGGTGCGGCCCTCGAGGATGACGCGCACCGGTCCGGGACCGTCGGCCAGCGCGAGGAGTGCTTCTGTCGAAGAGATTGTGCGAATGACCCGATGACCGCGATCTGCGAGGAAGTGCCAGGCCTGCGCAGCAGCTACGTCGCGAACCTCAAATGGCTGGAGCACCACGATCTCGCCCGGATGAGCATCAAGCATCTCGCCCAGTTCAAAGACGGTGCCAACCGCGACGGTTCCGAGAGCAAGTCGTGCGACTTCGTCGGCAAGGACGCTCTGCCCGAGTCCGTAGCCATTGCCCTTGATGACGGGAATCATCTCGCCGGCGCCAGTCGCAGCCACTGCGGCGACGACTGATGACTGATGCGCGCGCCAGCGATCGGCGTCAATGCTCAGGGTGAAAGACATCAGGTCTCCTAGCGACGTGACTGGTAGGCCTTGAAGGCGCGGACCCACACCGGACGCAGCGTGCGATCCCACTCTCCCACGTACTCCTGCGCGAAACCGCCCGTACCGACCTTGAACTGGACCAGGCCGTACAGGTGATTTGCAGGATCGAGGGTGTCGGAGATGCCGCGTAGGTCATAAACACTGCAGCCGGCCGCATGAGCATCGCTGATCATCCGCCACTGCAGGGCATTCGACGGCCGCACATCGCGATCGGCCGTGGTCGATGCGCCATAGGAATACCAGGAATGCTCGCCGACGATCACCATCAGCGTTGCTGCAGCCACATGTCCGTCATGGCGAGCGATGTACAGGCGAAGGCGATCAGGATCTATGCCGTTGAGCTCTGTCCACATCCGCTGGAAGTACGCGAGGCCGCGCGGGGTGAAGTGATCGCGCTGTGCTGTCTCGACGTACACCTCATGAAATGCGGCGAGATCGTTGAAGTCACCGCGAGTGACCTCAACACCGGCTTTCTCTGCCTTGCGAATATTGCGCCGCCACAACTGGTTGAAGCCGGCGAAAACTTCGTCAAGTGTGCGATTGGCGAGGTCGATCTGGAACACGTAGCGAGGCTGCACATCACCAAAGCCCGCTCCGTCGGAGACCTCTTGCACCCATTCAGTGGCGCGCAGCGCATCGACAGCGGTTGCCGCAGCAGCGGAATGCCAGTCGGCCGGAATCTCGCCGATGCGTCCTGGAACTCCGGGCTCCCCAGCATGCGCCATGACCTCTTTGACGGTGTCTGCCTGCCACCGGCGAATGGCGACGGGCGGTCCCATCTTGATCTGGAATGCACCCTCGGCCTTGCAATGTGCGACGAGGGGATCAAGCCATTCGCGCAGCGGAACATTCGGAAGTCGCTCGCGGAGCCAATCGATATCGGGGCCTTCGGGCAGATACGCCAACGATCGCGACTTAAGTTTCGGAATCGGTCGGTAGAGCACCAGCCCTGCGCCGACGAGAGTCGAGCCCTGGAACCAGCCGATCGATTGCGGGCGCCAGCCCGCTTTCACCTTTCCCCATTCCGGCAGTTGCAGGAAGGAGACTGATGGGCGAGTGGCGATCCAGGCCCGGTGCTGATCGGCGCTGATGGCACGCACGGTCAAGGTCACGGGGCACCCGTGAGGTCGATGACGACAGGTGCGTGATCGGAGGCACCCTTGCCCTTGCGCTCCTCGCGATCGATCCAGCAGTCGGTGATCGCTGCGTCAAAGGGCGCATTCGCGTAGACGAGATCAATGCGCATGCCCCAGCCGCGACCGAAGGCGGCCTGGCGGTAATCCCAGAAGGTGTACGGCGCGCCCTTGAGTGCGCGGGGCATGTGATCGACGAGACCGATCGACTGGAGGTTTGTCAGTGCAGTGCGTTCTGCGGGCGTGACATGAGTTGAGTTTTCGAACTTCGCGATATCCCAGACATCTTCGTCAGTCGGCGCGACATTGAAGTCGCCGATGATCGCGAGCGGCAGCGCGGGTGATGCCTTCATCTCTGCATCGACAGTGGCCTGCAGTGCAGCGAACCACTCGAGCTTGTAGGCGTAATGGTCATGATCAGGCTCGCGACCGTTGGGAACGTAAACACTCCACACCCGGACGCCATTGCATGTTGCGCCAATCGCACGCGGTTCGAGTGCGCCTTCGTACTCAGGCTGATCGGTGAGACCGATCGTGATGTCGGCAAGCCCAACCTTGCTCAGCAGTGCCACGCCATTCCAGCGACCGGTGCCCCAGGTCGCCACCTCATAACCGAGGGCCTGAATTTCCATCAGCGGGAAGGCGGCGTCGGTGCACTTGAGTTCTTGAAGGGCCAGAACATCAGGCTGGTGCAGTTCGAGCCACGCGAGCACTCGCTCGAGACGGGCGCCAATTGAGTTGACGTTCCAGGTGACGATCCGCACCTGACCAGACTATCGGCGAAGCCTCTCGCGCTAGGCGACCGCGAGCCCGACCTCGGCGCATACCTCGATCATCCGCTGATCGCGAGTGACGACGAGATCAGCGCGCATGATGAGTGCGGTGGCGACATGAATGGCATCGAGGGTGCCGAGGTGCCGGCCGGGGATCTCACCGGCGACCTCGAGGGTGAAGTCGTCGATGGCAATGAGGTCGACGTCCTCGAGCACCTTGGCGACGGCTTCATCGAGATCCTCCTGAGCGGCCTCGGGAGGTAAGTTCCGATCGATGCCGCGAGTGACCTCGACTAAGGCCAGTTTGGAACTGAGTAAGAAATCTCCGCCGAGGGTCATTCGTTCGAGTTCGCGGCTGCAGGTTTCGCTGTCAGGCTCTTCGCGATAACGCTTGAGCAGAACGCTCGAGTCGCAGTAGATGCGCCGATTCATCGATCTCCGCGCATCTCGCGGATCATCTCGGTGCTGTCCATGCTCCCTGGGGGTGGGGTGAAGCGCTCGGAGCGTGGGATGTGCCGATAAGGCCGCTTCGCCGGGGTCACGAGGTGGCGGACTTCCGGCGGATAGTGGCGCAGCTTGAAATCTCGGACGTAGAGCTCGATTGCCTCACGGATTGCCTGCTGCTGTGACTTGCCCAGCTCGGCAGACACCTGCCGAAGCTGCTCAGCAAGCTCTTCACTCATGCGCACGTTCACGGCCATGTCGAAACGGTACCGCCTTCGGTACCGAATTGTCGAAAGTGTCGTCATCCCCTCACCCTGGAGTCCCAGTCCTCGAACGGGCAGGCCTTGGCCCGCACCTGGGGATAGGGGTGCGGGGTGTGGAGGAGCGGATTTCCCCTGCCCCCTCTGGGGCGGGTAACGTTGGCCCCCTGCCCACTGGCCCGAGTGGTTTTCGGTCCGACCGGCAGAACGCAGAAACCCTCCTGTCACGGAAATGCCGTGACCGATTTAGTCCGAAGGAGGTGGGTTGTCTATGCGTCACTACGAAGTCCTGATCATCCTTGATCCTGATCTCGAAGAGAAGACTGTTGCCCCCAGCCTTGAGACGTTCCTCAACGTCGTCAAGAAGGATGGCGGAACTGTCAACAAGGTCGATGTCTGGGGCAAGCGCCGTCTTGCATACGAGATCAACCACAAGTCCGAGGGCATCTACGCACTCCTCGACATGCTCGCCACCAAGGAAGCAGTCGCAGAGCTCGATCGCCAGCTCGGTCTTAACGAGGCAGTCATGCGCACGAAGGTCACCCTGGCAGGCAAGAACTAATGGCCGCCGGCGACATTGCAGTGACGGTTGTTGGCAATCTGACCAACGATCCGGAGTTGCGCTTCACCCCCAGCGGTGCAGCGGTCGCCTCGTTCACCGTCGCTTCAAGCTCACGCGTCCTCGATAAGACGACGAATGAGTGGAAGGACGGCGAGACGGTCTTCATGCGCTGCAGCGTGTGGCGTCAGTACGCCGAGAATGTTGCCGAGTCGCTCACCAAGGGCACTCGCGTCATCGTTTCCGGTCGACTGAAGCAGCGTTCGTATGAGACTCGCGAAGGCGAGAAGCGCCAGGTGATGGAGCTCGAGGTCGAAGATGTCGGCCCCGCACTTCGTTACGCGACCGCAAAGGTCACGCGCACTCAGAGCCAGGGCGGCGGCTTCGGCGGCGGCAATGGCGGCGGTGGCGGAGCGTCAGCACCGGCCGATGATCCGTGGGCCTCAAGCCCCGGCGCCGGCTTCGACGAGCCCCCCTTCTAACCAACTCTTTTCACAGACATCAGGAGAAATCAGATGGCACCCCGAGAAAACACGAAGCGTGGGCCCAAGCCCACGGACAAGATGCCGAACCCGCGCGCATGCCCCTTCTGCCGCGAGAAGTCCAAGAACCCCGATGCCAAGGGCATCGACTACAAGGACGTCAACCTGCTCCGCAAGTTCATCTCCGACCGCGGAAAGATCCGCGCACGTCGCGTGACGGGCAACTGCACCCAGCATCAGCGCGATGTTGCTATGGCAGTCAAGAACGCCCGTGAGATGGCCCTGCTTCCCTACACCTCAACCGGACGCTAAGGAGTCTGACTAATGAAGCTCATTTTGACTCAGGAAGTCTCCGGACTCGGTATCGCAGGCGACGTCGTCACGGTGAAGGACGGCTACGCCCGTAACTTCCTCATGCCGCGCAGCCTCGCGACCCCGTGGACCAAGGGCGGCGAGAAGCAGGTTGTTCAGATCAAGCGCGCCCGCAAGGTTCGCGAGATCCGCGATCTCGATCACGCCCAGGAAGTTAAGGCCCAGCTCGAAGGCCTGACCATCACGCTGCCGGCCAAGGCCGGCGACGCAGGTCGACTCTTCGGTTCGGTCACCAGTGCCGATGTCGCCGCTGCCGTCAAGGCTGCCGGTGGCCCGGTGCTCGACAAGCGCAAGATCGAGATCACCAAGGCAATCAAGAGCGTCGGCAAGCACTCTGCAGTCGTGCAGATTCACGCCGGTGTCGTTGCCTCGGTCAAGTTCGAGGTTGTTTCCGCCTAGGAATCGACAACATGAAGAAGGGGCACGCTCACATGAGCGTGCCCCTTCTTCTTTGCCAGGTCAGTTGGACGAACTACCAGAGGCAACCACGATGATCGCGACGATGATGCCGATGATCGACAAGATGACGCCGATCCACCCGAGCACAAAGCCGGCCTTAGCTGCGCCACGGTTGGTGGCCAGACCCTGATCGGCGCGATTCATGCCGATCTTGCCGAAGATGATGGCCAAAATCGCACCGATGGTTCCGAGGCAGAAGAACTGCAGGATGCCCAGGACGAGGGCAGCTGTGCCCATGCCGTTCTGGGGCTGGCCTCCGGTGGACACTGAATTCTGTGACGACATGCATTCCTCCTCGTAGAAACTATGGTCACGAACGTAGTGGTTCGCGGGTGAGGGGTCCAGGACTTCGGGTGAACGCGGACAGATCGCCCTCGCTCGCCGTGGATCGGGTTTGAGAGAGGATTCCCGAACCTCAGCGACGTGCCGGTCGATAGAGTCGTGTGCCATAGGTCGCCTGAGGAGGAAACATGGGATTCGGAGAATCCATCAAGCACGTGTTCAGCAACTTGACCAATTTCTCGGGCCGCGCTTCGCGGTCGGAGTTCTGGTGGTTCTACCTGTTCATCGTGATCGTGGGAACCATCTTGTCGATCATCACCAACGCCACCGGCGCGAACTCGAGTTCCGGTATTGGTGTCAATGTCGTGATGTTCGTCATTTACGTCATCTTGGTCCTGGCATCACTGTCGGTGTCAGTGCGTCGCCTTCATGACAGTAATAAGTCGGGCTGGCTCGTGCTGCTCAACCTGCTCTGCTGCATCGGCCCGATCATCCTGATCATCTTCTGGGTGCAGCCGTCGACTGAGGGTGACAACAGTTACGGCCCGCGGCCGATTGCCTAATTCTTGACCAACACAACGAGGTCGAGGGCGAATGCCCTGGACCTCGTTGCTGTGTTAGGTGATCATTGAGCCACAGGCTCGGGAGGGCCGCGTGGAATGGAGTCATTATGGGTTTCGGTCAAGCAGTCGGCACGTGCCTGAGCAAGTACGGCACGTTCTCAGGTCGCGCCTCGCGCTCTGAGTTCTGGTGGTTCTACCTCTTCACGGCGCTCGTCAGCGGTATCCCGATCTTCCTTGGCGGAATCTTCCTTGGTGTCTCCAGTGGTTCGTCGACCGATGGCAGCGCCGGTGGAGTCTCACTTGTCATTGCGGTTCTTCTGTACATCATTGGCGTGCTGGCCTCGCTTGCCTTCCTCATTCCTTCACTTGCGGTCGGCTGCCGTCGACTCCACGACCGTGGAACCTCGGGCTGGCTTCAGCTGCTCCTGCTGGTTCCGTGCGCCAACATCGTCCTGCTGATCTTCTGGATCCTCGCGGGCACCGAGGGCGATAACGTCTACGGCCCAAAGCCGACTAACGCGTAAGCGCTACTTCGCCGCTTCGATTCGAGCGGGCAGCTCGCGGACAAGTCCGTCGACTGCCCGCTCGATCATGTCGAGCACCAGGTCGAACCCTTCCGGACCGCCGTAGTACGGATCCGGAACATCGAGTTCGGGATCAGGCTCGGTGATGTCAGCGAGTGCCGGGTCGAATGAACGCAGCATGCGCAGATCACTGTGCGAATCGGACGCCGACATGAGCGCCTGGAGATTCGCGTAGTTACTTGTATCCATCGCGAGCACGAGATCGATCTGCTCGAACCACTCGTGCGTGATCTGGCGTGCGGTGTGGCTGATGTCGTAGCCGTTCTTGATCAAGGTCTCGATGCTCCGCGGGTCAGCGTTGTGGCCGATATGCCAGTCACCGGTACCGGCCGAGTCGACCTCGACGAGATCCGCCAGCCCCGCCTTCTCGACCCGATCGACGAGTACGACCTCGCCGATGGGGGAGCGACAGATATTGCCCAGGCAGACGACAGTGATCCGGTAGGTCATTCCGAGAGAATACGGGGAAGTATTTTTCGTCCACAGCCTGTGGGTGAGAATCCCTCACGGCTTCTGATCCGCGGGGACAAATCGGGTGGGTGCTCCCCAGGCTGTCCCCAGGATCGCCCCCAGATTCACGGGTAAATCCCCACCTTGTCCACAGGCTCATCCACAGGGCGCGTGGACACTGGGTGCGGGGGTCCCTAGGTTCGTCATACCCCCAGGAGAGACTGGGTAAGTCATGGGCAATCACGAGCGGGAGGGGCAGTCATGAGCATTGCAGAACTCCACCCCGGTGACCGCGAGCCCTACGACCGTGAGCCCGGGCAGGATCGCACTCCGCCCAATGACATCGCCGCTGAGCAGTCAGTTATCGGCGCCATGCTTTTGTCCAAGGACGCCATTGCTGATGTCGTCGAACTCGTGCGCGAGGGCGACTTCTATCGTCCGAATCACCAGATCATCTACGGCACGATTCTCGATCTCTACGGCAAGGGTGAGCCCGCCGACGCAGTGACCGTTGCCGCTGAGCTCGGCCGCATCGGTGAGCTTTCGCGCATCGGCGGCGCCAATTACTTGCACACCCTCGTCTCGATGGTGCCCACAGCAGCAAATGCGAACTACTACGGCCGCATCGTGCGCGAGCAGGCGATTCTTCGTCGACTCGTCGAGGCAGGCACGCGCATCGTCAGCATGGGATACGGCGGTCAAGGTGATGTTGACGAAATGGTCGATCGTGCGCAGGCCGAGGTCTACGACGTCACTGATCGCCGCACCGCTGAGGATTACGTTCCGCTGCGCGACATCATGGGTGATGCACTCAATGAGATTGAAGCGATTTCCAATCGCGGTGGCGAGATGGTGGGCGTGCCGACCGGCTTCACCGATCTCGATGCGCTCACTAACGGTCTTCATCCCGGTCAGCTGATCATTCTTGCTGCGCGTCCTGCTATCGGTAAGGCGCTTGCGCTCGATACCCCAGTGGCGACTCCGACCGGATGGTCGACCCAGGGCGACCTGCGCCCTGGCGACTATGTCTTCGGTGCCAATGGCCGACCGACCCGCGTGGTTGCGGTGAGCGAGGTCTGGCGGGATCGACCCTGTTTCCGGGTTACCTTCAATGACGGGTCGCAGATCATTGCCGACGCGGAGCACGAGTGGCTCACTGATACGCGAGCCTCTCGCCGCGCAACTCCCTCTATGAGGGCAGCTGGTCGCACGGTCGGAGCCCAAGCCGAGGTGCGCACGACATCCGAGATCGCGAACTCGGTGCGATGCTCAACCTCTGACAATCGACCCAACCACAGCGTTCGCATCGCTTCTGCCCTAGAGCTTCCTGCGATTGAGGCACCGATTGCGCCGTATGTTCTCGGCGTGTGGCTGGGCGACGGCACTTCCGCAGCAGCTCAGTTCACTTCGGCAGATCCGGAGATTGCCTTCCACATAGAAGCCGAGGGATACCTCGCTCCGTACTTTGGGAACATGCGTTACGGCATTCGTCTCGCTGACGACGTTAGTCGCTCAGAGCGCACCTGCCTGGTGTGCGGTGATCTGTACATGCCGAAGTCACCGGAAGTGCGCACCTGCGGTCGCTCGTGCGGCGGAAAGCTCACGACGATCGCCGATCCGATCGGTCCCGTGCTCTGTCCTGATTGCGGTGAGCCGACGACGGCTTTTATTCGTTGTGCGACATGCACGGCTGACCACGGTTCTGTCCAGGCGATCCTGCGCACGATGGGCGTTCTCGGCAATAAACACATCCCGGCCGAATACCTGCGGGCTTCTGTCAGGCAGCGTCGCGAGTTGCTGGCTGGGCTTCTTGATACCGATGGCACCGTGACATCGACCGGAAGCCCGCAGTTCACCACGACATCGGCGGCATTGGCCGAGGGTGTTCGCGAACTCGTGCTGAGCCTTGGCTATCGCTGCACAATCTCGACCAAGCGCGTTCGTGGCGCTACTGAGGCCTCGAGCATCGCGTACAACATCAATTTCACCACCGATGATCAGGTCTTCCGACTCGAGCGCAAGAACCTTCTGCACAAGGAACGACTCTCAAGCAACGGTGCCGCACGACGCACTCATCGGCTCATCACGAAGGTCGAACCGGTGAAGTCCGTGCCGGTGCGCTGCATCCAGGTCGACAACGACTCGCACCTCTATCTCGCCGGTCGCGAGATGATCCCGACTCACAACTCCACCCTAGGTGTGGATATCGCGCGCACCGCGTCGATCAAGCACGGTCTCACCAGCGTCATCTTCTCCCTGGAAATGAGCCGCAACGAAATCGTCATGCGTCTTCTTTCCGCAGAGGCGCAGGTACCGCTGCATCACATGCGCGCTGGCACGATGAGCGATGCCGACTGGGCGAAGCTCGCGAACAAGATGGGTGTCGTCAGCGAGGCACCGCTATTCATTGATGATTCGCCGAACATGACCCTCATGGAAATTCGCGCGAAGTGCCGTCGCTTGAAGCAGCGTCACGATCTTCGCCTTGTTGTGGTCGATTATCTGCAGCTCATGACTTCCGGCAAGAAGGTCGAGAGCCGCCAACAGGAAGTTTCCGAGTTCTCGCGTTCGCTCAAGCTACTTGCCAAGGAGCTCGAAGTTCCGGTCATCGCAATCTCCCAGCTCAACCGTGGTCCTGAGCAGCGCACCGACAAGCGTCCGATGCTTTCCGACCTTCGTGAGTCAGGCTCCCTCGAGCAGGACGCCGACATGGTCGTGCTGTTGCATCGCGAGGATGCTTACGAGCGTGAGTCTCCGCGTGCAGGCGAAGCAGACTTCATCGTGGCCAAGCACCGTAATGGCCCCACGGCAACGGTGACCGTTGCCTTCCAGGGCCATTACTCGCGCTTCGTGGATATGGCGCAGATCTAGTAGTTCTAGTTCGCGCTGCCGGCTCCGACAAGTTCCTTCTTCGCAGGATCTTCCTTGACCACGCCCACCGGTCGACGCGTCTCGCGCTTGGCGAAATAACCGCGGGGAATCCAGCCGCGCGCAGTAAGCAGCAGCACAATGATTAACGTCACCGAGGCAATGAGCATGAGCGACGCAGGAACGAGTGCGTCAGTACCCGCCATCACATAGTGAGCTGTGGCCAGCGGCCAGGCCGCGTAAGCGATCAGGTGCGTGCGGTTGAACCAGGTCGCCCCGGCCTTGCCCATTCGCGCGCGCACTCGTGCCACGAGCTGCACAGGCACCATGAGGTAGGCGGCGATGATGCCTGCCGCGAGGGCCAGCGGCTTCCATGATGCGGTGAACGGGACGAGGGCATTGACCCACGTGAAGTGCAAAGTCGGATCAAGGAGAACCGTCACGAGGTGAATGCCCAAGGTCAGGAGCGCCAGTGACCCGAGGTACTTATGCAAACCCATCAGACGCATCGGTGACGCAGCTGGAAGCAGACGCGTGCGCAGCAGAAGGCCCCACATGATCGTGGCCGACAGCAAGGTCCAGGCCGTGATGCCACTGGCCCGCATCGCGAACCACATCCAGGGAAGGTTCGACGACACTACGAGCCCTTCGTCTTAGCCTGGGGTGCAGGCGCATTCTGCGCAGGCGCCGTAACGGCTGCCTTCGCGGCCGAGCGCTGCGATCCCGAGATCTTCGCGCTCTTGCCGACCTTGGCCTTGTAACTAGCGACCTGGGCGTTATAGCTGGCCTGAGTACCTGCGGCTGCGGTGGTGCTCGACGAGGAGCTCGAGTTGCCCGTGGCCGAACTGGCTGAGGCGACCTGCGCGGTCTGGAAGGCGAGCAGGCCAGCGATACCGGCCATGGCGCCTACTGCCAGGGCGGAGGAAACCACCTTGTCCTTGGTGGACGGGCCCTTGGCTCTGCGTGCGGCGCTCATGATCTCTCCTTCGTCTGGCCACCGTGCGTGACCTGTATTGCTCTTAGGTCAGTTATAGGTCGCCAGCCATTAGGTGAAACCCCAGCGAAGGCTAAGTCCAGGTAAGGAAGTCAGGAATCTCCAGAAGGGTCGTTACGGACCCGATGGTTCGTTGGGCGTGGGAGGAGGTTGGAATCTACCTGCGTCTCCAAACAACCAAGCAAAAGGTGCATTCGCAGAGGTAACCCCACCGGCCACGAGATCAAGGTCTTCTTCTGCGAGCTCGCCAGTCGCGTTCATGACGGGGATGACGATGTGCAGGTGGCTGAGTGAATCGCGGTGAACGTCGATAACAAGGCCGGCCGGGAGCTCGCTTCCGACGAGCTCGGAGATCGCCGCGCGCGGGTTAGCGGTGAGGGTGTCAGCGAAGGAGGAATCGGTTGCGAGGCGATTTCTGATGAGCTGATCGAACTCTGCGCGGGATGTTGCAGTCATGGTGTGGCTCCTAGGTGCGCATTTCGGGGCGGAATTGGCTTACGTGGTGATCACGGCAGGGGAGTGGGGTCGTAGATCGGGTATTGATCTGCGCTGCAACCCACGCACCAAAGATGGGGCGTGCCGCCGCCGGCGACGAGATCAAGGTCGTCATCGGCGAGCTCGCCCGTCGTGTTCATGACGGGGATGACGATGTGCAGGTGGCTGAGTGATTCGCGGTGAACGTCGATAACAAGGCCGGCCGAGGGTTCGGTGCCGACGAGTTCGGAGATGGCTGCATGAGGGTTCGCGGTGAGTGCATCAGCGAAGGAGGGATCGGTTACGAGGCGATCTCTGATCAGCTGATCGAACTCTGCGCGGGATGCGGGCGCCATGGTGTCTCCTTCAAGTGTGAATCTGGACGTGAAAGTGGATTTGCCGTCTTATTGGGGAGGGGTGATCCTCGCCACGTATGCGGCATCACATCCGACTATGAAACTAAAACCTTGATCCAAGTTAGTAACTCCGCCGGCGACGAGATCCAGGTCGTCATCGGCGAGTTCGTCATTCGTGTTCATGACGGGGATGACGATGTGCAGATGTGCGAGTGATTCGCGGTAAACGTCGATGACAAGGCCGGCCGGTAGTTCGCTGCCGACGAGTTCGGAGATGGCTGCATGAGGGTTCGCGGTGAGGGCGTCAGCGAAGGAGGGGTCGGTTGCGAGGCGATCACTGATGAGCTGATCGAACTCTGCGCGGGATGTTACGGCCATGGTGACTCCTAGACGTTGATGTCTCCATAACGTAACAACGGGATGAGAAATTGCCTACACAGAAGTTCTACAAGAAGGCACCTCGTTGCAATGGCTGATGGAATGCACACTTCGTTCACTTTCCTTGGGGCCTGTACTCTCGCCTCGTGATTCCTAGTGAAGGTGGCATGCGATGACGCCCATTGATCAGACACTCGATCAGCTCGTCGAACGCGCCCGCTCCCTTGCAGTTCCGGGAACGCGCACCATCCTCGGCATCACTGGTGCGCCAGGGGCCGGAAAGTCGACGGCCTCGGAAGCGCTGTTGGCTGGGCTTGGCGATCTCGCGGTGCTCGTACCCATGGATGGCTACCACCTGGCGAATGAAGTGCTGCTTAATCTTGGCCGCCGCGATCGCAAGGGGGCACCCGACACCTTCGATGCGGCCGGTTACGTCGCCCTACTCGAGCGGCTGCGCGATCAGAGCGATGAGGTGGTCTACGCCCCCCGCTTCCTGCGAGAAATCGAGGAGCCCCTCGCAAACTCGATCGCCGTGCACCGGTCAACCCCGCTGATCATCACGGAGGGCAACTACCTGCTCGTCAACGATGGTGATTTCGCCCGTGTGCGCCCGCTGATTGATGAGGCATGGTTCCTGGTGCCCGACGATGCTGTGCGCCAGGAGCGTCTCATCGCGCGGCACGTGGCGTATGGCAAGGATCCCGAAGCAGCACGCGCGTGGGCGCTGGGCACCGATGAAGCCAATGCACGCCTCGTTGCGGCGACGGCAGAGCATGCCGATCACGTGATTCGCGTCATCTGAATGCAGCTCTGACATGACGATCGGGCCGTTCCGTGACAACGGAAGCGACCCGATCGGCGTGCGTTCTGAGGCTTAGCTGGGGTTGACGGTGATCGCAACTCTCTTGATGCGCTTGCCGCCGTTCTCGACTGCATCGTTGTAGACCTTGACGATCGCGGTGCCCGGCCCGATGGCGCGGAAGGCGACCACTGAAGCATTGTCAGCTGGTAGTACTTCGACCACGGCGGGATCGCTTGAGATTGCCGTGTAGTTGCCATTCTTCGCGTATTCGTATGCGGGGAACACGGCAATCTGGCCCGGGACCAGTTCAATGGACTTCGTCTTCTTCTTGACCATGATCGGTGACCAGGTTGCGGGGTCGCCACCGATGAGGGCCTCCGCTGAACTACTGGCGATAGCCGAAGCGGCCGGGGAGGCAGCTGTGGTTGCCTCGGACGTGCTCGAACCGCCGCAGGCCGCGAGAGTTGCCGTGGCGAGCAGCGCAACGGCTGAAGCTGAGATGAGCTTGGTGGGTGTGCGCATTCGGGACTCCTCACGTCGGCCGCATGAACTGCGGCACTAGTCGAATGGTCCCCTGTTCACAGGGCCGCCCAGCGTGCGACACGCAGGCCTTTACCGAATGTGAACCTTAGTGAGTCATCCAGAGCTCGACGAGAAGGACGATGACGCCGAGGAGTGAGTAACCGATGCCGAAGACAAGTTGTCGGCCGAGCGGTAGCCGTGCGCGACGGCCCGCGTAGAACCCCCACCAAAAGAGTGCGAGCAAGAGCGAGATCAAGATGACCCAAGTGGTGAAACCGGCATCCCATCCAAACAGCGTCGCCACGAGCGCGAAGAGAACAGGCCCGATGCAGGGGTAGAGGTACTGCATGTTCACGACAAAGACATGGCGGCGGTCGTGCTTGTTGAGCCGACGATGGAATCGAATCTGAAGATCGAGTGCTTCGGAGAATGCGTGAGCCATGGCAAGTGCAAAGAGTGGAGCGACGAGAACACCAGACGTGCGTCGAAACGTGCTCCACGTCATCTCGCCGCTGCCCTCATTGAACACAGTGAGGGCAGTGATCATGATGATGGTGGCGTAGATCGCAGCACGTGGATCGACGCGGATCGGACCGATGCGTAGGCGCGGATCCTCGTGCGGATTAGTGAATTCGTCAGGCATGTGAGCTGTACTCCCGAATGACGGTGTCGCTCAGGGGCGGCCAGTTCTCCATGGCCCACGCCGCGAAATCTGTGTCGGAGAGACTGACGCAGGCCAGATCGTGAACGGGATCCACCCAGAGGAATGAACCGGACTGCCCGAAGTGGCCAAAGGTGTGCGGCGAGTTCAGGGCGCCCGTCCAATGCGGATCCTTCGAGCTTCGAATCTCAAAACCCAGGCCCCAGTCATTCGGGGTCTGGCGACCGTAGGAAGGAAGGATGCCTGCAACCCCTGGGAATTGAACCGTGGTGGCTTCGTCGAGCAGCGCAGGGTCAAGCACGTGCGGATCCAGGAGCTCGCGGGCGAGAAGCGCGAGGTCATCGACCGTGCCCGTCATGTCCTTGGCCGGGGAACCATTGAGCTCGGTGCTGTTCATGCCGAGGGGCACCAGGATGCGCTCGTGCACCCGCTGGGCGAGCGGCACACCGGTGCGCTGCTCGAAGAACTCCCCGGCTGTCTCGATGCCGCGGTTGGAATAGATGCGACGAGTTCCGGCCGCGGCTAGCTGCCGATCATCGTCGAAGTTCAGCCCAGATGAATGGGCGAGGAGGTGGCGCAAGGACGAGCCTTCGGGGCCGGCCGGCTCATCGAGATCAAGTTCGCCCGAATGCACGGCGTCGAGAATTCCGAGCACCGCGATCGGCTTGGTGACCGAGGCGAATCTGCGCACGACATCGGTGCCACTCGAGGAAGCCAGGGTGCCTGACGGACCAACCACAGCGACCGCTGCCTGCACCGGCCAGGTGCCGACAATCGCATCAAGATCCACGGCTCGACGATATCGCGAGAGTCGATGCACGAGATCGGTCGGATCTTGATTGGATGGGCGCAACAGGAAAGAGGAGAGATGACCACCATCGACCGTGGCCGACTGGCATCGCTACTCGACGAGGAGCGTGCCCTGCATCATCAGCGCACCCCGAAGTCGCGTGCGGCATTCGAGCAGGCTGATCACCTGCTTGGTGGCGTGCCCATGACATGGATGAACAAGTGGTCAGGTGGTTACCCGCTCTACCTCGCGACCGCTCATGGCAATCGCGTCACCGACATTGATGGGCATGAGTACGTTGACTTCGCTTTGGGTGACACTGCGGCCATGGCCGGTCACTCGCCCGCACCGACTATTGATGCGGTAACTGAGCGCATCGGTGCTCAGGGCGGCATCACCACGATGATGCCGAGCCTGGATGCCGAGTGGGTAGGTGCCGAACTTACTCGTCGCTTTGGCATGCCGCTGTGGTCACTGAGCCTGACGGCCACCGATGCGAATCGTTGGGCGCTGCGCCTCGCACGGATGGTGACCGGCCGGCCGATTGTCGCCGCTTTCTCATACTGCTACCACGGTTCCGTTGACGAGACTTTTGTTATCACTGGGCCGAATGACACCACGGCCCCGCGCGGCGGAAATGTGGGACCAGCTGTGCCGGTGAGCCAGACCTCTCGCGTGATGGAGTTCAACGATCTCGATTCCGTCGAGCGAGCCCTTTCGCCTCGCGATGTCGCGGTTTTGATCATGGAGCCCGCGCTGACAAACATCGGCATAGTGCTTCCGGAAGCTGGGTTTCTTGAAGGCGTTCGTCGACTGTGCGATGAGTACGGCACCTTGCTGCTCATTGACGAGACACACACGATCTCCGAGGGGCCGGGAGGATGCACGTCCGCGTGGGGTCTTCGTCCTGACATCTTCGTGATCGGTAAGAGCATCGGCGGTGGTATTCCTTGCGGTGCCTATGGAATCTCGCATGATGTCGCGGCGCGAATTCGTGCGAACGAAGAGGCTGATCTCGTCGACGTGGGCGGAGTGGGCGGCACCCTTGCTGGCAACGTACTTTCGACCGCCGCAATTAGAGCGACTCTCGGTGAGGTTCTCACTGATAAGGCGTTCGAGCACATGATTTCTCTGGCTACGCGGTATCGCGAAGGCGTGGAGTCAACTCTTGCTGAGTTCGATGTGCCGTGGAGTATTGCCCAGCTCGGCGCACGCGCGGAGTACCGCTTCACTCGACCTGCACCACGCACCGGCACGGAATCGGCGGCTGCGCACGATGATGACCTCGAGGAATACCTGCACCTGTTCATGTCGAACCGCGGCGTACTGATGACGCCCTTCCACAACATGGCGCTCATGTGCCCAGCCACGACCTCGGCAGATGTTGATCTGCACACTGTGCTGTTCCACTCTGCAGTGGAAAGACTTGCGGTCTGATTCAGGCATGCAGGAGGGGGGCGGTCAACGACCGCCCCCCTCCTTCTGCTTACTTCGACTAGTTAGTAACGAGCACCGGGCCAGCAGTCTTGACGCTCTTTGCGCCGAGCGGCTTGCACGTGCCGTCGAGGCTGCATACCTGCGAGTACGAGGCGTTCAGCTTGATGGGCTTCTTTGAGCCACTGTCCGTGTAGACGACCTGGAACTTCCTGCCACCCTTGGTGAAGTTGCAGGTGACGTTGGTGCCCTTGGTGGGGCAGCCATTAAAGGTCGCGCCAACAATCCACTTCTGCAGGGTCTGGTACGACGCTGCGCCCGGGGTGTTGTTGTACATCTGAATACCCCAAAGATCGTTGTAGGGCTCCCAGCGGTACCAGTAGACACGGCTGATGTTCAGGCGCAGGGCATCGAGATAGGTGCGAGCGACCCAGTCAGCGGCCTTGGTTCCCTCGATATCAACATCGGGGTTCTGCGGGCCTGGGCCTTTGAGGCCGAAGTTGTTTTCGGTATCCCACAGCGGCTTCTTCGGAGCACCGGCAGCCGCGAGCGTGTTCTCCCACAGCGTTGCCAACTTGGCGCGATCAACCGGGGTGCCGAGGCTGGCCGGGTAGGTATGAGCGGCCCAGACGTCGACCGGCCAGTCGTAAGCCTTCAGTGCCGCCAGGTACTTCGGGTAGAACTTCTGGAACGGACCGCCGAGTCGGGTGCCGGTGCTCGGTGCCACAACGATTGCACTCGGGTCAATTCGCTTGATGATGTCGTAGGCATGCTTGGTGAGATCAGCCATGTCCTGAGGGCTGCCAGTCGAGAAAGTGGCGAGGTTCGCCTCATTCCACGGCTGGTATGCGGTGATCTTGCCCTTGTAGCGAGTGACGACCTGAGTGACCCAGTTATCCCACCAAGCCATTTCGCGCGGCATGCCCGCTGCACCCGGTTGCGGCAGTGCCGTCGGCGACGGATCGTCAGTGGCCCAGGCAGGAGTCCCTGCGAGCACCATGAGGATGTCGTTGACGCCATGCGCCTTCGACGTTGCTACAGCGGTGTCGAGTGCAGTCCAATCGAAAACGCCCTGAGTGCGCTCAATGTTGGCCCAGGAGGTCTTGTTGTCCCATAGACGCAGGGTTCCGAAACCGATGGTGGGCCACTCGCCAACCTCGGCGTTGTAGACGTGCATACCGAAGAGACTGTCGTCAATGACGGTGCCCTTGGGAGTCTGGGAAACAGCCTGAGCCGGTGAAGCCAAACCGATTCCGGTGAGCAGGGTCGCCGAAGCGGCGATCAGGGCAAGTGCGCGAAGCGGGGTGCGTAATGACATGTACACATCGTGCCATTAATTCGTGAAAGCGATTGCCACCAGGGTGATGTCGTCGCGTGTCCAATTCGAGTTCTTCTCGCGCATGGAAGCAAGAATTCGCTCAAGCGTTTCTGACGGTTCACTTCGCAGTTCGGCGGGGATGGCGAGGAGCTCGACGAGCAGGTTCTCAGTCTCCAGAGATCGGCCGTCGTGTGTCATGCCCTCGATGAGGCCATCAGTAAAGGCGAACACTGCATCGCCATTGCGAGTCGTGGTCTGCATGGTCGACCATTGCCCGTCTAGAGCCGAGAGAAGTGGCCCGGTGGGGTCAAGTGCGGTCGTGACGTCGTCGCTACCGATCAGCAGCGCGGGGTGATGCCCGGCATTCGCCCAACGAAGGGTGCTTGATTCCACATCAATCAACAAGATCGCAGCCGTGGCAAAGGTCCGTGAATGCCGAAGAGCCTGATGAGCAAGACGAAGGGCGGCATCAGGCTGTGCTCCGGATGCCAAGGCGGCGCGAAGAAGCGTGCGCACTTGCATCGCCATGATGCCGGCAGGTGCCCCGTGTCCGGCTACATCGCCGACGACCACAGCGAAGAGTCCGTGGGGGCACTCGATGACATCCCACCAGTCACCGGCAATCACGCCCTCGGCAGAGGACATGCGGCCGCTGAGGCGGACTCCGGCTGGAAGATCAATTGGTGCCGGAGTCATCGTCGATCGAAGTGAATCAGCGACGGGAGCATCCTGCGCAAGCCCCGACCGAGCTTCGCGAGCCTCGTCAATTTCTCGGACAAGACTGCGGCGCAACGTCTCCGCATCAACGGCAACCGATTCGAGTTCCGGAGGTCCGGTCACTTCGATCGGATGAAGATGGCCGGGTTCTTCCGCTGCCATTTGCAGGTCACCGCGAATTCGCGTCAAGGGATTGAGCACCCAGCGCCGAAGTCCGAGGTAGTACGCCAAGAGCAAGCCCAGAAGGAGAAGCCCTGCCAGCAACAGCATCACGCCGAGTACGCGCAAGAAATCAAGAAGCGTGGTGCTTGCGTTGAGCCGCCGATCATCAACGGCGTCCTGCAGGTCCTGAGTCGCTTGAGTCATTGCCGCATACGTTGTCCAGGCTGCCTTGGAGTCAGTAATCGTCTTGGCCTTGTCAGAATCACCTGCATCCATTGCCTTGAGTACTGGTGTCCCGTCAGCCGCAATCCAGGCATCTTGGGCACTTCGCGATTTCTCGGCGAGCGGACGGATTTCCGGGGCAGCATCGAGTCGTTGCACGATCTGGTCGAGTAGCACCTGCGCACGATCGACTTGGCGTACGTAGTCCTTGCGGCTTGCGGCTCGATCGAGCAAGACGTAATCGGACAGTGATGCGGATGCGCTCACCTGAGCGAGCACGAGCGCCTCGACCGCGTCGGAAGCCGGGGTGATGCGCGTACGGAGCGCGTTGCTCGTGGCGTAAGTGGCGCTGAATTGGCTCAGGACAATGCCCGTGGCAATCACCACGCCAAGCGCGCCGAGCAGAGCGGCGATGAGGGCGCGTCGTCTCAGGCTCACGCGATCACCGTAGCGTCAGAGAGTCGGTGCCCAGAAGGACGCGGTCTTGGCGGGGTCTAGGACGGGACGAAGGTCCCGACAAGACCTGACTCTTGCCGCGTGTAATCGGTCGATGTCCCCATGAGGATGGAATCGCTGGATATCAACGAAGGGTCAGATCATGGGCGCGCTAGATCTCGCACGCTGGCAATTTGCCATCACCACCGTCTATCACTTCCTATTCGTGCCGCTCACCCTCGGAACCGTCTGGTTCGTTGCGGGATTCCAGACGGCCTACTTCCGCACAGGCAAGGAGAAGTACCTCAAGCTCACGAAGTTCTTCGGGAAGCTCTTCCTGATCAACTTCGCGATGGGCGTGGTCACTGGCATCGTCCAGGAATTCCAGTTCGGCATGAACTGGTCCGAGTACTCGCGATTCGTCGGAGACGTCTTCGGCGCCCCGCTCGCCATGGAGGGCCTGCTCGCCTTCTTCCTCGAGTCGACGTTCATCGGTCTGTGGATCTTCGGCTGGGATCGACTTCCGAAGAAGGTGCATCTCGCGACGATCTGGGCAGCCGCAGTCGGCACCATGCTTTCGGCTTACTTCATCCTTGCCGCTAACGCATGGATGCAGCATCCGGTCGGCTACGAGATCAGCGCCACCACCGGTCGTGCTGTTCTGAACAACATCGGCCTCGTGCTGTTCCAGAACACCGCTGTCATCGCCTTCTTCCACACCATTTCTGCCTCTTTCCTGGTGGCAGGTTCGGGCGTCGCTGCCATCGGTGCGTGGATGCTCATGAAGGATCGCCAAGTCGACATCTTCCGCCCTGCGGTCAAGATCGGTGCGGTCGTCGTCCTTCTGTCAGCCGTGGTCGTCTCGATCACTGGTGATATGGACGCCAAGATCATGGTCAAACAGCAGCCCATGAAGATGGCTGCAGCCGAAGCTCTGTACAACACCACTGACAAGGCACCGTTCTCGATCCTCAGCATCGGCGACGTCTCAGGCTCGAGTGCAACTCCGGTGATCGAGGTTCCCGGCCTTACGTCGTTCATGGCTACTGGTTCCTTCGACGGCAACGTGCAGGGCATCAATGACCTTCAGGCCCAGTACGAGCAGACCTACGGTCCGGGCAATTACGCGCCGTACGTGCCGGTCAGTTACTGGGGCTTCCGCCTGATGATCGGTCTCGGCCTGATCGCCGCAGCATGGGCGCTGTGGGCGCTGTGGCGCTACCGCGGCGGCCGTAACCCTAAAGGCAAGTTCTTCAACGTGATCAGCATGTTCATCACGCTCGGACCCCTTGTGGGTATCTCGGCAGGCTGGATCTTCACGGAGATGGGGCGTCAGCCGTGGATTGTGTTCGGCCAGCAGAAGACAGCAGATGCGGTGTCACCTCTTGTTTCGCCCGCTGAGGTCTGGATCTCCATGATCGGCTTCACGCTGGTGTACCTCGTGCTGGCCATCATCGAACTGCGCCTGCTTCTGCGCTACATCCGTGCGGGTGCTCCGGAGAACGTCATTGAGGACCCATATGACGACTCCAAGAACGATGCCGACAAGCAGCTCTACTTCGCGTACTGATCGAAAGACGAGGAATAGCTCATGGAACTCGTAACTGTCTGGTTCATCCTGATCGCCGTACTGTGGATCGGATACCTCGTACTCGACGGCTTCGACCTGGGTGTCGGAATGCTCCTGCCGTTTATCGGCAAGGACGACCTGCGCCGTCGAGTGATGATCAACACGATCGGCCCGGTATGGGACGGAAATGAGGTCTGGCTGCTTGTCGCAGGCGGTGCAACCTTCGCGGCGTTCCCGCTCTGGTACGCCACGCTCTTCAGCGGCTTCTACCTCGCACTCTTCCTGCTTCTTCTTGCACTGATCTTGCGCGGCGTTGCATTCGAGTACCGCAGCAAGCACGACTCAGTGAAGTGGCGGGCAGGCTGGGACAAGGCAATTTTCGTGGGGTCAGTTCTGCCACCTCTGCTGCTCGGCGTTGCCTTTGGCAACATCTTCGGCGGATCGAAAATCGGTCCGATCGCCGGGACCCCTGTTGACTTCCCGCTTGCCACTGACGCGGGGCCAATCAATTACCTGGGTAGCTTCTTCGACCTTTTGCTCAACCCCTTTGCCCTCGTCATCGGCGTCATGCTCGTGCTTGTCTTCGCCACTCACGGTGCGATCTTCCTGGCGCTCAAGACAAGCGGCGAGGTGCGCGAAGCCTCGCGTAAGGCAGCAGTGAAGGTGGGTGTCGCAGCCGCCGTCTTCGCGGTGGTCGGCCTGCTGTGGGCTCAGGCGTACTCCGGTCGAGTCGCGATCACGCTTCCGATCGTGCTGATTGCCGCGGTGCTCTGGCTCGCAGGCATCGGCATGACGCTCAAGGGACGCGACGGGTGGGCCTTCTTGTTCAGTGCCGGGACAATCGCTCTTGCTGTCACGGCATTGTTCGTGGGCGCTTTCCCGAACATCATGCTCAGCAGCATTGATTCGGCCTTCAATCTCACGGTGCACAACTCGGCGAGCCAGTCGTACACGCTGACGGTGATGACCATCGTCGCGGTGATCATGACCCCGATCGTGTTGATATACCAGGGCTGGACATATTGGGTCTTCCGCAAGCGCATCAGCACCGCGCAGATCCCGGCGCAATCAGCACCAGGCCGCGCGGATGATCGATTCGCACCAGCAAAGAGCTGATCGAGAGTTCACAGCGCGTGCTCAGGCGAACGGGTCCCACTCGTTCGCCTGATCTCGTGTTCAAGGGGAGAATGACCACGTGAGACCACTTGATCCGCGACTGATGCGGTACGCCCGCAGTACTCGTGGATTCATGATCGTGGCGATCCTTCTCGGAGTTGTCACGGCAATTCTGGTCATCCTGCAAGCGCGGGCCCTCTCGACCGTCATCGTGAACGTCACTGCCCATGGATTCAACTTCGCCGAAGTAGGCGGACTCGTGTTCGCGGTAGCAGCCTTGATAGGTGCACGCGCACTTCTTGCCTGGGCCACTGAGATCGCGGCTTTTCGATCATCAGCGGCGGTGAAGGAGGAACTACGCACAGCGGCCCTCGCACACGCCCTCGCGCTTGGGCCTAATGGTCCAGCCGGAACCGATCCGGCGGGTGTCACAACGCTTGTTACGCGTGGCGTCGACGCCCTTGATGCCTACTTCTCGCGTTATCTGCCGCAGTTAGTGCTCGCGGTCATCGTGCCCATCGCGATTCTGCTCACCATGCTCGGCCAGGACATCTTGTCGACGGTGATCGTGGCCATCACGATCCCCCTGATCCCGCTCTTCATGATCTTGATCGGCATGTACACCAAGAGCAGAGTCGATCGGCAGTGGAAAACCCTTGCGGTGCTCAGCGGTCACTTCCTGGATCTAGTCGCAGGCCTACCCACACTCAAGATCTTCGGACGTGCCAAGTCGCAGGCCGAGGCGATTGCTGCGGTCGGTGATCGATATCGAATGTCGACGATGGGCGTGCTGCGAATCTCATTCCTCTCCTCCCTCGCCCTGGAACTACTTGCGACCCTCTCTGTCGCCCTCGTCGCGGTTTCCGTAGGTCTACGCCTGGCCGAGGGGCAGATCGCTTACGGCATTGCCCTTTTCGTGCTCCTGCTGGCACCCGAGGCGTATCTGCCGCTCCGGCTTGTCGGCCAGCACTTCCATGCAGCAGCGGAAGGGCTCGGTGCTGCCGAGCGGATCTTTGCCATCCTCGAGACACCGCTTCCCACGAGCGGCACCTCGGAGATGCCCGAGGGTTCGGTAACCATCGATGTCGACCATCTGGGTTATACGTATGCGGGATCTGAGGTTCCCGCACTCGCCCCCACGACCTTCACGGCACGTCCGGGCACTATCACGGCGCTGGTCGGTCTTTCGGGTGGCGGGAAGTCAACCCTGGTCAATGTGCTTCTTGGTTTCCTCGCCCCCACGATGGGCGAAGTGCGAGTAAGCGAATGCCCTCTCGCCGACATCAGCACCGCTGTCTGGCGTTCGAGCATCGGTTGGGTGCCCCAGTCGCCTGTCCTCGTGTCGGCTGACCTCAACGTGAATCCGACCATCGCGCAGGTTGTGCGAGTGGGCATGTCCGATGCCACCGATGATCACGTTCGGCGAGCACTGTCTGATGCAGGCATCCTCGATGAGGTCATGGCCCTCCCACTCGGGATAGATACCGCATTGAATGCTGACGGAAGCGGCCTCTCCCGAGGACAGCAGCAGCGCATCGCGATAGCTCGTGCCTTAGTGCGCGAACCACGTGTTCTGGTGCTCGATGAGCCAAGCGCGGCGCTGGATATCGACTCCGAGGATGCAGTAGTCGCCGCAGTACGCGAAGCCGCGTCACGTGGATGCACCGTGATCGTAGTCGCCCACCGGCCGGCACTTGTCGAGATCGCAGATCAGGTCGTGCGCGTCGGTACTGAGGTCCTCGCATGAGCCCGGTCAGAGCACTGTGGAAGGCGATGTCAGCGCAACGTTCTGAACTCGCGATCGCGGCCCTCATCGGATTCCTCGCATCGGCCTGCGCCATCGCGCTACTCGGGACCTCAGCGTGGTTGATCTCCCGAGCTGCGGACATGCCTCCGGTTCTCACCCTGAGCGTCGCCGCGGTCATGGTGCGAGCCTTCGCACTGGGTCGCGCAGTGTTCCGTTACCTGGAGCGTTTGCTCGGGCACGACGCTGCCTTCCGCGGTCTCTCGCAACTTCGAGTGAGCCTGTACGCAAGTCTCGAGGCCATTACCCCGAATGGACTTGCACGATTCACTCGAGGTGATCTCCTTGCGCGCCTCGGTGCCGACGTCGACACCGCAGTGGATCTGCCGTTGCGCATCGTGCTGCCTTGGGCGCAGGCAATCCTCGTGTCGATCGGGACGATCGCCTTCCTCGTCTGGCTCCTGCCGGCGGCCGGTGTCGTAATCGGCATCATCGTCCTGCTTGCCCTGACCCTCATGCCCTGGCTTGTCGGTCGTACGGCGGCGCAGGCGGAGGCCCGACTCGCACCGGGCAAGGCAGCGTTGGCGAATGCTGCTCTCACGTCGCTGAGCGCCTCGCCTGACCTGCTGATGCTTGGTGCCGATGGGCGAGCGTTAGCAGCGTTGCGAAGTCATGACGACAAGGTCACTGTTCTCGGACGACGCGAATCATTCGCTCTCGGTCTGAGCGGAGGCACGGGCACGTTACTTCAGGGTCTCGCCATCATCGCGGCACTCGTCATAGCAATTCCGGCAGTAGTCGATGGCCGTCTCCCCTCTGTCATGCTCGCCGTGGCCGCGCTACTGCCGCTCGCTCTCTTCGATGTGCTGGCAACCCTCCCGGGTTCAGCGCTCTCCTTTCACCGACTTCGCGGTGCTGCCGCTCGCCTGGATGAGATCCATGCAGCATCGGTAGATGATGGCGCATCGCCGCTGGTCCAACCAGGTGCGTTCACCGGCCTGGTGGTCGACAACGTGCGGGCTCGATGGTCCGGAGCACAATCGGACGCCCTAGCCGGTGTGTCGATTCGTATCACTCCAGGTGAACGCATTGCGATCGTCGGCCCCAGTGGCTCAGGCAAGTCAACCCTGGCCACTGTGCTCATGGGATTCCTCAACTACCAGGGCGGCGCAGTCATCTGTGGTCACGAGATTCGTGCGATTGGCGGTGACGAACTGCGCGAGCGCGTAGGACTCATGGAGCAGAGTTCGCACATCTTCGACACGACCATTGCAGCGAATCTGCGACTCGGCCGTCTGGGCTCATCGGATGACGAAATCTGGACAGCACTGGAAGAAGCACAGCTCGCTGATTGGGTGCGCACCTTGCCCCTCGGAATCGAGACGGAGGTCGGGTCATTTGGCACCAGGCTTTCGGGTGGTCAGCAGCAGCGACTCGCCCTGGCACGGCTGCTGCTCGCGCAACGTGACCTCGTGATCCTCGACGAACCGACGGAGCATCTGGATGCGCAGACTGCTGAGCAGCTCGACCGCACATTGATCTCCGCCACGGCCTCGCGTACGGCCATCTTGATCACTCACCGACTCATCGGTCTTGAATCAACAGATCGAATTTACGTGCTCGATCATGGCCGGGTTGTCGAGCACGGCACGCATGATGAACTGATGAGCGGCACCGGCTGGTACGCCACGAACCGGCGCCGTCAGGCAGAGCAGCGCAGCATGGCGGAATTGATTGACCGTCTTCCCGCTGGAATTGGTGTTGATGTGCCGCCTCTCGCGAGAGGATGAAGCATGCGCGATGACGTAGACAGTGGATTGTTCAGTGCCGTCGTCGCCGTGGCTGCCGGTCTTGAGCTCGGTGCCACCTTGCGTCGCATCGTCCAGGCAGCCGCCGATCTCGTTGATGCTGAATACGGCGCCCTCGGCGTGCTCGGCCCGCAGGGCACGGTGTCGGAGTTCGTCCATGTGGGTATCGATACAGAGACTGCCAACATCATTGGTCCGCTGCCGGAAGGCCGCGGAATACTCGGCCTGCTAATCGATCATCCCGTGCCGATTCGCATTGAAGATCTCATGCATCACCCGTCTGCAGTTGGCTTCCCTGCGGGGCATCCGGTGATGAAGTCTTTCCTCGGCGTGCCGGTACGCGTGCGCGGCGAGGTATTCGGAAACCTGTATCTCACCCAGAAGCGTGACGGTCGCGGATTCACTGTCGAGGATGAGCGCACCGTGATGGCACTTGCTGCTGCTGCGGCGGTCGCTATCGAGAATGCGCGCCTGTACGAAAGTTCTCGACAGCGCGAGCGGTGGCAGAACGCGATCGCTGAGATCAGCAATGCGGTGCTCAGCGGTGGCGAGACAGGCGATGTGCTCACGCTCGTCGCGCGCAATGCTCGTCGTCTGGCCGGTGCGGACTTCGCAACAATCTCCTTGCCTGATGCCGAAGGCGTGCTTCGCATTGAGATCACCGATGCCTATGACGATACTGAGGCAGAACTTGAACTGCCACGAAGTCGCTGGTCGGTGCACGAGTCGCACCACACCCCTGACTTCATCAGAGAGCTTCAGTCTCATGCGCGTTCCTGGCTCGGGGCCGAGATAGCCCCGACCTCACGTGTGCATCGGGTATTCACGGCAGGCGAAAGCATGAGCGACAGCAACGTACCCATCGCCCTGAGCGCGGGCGAGATCCAGAACTTCAGTCATGTGGCTTTGCTTCCCATGCATTCGGGCCCACGCGTGCTCGGCGTACTAAGTCTCTTGTGGGCAGGTGGCGCTCAGAGCGCCTCTGAGGCGACCATTGCACTTGCGCAGACCTTCGCCGGTCAGGCCGCTGTCACCTTGACCTTGGCAGAAGCTCGCGGTGAGCAGGAGCGTCTAGCGGTGTTCGAGGATCGCGACCGCATCGCTCGTGACCTGCACGATCT
Organism: Actinomycetota bacterium; assembly: GCA_947449035.1. Classification (GTDB taxonomy): domain Bacteria; phylum Actinomycetota; class Actinomycetes; order S36-B12; family S36-B12; genus CAIKZY01. The sequence goes on from CANFQC010000015.1 coordinate 42,804, forward strand.
CGTCATCCAGCGGCTTTTTGCCACAGGCATGCTGCTTCAGGGAACGATGCGCATTGAGGATCTCCCCGAGCCAGCCACCGAGCGCATTGACATGGCTGTCGATGAGCTTGATGAGACCATCCGCGAGATCCGACAGACCATTTTCGCGCTGCACGAGCCAGTCGATGGCCCGAGTAGTGGCCTGCGCGGGCGAGTGCTGCGCGAGACCAAGCAGTCCGCGGCTGTGCTCGGCTTCGAGCCGGCTGTGCGCTTCATAGGCTCCGTCGATTCGTCGGTATCGACCGAGAACGGCGAGCATCTGATCGCAGCACTGCGCGAGGCATTGATGAATTCCGCCAAGCATGCCCGAGCGGCTCGGGTTGACGTGCTCGTGCACATCGAGGATTCATCGGTCCTTCTCGTGGTGACCGATGACGGCATCGGAATTCCGGAGCAAGGATTGGGCCGACGCTCTGGTGTCACCAACTTGATGGCGCGAGCAGTCGAGTGTGGTGGAACGTGTGATCTCGAGCGAGTGAACGCAGAAGGGGGCACCCGCCTGGTGTGGCGAGTGCCCCTCGACTGAGAGTGCGTGGCTACTAGCCGACTGGCTGCATGCGCTGTGCGATCTTGACCAGCTCGTTACCGCTGATGGCATGACCCTTCAGTGTTTCGATCCAGATCTGAGTGCCGCGCGGGTAAGGGTTAACCGCCGGGAAGATCACTGTGAGGTGCCCGCCCCACTTGGCGACATCCTTCAATGAGCAGCCATTTCCGGGCGGCGGACAGTAGGCCTGAACGGTTGCCTTGGCACCCTTGATGGTGGCCGTGTAGACGGTCGGCCCATTGCCGATGTCGCGGCAGATCGGATTGCCCTCAGTCACGGAGAACTGACGACCCTTGCTCGTGCCGTAATTGGTAATGAGTGCCTGCTCGGCATCGCAGTAGGCGTCCGGGATCATGTCACCGGTCGACTTCAGCTTGAGCCCGTTGGTGTACGTCGGCTGGTACACGGTGTACGAGACGCCTACTTGATGATCGGCGTAAGGGTTACCGGAGCCCATAGCTTGGGCAGGACCAGCCGCGAGTGCGGTGAGTCCGAGGCCAGCGACGGCAGCAAGTGCGAGAACGCTCTTCTTCATGATGCTCCTCAGTTGCGGTGTTCCGACTCGACGACCATCCGGGCGGCGAGGGCTGCTGCTTGGGTACGACGTTGCATACCGAGCTTGGCCAGCATGCTCGATACATAATTCTTGACCGTCTTCTCGGCAAGATGCATGGTTTCGCCGATCTGGCGGTTAGTCAGACCCTCGCCAATGAGTTCGAGAATTCGTCGCTCCTGATCGGACAGACCCTCTAATCGATCATCGTGCTGCTCCCCTTGACGGAGACGATCGAGAACGCGCTGGGTGGCTGCGGGATCGAGTAGTGACTTGCCTGCGGCAACCTGGCGTACGGCATCGACGAGATCGTTACCGCGGATGTCCTTGAGCACGTAGCCCGAGGCGCCAGCCATGATGGCGTCGAAGAGCGCCTCGTCGTCGGCGTATGAAGTGAGCATCAGGCACTTGATATCCGGAAGTGCGGATCGGATATCGCGACACACCTCGACGCCCGTGCCATCAGGGAGGCGAACATCGAGTACCGCGACATCAGGGCGAGCGGCCGGAATGCGAGTCAGGGCCTCCGCCTTGGAGCCGGCTTCACCGACGACGATCATGCCCTTCTCCATGCCGATGAGGTCTGCAATTCCTCGGCGCACGACCTCATGGTCGTCGAGGAGGAAAACGCGGATGTCTTCGGTCATAGATTGATTGTGCCTCAGGGAGTCGTGGCAATGCTGGACAGAAGGCGCTCAGCGAGGTCAAAGTTTCCGTCGATGCGCACGTTTTCCCGCCAAGAAAGGTCATCGCTGCTGACCCGGCCGCAGGCGCGCGCGAAGAATTGGGGCCAGGTCATGGTGATGACGGTCGGTGTCGGTGATTCACCAAGAACGATCGTCTCGCCGATGTCCGATAGCGCGATGTGCACGGAATCCAGCGGGCCGATCTCGAGTTGAGTCCAGGCGTGCTCCGCACCGTCAATCAGCTGACCACGGGTGACGCGTCCGGCGGCGGAGTCCCAGCCCTCATCGATGCCAAGTGCCATGCGCATGTCTTGCAGATGCACCCAGGAGTCGAGGATGCGACGACCCAACTGACGACCGATCGGAGTCTCCTTGCCGAAGAAGCCCGGGACAAGAGCATCGAGTTCATGCGGACCGGCGTCGATCTGTGCCATGCGGCGCTCGGTGGTCTCGCGCAGCTCGGCGATGACATCAGCCTGCGCATGGCTCCTGCGGGCATCGACGCCGATCTCGGTGAAGCGACTCAGATCGCGATCCACCCAGGGCAATGAATCCCAGTCAGGCTCATGGTCGGGTCGGGGGTCGCCGAGCAGGTACTGCTCGATATCGATGAGGTGAGCGACCATGTCGGCAACTGTCCAGCCAGTGCAGGCGGTTGCTGTTGACCATTGCTCTGCGGTCAGGCCGTCGCCGAGGTCAGCTGCATCGTCCAGCACTCCGCGGTCAATGGCCACGAGTTCATCGAAAGTCGTCATGCCCTCAGAGTAGTTCGCGTCGTAGGCTCCTCGTATGGCAACACGAGTGGCACTCATCCAGTTGCGCTGTGACTCGGCTGAGTCGCCAAGCGAGCGGATTGATCGTGCGTTCGCGATGGTGCGCGAGGCTGCACCTCGAGCCGATCTCGTCGTACTTCCTGAGCTCTGGGCAACGTGCGCCTTTGACCTGCCCGCAGCTCGCGAGGGAGCACAGTCAATAGATGGCTCCCTTGTTACCGGGCTGTCCGAGCTGGCTCGCGAACTCGGTATCTGGATCCACGGCGGTTCATTTTCCGAGCTCGTCGACGATGTGACTCGCCACAACACGTCAGTTCTCTTTGACCCACAAGGTGCTCGCGTAACGACCTATCGCAAGGTCCATCTCTTCGGCTTTGCCGAGGGTGAGCGCACGGTGATGACAGGCGGTGAACAGTTGGTCATTGCCGAAACGCCATTGGGCACTACCGGCTTAGCCACCTGTTACGACCTACGTTTCCCAGAGCTCTTTCGCGCGCTGACAGAAGCGGGCGCAACCGCTTTTCTCGTGTCATCCGGCTGGCCCCTATCGCGAATCGAGCACTGGGATGTTCTGACGCGTGCTCGTGCCATCGAGGATCAAGCCTGGGTCATTGCGTGTAATGAGGTGGGCACTCAAGGTGCTGATGGCGTGGTACTCGGTGGTCACTCGGTCGTCATTGATCCGCGTGGGGTCGTGATCGCGCAAGCTGGTGACGTTGAGGAGATCCTGTACGCGGAGATTGATCCCGATGAACCTGGCCGCTGGCGCGCAGCATTCCCGGCACTGGGCGATATTCGAATCGGTGTCGAGCTCGCTTAACCGAGCGAAAGCGCCTGTGTACTGCCAATGACGATCACAGGTCGTTTCGTGATGTCCAGCCAGTCCATGATGTGCCGCATTGCCGTCTCATTGATCGAGATGCATCCGGCGGTAGGTACACCTTTCGATACATGCAGGAAGATCCCGCCGCCTGCGCGGGTATTGGCGGGAACAGTCGAATGTCGTACTCCTCGTTTATCGACCGTGATCGCGCCTCTCGGTGCGTTGTAGTCGAGAACGGCGACGTAGTCATACTGCCGGCCGAGCTTCCAAAGGTGCTCGACGTATCGCCCGTACGAACTCCAGTTCACTGGCGCCGACTGGAAGAGGTTGTAGGTGCTGGGCACGCGCGGGTTGTAGGTCCAGGCATCATTCGTATCGATGTGCACGTAGGGAAGCGTTGTGCCCGGATTCGGCTTTCGCCCGAATGCTGACGTGATCGCGAACGTGCCGGCGGGGGTCGTGTTGGTGTCCTGACGGCGTTGCGCCCCCGCGACAATTCCACGAGCACCCACGAATGCCGGGATATCCGTGTCGATCGCGGTCCAGTGCCCGTCGGCTGACTTCTCGTATGCACTGAGGCGTGCCCGCGTGGAATGAAAATCTGTGCTGGTCACGACAATGACTTGCTCCGCGGATGCTGCACCGGGCAATTCGCCAGGTGTGGCGGCTGAAGCGGTGGGTGCGAGAGTGAGCACCGCGATGGCACTCGCAAGCGCCACGGCACCTCTAGCGAGTGTCACGCTCGGCCAGACGCGCCAGTCGATCGTTGTATGCATTGAGCTCGGCATCTCCGTCGCGATCGGCCTGACGATCCTTGCGCTTGGCCTCGCGATCGTCACTGCGTGACCATTGGAAGGCAATGGCAAGCAGCACGATCATGCTCGGAATCTCGGCGATGCCCCACGCCACCTGCCCGCCGTTCAATGAATCAGCAAGTGGATCGGTGATCCATTCGGGTCTCACGATGCCGTACCACTCGGCAGCGATCGGGGTCGTGCCCATCATCAAGATGACGGCGAAGAAGGCATGCACGGACATCGACAACAAGAGCAGCATCAATCGGCCCCAGTACGGCAGCGGCCTCGGACGCGGATCGATGCCGATGATCACCCAGTAGAAGAGGTAACCCGAGAACAGGAAGTGCAGTTGCATGACGATGTGGCCAACATGGCTGCCCATCAGCCAGCCGAAAGCCGGCGTCAGATAGAGGCCATACAGGCCGAGCACGTACACGATGAAGACATAGAACGGGTTGGTCAGGATGCGTGTGACCCAGCTGTGCAGGAACCACATCAGCCATTCGCGTGGACCGCGCTCGGGACCAGTGGAGGGCTTGAGTGCGCGCAAGGCAAGAGTTGCGGGCGCACCCATGACCAGGAGGATCGGTGCCAGCATGGTGAGCACCATGTGCTGCAGCATGTGCATACCCACACTGACATTCGCATACATCGAGACACCACCGTTGGTGCACCACAGCACGACGATGAGGCCAAGGAACCAGCTGATCGAGCGCCCGATGGGCCACGCATCGTGACGCTTGCGCATCCGAATGATGCCGCCGAGGTAGAGCGCTCCGGCGATGAGTACGAACGCGAAGAAGAAGGGCTCGAGGTGGAAACCTCCGAGCACTGATGATGCGGTCGGA
>CANFQC010000016.1 GCA_947449035.1 Actinomycetota bacterium
GGCGAACTGAGGGGAATCCAGCAACCTGCCCCGGCAGGCCTCTCGCCCAAGGCCTCGCATCATTTCGATCCAGCCTGATGGCGGCAGGCCAGCAGAGATGGATCTCCGAAGAAGTTCAGCGAGGGGGTAGTCGGGATCCTCTGCCTGGACTCGGTCCAGGGCGGCCATCGCTCGAACCCCGTCGCCGATGAGCCAGCCGAGGATCGCTGCCACGGAGCCGATCGGAGCGATGGCTCCGACCGGAGCTCCACGCAAAAGGTCGGCCGCTACCTCGAAAGCTCGATGCGCATCGTGAAGCTCAGAGTTCGCCATCTCCCACAGAACCGTGTCACGTACCCGCACATCACAGAGGGCGAGCAGGATGTCGCACTCAAGCGCCCCGCTCACGCTGATGTCAGCGCAGAGCGAGTCGCGCACCACAGCAATGGCCTCGTCACGCCACGTCTCGAAGGCGCGTCTCGAGTCGGCTGTCTTGGCTAGCCGAGCGGATCTCGCTCGCCGTGCCTGGCGAATTCCCCGGCGATTTGCTTCCTGACGGACCGGGTCGGGGGCACAAGTCGCGATGACGGCCTCCCGATCAGGAAGCCAGGCCACGCCGGCCAGGGCGAAACGGGCAGCCACGGCTTCGCCAACGTCCGGGTCCACCGGCGTGCCTGCCGGGGAGCAACATTCGAGTTCCTCGCACAGGTAGCTCCACCATCGCTCGCCTGAGATGAGCAGAACATCGCGCACCTGGCACTCGGTTGTGCCCAGCTGCACCAGGAGGGCTGTGATCAGTTCGTGCGAGTGGAGTTCGCCCAGGTCATCTCGCGCACTGACGTTGGGCGGAGGAAATACGCATACGATGACCTCATCGCTTGGCGAACGATGCACCATCACGGCATCGACCCAGTCATCCGGCGCGACATGCGCAGGTGGGAGGTCAAGTCGCATTGAGAGTCGCACATAACCGTCGCGCAGCCACATCACGACGAGGCTGTTGTGCGGAGTGAATCCGATGATGAACGGAACGCTCGCCGCGATGGAATCCGGGCCGGTGATGACGAGTTCGGGAATGTCCATGGCCGAACTGTGCAACCGCGAAAGCGCAGCCAGCACCTGCTCGAAGAATCTGTGCGGGTGAGGTCACCTCTGTGGAAAAAGTGGATCGGTCGTCGAAGGCTTCCCCTCCTGCGACGACCGATCTGACAGAACCTTAGGCGTTGCCCGTCAGGGGCCTGACACCGACACGCCGAATGCCGGAAGACCGATTACTTCGCGGCCGCGAACTTCTCGCCGGCCTTCCGATACCAACCGATCAGGCAACCGATACCGACGATGATCTGGGGCACATACGAGCTAGCGCGCCAGACGAGATCAGCAGCGGTGGCATCACCTTTCGACGCCCCGAGGCTGACCAAGATGGTGATCATCAGCGCATCGACAGTGCCGAGGCCACCAGGAGTAATTGGCACCATCAGCATGATCTGGCTGATTCCAAAGGCCGCGAAGGCAGCGATGATCGAGGTCCCCGGGTTGTCCCAGCCTTGAACACCGCGCAAGGCCACGTACAGGATCAGGAACTGCGTCAACGAGACAGCAATCTGCGCGCCGGTGATGGCGGCCCAGCGGGCCTTGAGCAGGCCGTACATATCCGCCCGGAACTTGGTCAGCGGCGGGACGAGGTCGATAGTGGCCAAAGACTTGATCTTGCCGCGAAGTGGGTTGATCAGTTTGTTGCCCAGGTGGCCGAGGGCTGTGGCGAGCCGCTCCGAGCGCATCACCAGGACGAACATCACGATGGCGACGATCAAGATCGCCAGGCCGAGTAGACCAATGGCCGTGTAGGAGTTCTCCCCGCCAGCTGCAGTCAGCGCCACAACGCCGAGGATCGGGAAGCCGAGACTGATGAACGTGCTCCAGATGCCGACCGCAGTGATCGCCGCGGTACTCGCCGTGGGAGTGATACCGAAGCTGGTGAGCATGCCGTACTGCACAGCCAGGCCAACCGCGCCGCCCGCGGGCACACCGTTACTGATCGCGAACGCCGCCTGGTTTACCTGCTCGGATCGCCAGAACTTCAGCCCGGGAGTAGCTGCCTTGAATGGGAAGCCATAAGCCAGCAGATACAGCAGCACGGTGGCGATCACGAGGATCATCGCGGCCGCACCCATGGACTGCAGGGAGTTCCAGGCGTCCTGGTAACTGCCGATTTGGGGAATGACCTTCCAGAAGATCAGGACGATGAAAGCGATGCCGACGATTCCCAGAATGATCGACTTCTTGGGATCCAGCTTGCTGGCTGCTCCACCACCGCTCGGCGGATTTTCGCTGGCATCGTTGGCTGGCTGCTGATCGGTCATGACTGGAGCCTGCCATAGATTCCCTAAATCGGGGGGCCCCTGCAGGCCCGAAACACGGGCGCGGCAGTATTCCCCTATGCGGCTGGATCACATCTCTTACGCGTGCACCTCGGCAGAGCTCGCTGACACCGTTCAGCGCATCGGCTCAGACCTCGGAGCGACCTTCCTCGACGGCGGTCGTCACCCCTCGTTCGGCACTCGCAACTTCGTGCTCCCCCTCGCAGGCGGTTGCTACATCGAAGTTGTCTCCGCACTCGATCACCCTTCCGCCGACAAGGCAGCATTCGGTCGCGCCGTTCAGCAGCGCGCGAATGAGGGCGGCGGCTGGATGAGCTGGGTTGTCTCCGTTGACGACGTCACCGTGGTCGAAGAGCGCCTGGGCCGCGAAGCGCGCGCCGGCCATCGCATTCGTCCCGACGGTGTTGAACTCAACTGGAAGCAGATCGGTGTCCTGGATGTCATGGACGACCCCCAGCTTCCCTTCTTCGTCGAGTGGAGCGGTGACCGTTCACTTCATCCCTCTGCGGGAGCCGGCCAGGTGGCCATTGACCGCATCGAAATCTCCGGCGACGCCGATCGAATCTGCACCTACCTCGGCGAGCCCGCTGACCACCCACTCGACGAGATTGACATCGTCTGGGTTTCCGATGACGAGCCCGGGGTGCTAGCGGTAACGTTCACGACGCCCCACGGCCTCGTCCGTATCGACTAAAACCCGCATCACCGGCCTGAGGAGTCGAACGTGAGCCAGAGCGACGGAATTCCCGAAGGCCTGAAGAGCACCGCCGGGGTTATCTGGCGAATCCTGATCATCCTGGCCGGCCTCGCCGTCGTCGGCTATGTCTTCAATCAGATCTTCGCCGTGGTCTTCGCTCTCTTCTTCGCGATGCTCGTCACCGCCTGGACTCAACCGGTCATGAACCTCTTCCACAAGTTCTTGCCCAAGGTTGTCGCGATGATCTTGGCCCTCCTGGTCATCATCTCTGCGATCGCACTCATCCTCTTCGTCGTCGTGAGCTCGTCGATCAGCGAAGGCCCCAAGCTGGTGACGTCCGTGACTACCGGCTTTGACGACATCAAGCACTGGCTGCAGACCGGCCCATTGCAGCTTTCCGATAGCTCGCTCAATCATCTGCTCGATCAGGCGAAGACCGCCAGCGGTAACGTCGCCAAGGGCTTCCTCGGCGACGCACTCGGCGCACTTGGCTCGATTGGAACCATCGTCATCGGCGGCTCAGTGTTCATCTTCGGCGTCATCTTCTTCCTGATGACCCCGAACACCATCTGGAACTGGATTCTCGGCTGGATGCCGAAGAAGGCTGCCAATCACATCGATACGGGTGGTCACATCGCCTGGGATTCGATCTCCGGCTACACCCGCGGCATCGTCATTGTTGCGCTGTGTGACGCCACGCTGGTCTTCATCGGCCTGACCATTTTGCGAGTGCCCCTCGCGCCAGCCCTGGCTGCCGTGGTCTTCATCGGCGCCTTTATCCCGGTGATCGGTGCACCCGTCGCTACCTTCTTCGCAGCGATCGTGGCGCTGGCCGAGCGTGGGCCGATCATCGCCCTGCTCGTCATCGTTCTCACCATCATCGTCGGATCCTTTGACGGTGACGTGCTTCAGCCGCTGGTCATGGGCAAGGCGGTCAACCTTCATCCCCTGGCCATCATCATCGCGATCGCGGCAGGATCTCTCACCCTGGGCATCGTGGGAGCACTCATCGCTGTGCCCATTGCCGGAGCTCTCTATGGAGTCCTCAAGTACGTGACTAATAGAGACCCTGACAGGCCCTATCAAAGCTATGTCGAACCAATAACGACTGACTCCAAGTAGTCGATCGGCCCTTAGCTCACGACCCAGCAGCCTTCTAGGTGATCGTCGATCACTCCGATGGCCTGCATGGCGGCATGCATCGTGGTCGGGCCAATGAACGCGAACCCACGCTTCTTGAGCTCCTTGCTCAGGGCCTTCGACTGAAGCGATTGCGCTTCAATGTCGGCGAATGTGCGCGGGCGACGGCGACCCTCCTGCGCAAACGACCACACCAGTGAGTCAAGCGCTCCGTCACCTTCGTCGGCCTGCCACACCCTCAATGCACGGGCATTGGCGATCGTGGCGTCGATCTTGGCGCGATTGCGGACGATGCCGACGTCAGCCATGAGCCGCTCACGATCGGCGTCGGTGAATTCGGCGACACGGCCAATATCGAAGCCACCGAAGGCGGAACGAAAGTTCTCGCGCTTGCGCAAGATGGTGATCCAGGAAAGACCTGACTGGAATGCCTCGAGGGTCAGCCTCTCGAAGAGGGCACGGTCGCCACGGACGGGCTTACCCCACTCTTCATCGTGATACGCACGGTAGTCAGCGGAACCTGCACCCCACGAGCACCGGGCGAGACCATCGTCGCCGACAACTAGGGTCACGCTGGATCGTAGAAGCGCAGTTCCGTGGGCTCGCGGAAGAAGGCATCAGCCTGCTCATTGAAGGCGATGACATGCGAGGTCAGCATGTGGGCATCCCACTGGGCGCGGGAGCTCCACTTCTCGAGCATGAGCCAGGTATCGGGTTCATCGTCGGACAGCACGAGGTCGTACATCTCGCAGCCATCTTCTGCCAAGGACGCGGTGACGAGTGCGGCAACCTTCGCCCGCACCTCATCGCGATTCTCGGCCTTGGGCTTGAGAACCGCTACCAAGTACAACGGCTGCACACCGACTCCTCTCATGGTGTGTACACGCTAACACCCGTCGATCGAATCACTCGGGAAGCATCCCCTGGCGTAGATCACCGCGTAGCGCTGCCTCGATTTCGGCCGGGGCTTCGAGACTTCGCGTACTGGCCACGCCCATCTCATTGAGTTTGCGTGCCTGAGACATCGCATTGCGGTCGAAGCTGCCCACGAACTTGTTGTAGCCGTTGACTGCTGATTGCAGCCCGGCGCGCATGTCGCCGAGGTGTTCGACGAGAACTCCCAACCGCTTGAGCATCTCGGCGCCGGCCAGGCGGATCTCCTCGGCATTGTCATGCATCAGCTTGCGCTCGTATCCGAAGCCGATGGTGCGCAGCAGCGCAAGCATTGTGGTGGGCGTTGCAATTACCACCCGCTTCTCGAAGGACTTCTCGAGGATGAGGCCATCGGAATCCAGGGCCGAGGAAAGTAGCGATTCGAAGGGCAAGAACATCACGACGAAGTCAGGACTCACCGCCGAATCGGAATACCTCTTGCCGGCGAGCTCAGTGACGCGGGCCATGACATCGCGGGCGTGCTTGGCCAGCGATTGCTCACGAATGAGGTCGTCATCGGTGCCCGCCGCAGCCCAATAGGCGTCGAAGGGGAACTTTGCATCAACCAAGACCTCACCGCCGCCGGGCAACAGCACGGCAATATCGGGACGCCCGGTTGATGACTCCCCTGCTCGGGTGTCTTGACGGCGATAGTGCACGCCTTCGACTAACCCGGCATGGTCGAGCAGCCGTTCGAGCTGCATCTCACCCCACTGCCCTCGGGTCTGCCCCTTGGTCATGGAGGCCACAATCTGCGAGGTTGCTGACGACAGTGACGCGTACTGATCACGCATGGCGCCGATCTGCTCGCGGATGGCTGTTTCGGCCTCGGTGCGCCGCTCACTGGCCTGGGCCGTGGATCGTTGCAAGCCATCAAGGCTCTCGCGCACTGGGGCAAGTAGGCCCAGGAGATCGCCGTGCTGGGCAGCTGCCGAGTTCAGGCGAGCATTCTCGGCCAACAGCACCGCAATCTGCCCGGAAAGCTCGGCGGTACGGCGCGAGGAGACAAGCCAGGACACGAGGTAGCCCACGGCGGCAGCGAGTACCGCGATGATGGCGAAGGTCAACACCCCTCGATTCTGACAGCGGGGTCAGACATCGCCCGTGCAGCGATCAGCGCGAGTCGCTCGACGCCACCTCAATCACGGCTCGCCCTGCCTCCAGACGAGCAACGGGTACCCGGAACGGGCTCGCTGACACGTAATTCAGCCCTGCCCGATGGAAGAAGTGAATAGATTCCGGATCTCCGCCATGCTCGCCGCACACCCCCATCTTCAGGTCAGGCTTCGTCTGCCTGCCTTCCTTGACCGCGATGTTCACGAGCCGGCCGACGCCGTCGGCATCAATGGTTTCGAATGGCGAGATCGTGAGCACGCCCTTCTCCAGGTACTGGGCGAAGAAGGCAGCCTCGACGTCGTCACGGCTAAAGCCCCACGTGGTCTGCGTGAGGTCATTGGTGCCGAAGGAGAAGAAGTCGGCAACCTCGGCAATGCGATGGGCAGTCAGTGCTGCACGCGGCAGTTCGATCATCGTGCCAATGGGCAGATGAAGTTCGATGCCCGTCTCGAGGCTTACCTCCGCGAGGATTGCCTCGAGCTCGTCTCGGATAAGAATGAGTTCCTGCGCAGAACCCACCAACGGGATCATGATCTCGGCGACCGGCGTACCGCCATCACGAGTTCGCGCAACCACGGCCTCAGCGAGCGCCCGCACCTGCAGGGCGAAGAGCCCCGGCACCACAAGACCAAGACGTACTCCACGAAGGCCAAGCATCGGGTTCGACTCATGCAAGCGATTGACAGCTGCCAAGAGTCGCTCGTCACTTGACGTGTCTTGTCCCGAGGCCTGACCAAGTGCCACTCGCACCATGAGATCGGCTCGATCCGGCAAGAATTCGTGCAGTGGCGGATCCAGCAGACGCACCGTGACCGGCAGGCTATCCATCTCAGTGAGCAGTTCGATGAAATCACCGCGCTGCAACGGCATCAAGGCCTCTAGCGCCAATCCGCGATCAACCGGGTTGTCGGCCAGGATTACGCGCTCAATCAATTCGCGACGCTCACCAAGGAACATATGCTCTGTACGGCACAGGCCGATGCCTTCTGCCCCGAGTTGTCGGGCGCGTGAGGCATCTTCTGCCGTGTCGGCATTGGTGCGTACCCGCAGGCGCCGAACACTGTCGGCGTGAGCGAGCAGCCGATCAACACAATCGACGATTGCCGCTGAGTCATCATCAAGATCAGGAAGCACGGCCTCCATGCCTTCGAGCAGGTAGCGCACCACCGGCGAGGGTGACACCGGGATCTCGCCCAGGAATACCTCTCCGGAAGCGCCATCGAGAGAGATGAAATCGCCCTCGTTGATCGCCAGTTGCTGGCCATCGGCGAGATGAACGACAGCGGTGCGCGCGGACTCATCGACGATCAATTGGTCGGCGCCGCAGACTGCCGGCTTACCCATACCGCGAGCAACCACGGCGGCATGGCTGGTCTTGCCGCCTCGACTAGTCAAAATGCCAACAGCTGCAACCATTCCAGCGAGGTCATCGGGGTTTGTCTCGCGGCGCACGAGCACGACTGTTCGGCCTTGTTCGACCCAGTCAACCGCTCGCTGGGGATCGAAGACCACCTGACCGACGGCTGCACCCGGTGAGGCAGGGATGCCCTTGGTGACCAGGATGCGCTCGGTACCGACCGCCAGTTGCGGCACGAGCAACTGCGAGAGTTGTTGACCCGAGACGCGCATCAGCGCTTCGTCTTCGGTGATCAGGCCCTCATCGAGAAACTGCGTAGCAATGCGGAAGGCCGCTCCGGCGGTGCGCTTGCCCACCCGGGTCTGCAGCAACCACAACTTGCCGCGCTCGACCGTGAACTCGATATCGCATAGATCGCGGTAGTGGGTCTCGAGTCGTCGCATGGTCTGAGCGAGTTGCGTAGCGACAGCAGGATTCACCGTGGCGAGGTCAGCGAGGGTCAGCGTGTTGCGAATGCCGGCGACAACATCCTCGCCTTGGGCATTTTGCAGGTAATCGCCGTAATGGCCAGGTGACCCGGTAGCGGGATCACGAGTGAAGGCCACACCCGTTCCGGAATCGTCGCCCAGATTTCCGAACACCATCGCACAGATGTTCACCGCGGTGCCCAGGTCGTTGGGGATGCGCTCGCGGCGACGGTACAACTTTGCGCGATCGCCATTCCAGGATTCGAAGACGGCCTTGACCGCCATGTCGAGCTGCTCCCGAGGATGCTGTGGGAACTCGCGGCCGGTGTGCTCGCGCACCACGGACTTGTAGTGCTCGACCAGCTCACGAAGGACGTCGGCGCTCAGTTCGCTCTCGGATGCAACGCCTGCCTTCTCTACCGCGTGCTCGAGTGCGTTAGCAAAGATCGAAGGCTCGATATCCATAACGGTACGGCCGAACATCGAGATGAGTCGGCGATAGGAATCCCACGCGAAACGCTCATCTCCGGAGATGTCAGCAAGGCCCTTGACCGAGGCATCGTTGAGACCGATGTTCAAGATCGTGTCCATCATGCCCGGCATCGAGAACACCGCACCGGATCGCACCGAGACCAGCAAAGGGTCATGAAGATCCCCGAGACGACGGTCGAGGGCATCCTCCAGTCGTCGAAGTGCGGCGGTGACCTGTACTCGGAGCTCGGGCGGCTCAGCGTCATGGGTCAAGAACCAACGGCAGGCATGGGTAGTGATGGTGAAACCAGGAGGCACCGGAAGACCGAGCCGGGTCATCTCGGCAAGGTTGGCGCCCTTGCCACCCAGGAGGTCCTTCTGCTCACGACTTCCCTCAGAGAAGTCGTAGACGTAGCAGATATCAGCCATGTGTCCTCCATGCAGCAGCGGTCTTCGCACGGGGAAGTCGTGCACTTCGTTCGCCGACCCGCAGGCGGGTCTACCGAAGTTGTCTAGACATCTTCTCCCTGCAAACGCGTGCATGTCGCAGTCATGACCGACATTGCTGACGTGTCGCGTACATGACAACGGTGTCAATGACGTTGACGCGCTCCAATGACCATTCGCGCACTAATCGACGATGAACGCATGGGTCGGCACACCGCGCACGCCCCAGTCAGCGACATAGATGTTGCCCGCCGCGGGGCACTCGACAATCTCCTGCTCGGTCATCTTGTATCGACCAGTGGTGATCAGTGCCTGCGTGCCGTCAACTCCGCCGAAGGCGAGACTCGTGACATTCGGTGCCGGGAACTGGTGCACTTCCAATTGCTCCCCCATCGGCGAATGACGCGTAACGATGCCCGAACCAAAGTGCGCCAGCCATACGCAGCCGTGCTCATCGACGCTGAGGCCATCAGGCAGCCCGGTGTCGGGATCGAATGCGCAGAACACTCGACCATTGCTGATCTCACCCAATTCTGCGTCGAAATCGAAGACCTGGATCGAGTACTTCAGTGAATCGACGTAATAGAACGACCGATCATCCGGGCTCCAACCAAGACCATTGGAGACGGTGACTCCCTCGAGCATGACCGTGGCCTCACCACGTGAGTCGATGCGATGGAGCCGGCCACGCTCCGCACGTTCCTTGTCGCGACTTCCCGTCCAGAGCCGACCGCGCGAATCGACCTTGGCATCGTTAAGAAGCAGCATCTCGTGTGATTCGAGTGGCTTGCCAAAGGGAACCTGACCACTGCCATCGGCCTCGCACAGGATCAAACCGTGCAATGACACGAGCAGGAGCTGACCTGAGGAAGTCGGCAGAACCGCAGACACGACCTGACCGACTTCGAAGGTCTGAAGGTCACGTGTCGCAGGATCGAGTCGGTGAACAAGTCCGGCAGTGATGTCGACGAACAACCAGGTCGATGTCGAGGCATCCCAGACCGGGCCTTCGGCAATGTAGGCACCCAGCTCGACTATGCACTCCATCGGTGCAGGCTACTTGGGGTCACTGATGAGCACGCGGGCAAACTCGAAATCACGGCAGCTGATGACTCGAGCTGGGCGCCTGCCATAGACAGCGCAGTAATCCTTAGTTCCCTTGTAGCGCATCGTGCCGAGCATGATGACACCCGGCAAGCCAGTACCCGGGCATCGCCAACCATGAAGTTGATGCCAACCATCATCAACGTGCTCATCGGAGATGATGCTGGCCGCCGGAATCACGAACTCGCGGCGCAATCCGCCCAGCACCTCCCAGCGCGAAAGATGCACGCGAAAGCCAGCTGGTTCCTCGCTGATACTCGCCATGATCTGAGCCTACGGATCTTCGGCGAATTTTCAGCCACCGAAGTGACGTGCCGTCACAGGGACCGGGCCGAAGTCCCGGGGCCTAGGTAGGAAGGATTCCGCACGCAGGTACGCCGCGGTCACGCGCGGAAGGTCTCGCCTAGCTGGGTACATGAGGTAGCGCGGTGACCAGGTCGGCCCGAACTTCCTGCTGAAGGCATGGAGCGAGGCGATCTGAAACCAGCGGGAAGCGAGCTTCAGCGCGGCATCGTGAAGTCGAGCGACGTGGCCGGCCTCCGGGAGCGCGCCCCGTTCCAGCGCGGATCGGAAGGGGGCGAAGTTCAGCGATACTCGCTCGATTCCATGCCGACCCGCTTGCTCGATCGCCGAGACAATGAGGGCCTCGGTAGTGCCGGAGGGCGCAGATGGCGAGCGGCGCATCACGTCAAGTGACCAGCCGGCGCCGCCCCACGGCACGAACTGGAGGATGGCAAGCACCTCACCATGTCTCTCGGCCCACGTGATGATCGCGTCAGGATCCCTTGGATCAGCGAAGCGGCCCAGAGCCATTGAGTAACCACGCTCAACGTGACCTCGTCTCCAACTGCCCACGAGAGATCTCAGCTGATCGCGCATGTCAACTTCGAGATCCGCAGCACGTTCCAGCCGCATCACGACTCCCGCGCGCACGACTCGTGACGTCGCATTCCTCACGCTCTTGCGCTCGCGACCCTCGAGGGTGAAGGTCTCGCAGTCGATCAACGCCTCGTCGCCAATCTCCATAGACTTGAAATTGCCGGCGAGACTCCACGCCTGAAGGGCCCCGGCTCCGCACGCGGCCACCGCGGGTATCCACGCTAGGTCGCGCGCTCGGGCACAGAACTCCTGCAGTGCCCGCGGCCAGGCCTCCTCGTCCCCGAGCGGGTCACCGATCGCGAGCATGACGCCATTCACCACGGCATAGGAGATCGCGGCATCGCCGCACGATGACCAGAGCACATGCCTGTCCTCGCGCGTCGCGAAGTAGGCCAACGAGTCGGCGTCGCGCGGCTCTGCGCCGCGCTCTAAGAATTCGCGCACCCGCACCTGCGCATCCCGTGAGTGCATCGGATCGCGACGCATGCAGCGCAGCAGGAAGTACAGGCACATGACCCCTAGAGCGATACCCATGCCGAGCAGTGCGAAATACACGAAGTCATCCGCCCGCGAGTCGTTGCCGTCGATCACGGTGGGGATGCCCACGAGGCCGAGGATCACTGCCCCGAGCCGAGCCAACGATGACGTACCGTGCGGACTGATTCGCTCATGCAGGCTTACGAGAAGGAAGCCGAGTGTCACGGAGAGCACCAGCGTGCCCGTGATCACCCAGACCACGCGGCGCTGTGTCAGCGACGCCGTCGGCACGTAGAACTCGCGACGGAAAGTCACGAGCACGATGAGCAGCAGTGCACTCACGGCCATGGGGAGCATTGCGCGAAATCTCAGGTGCTCGAATGCAACGGTGCGCACCATGAAGGAGATGCTCGAGAGAATGAGTGCCAGGAGCCAGGCACGCTGCTTGCGACGACCGAGTCCGAGGGCAAGGCACCACAGCAGAACACCGGCACCGGCGGTCGTCGCCGTCGCTGCATTCACCATCACGCCGGGGACGATCCCGAGTGAGGCCGCGAGGCGCGAGTGCATAGGCGGCGCAATCACCGTGAGGAGATCGATGAGACCGAGAACCATGCACGACACGGCAGCAACGCGCGGCACGGCGTTGCGAAGTCCCGCAGGAGTTCCCGCCGATCGGACGAGGGCCCGCCCATGCGCATTCATCGCCTTGAGTACACCCGTTCAGGAGCCAAGAGCCAAGGGCCGCCCAGCCTCCACTCAGCCTTCGCATCCGGTTGCTTATGGAGCGCTGAGAATTCGAGTCCTGCAGGTGTCGGGCGCTCGATTGATCGAGATGTTGTGCTTACCGTGATGGCATGCGCCGTCCCTTGATATGGATCACTGCCGGTCTGCTCATTGCCGTCATCGGCCTTGCGGACCTCACTGCCGCGGCCGTGACGGTAGTCGGCCTCCTCGCACTTGCCCTCGTGATTCGATTTCGTGGCGGACGAGTCGCGCGCATCACGGCCATCACTCTCGTCGCAGCACTGACCCTCGTCGGCCTCGTCGCCGCGCTCGCCGTGCCGAGGTACCGGGCCAGCAGTGATCCGCTGCTCGTTCCCGCGGCGTCGGCAGCCTCACACGTCGTTGCCAGCAAGAAGGGTAACTTCGAGGTCAGCGGATTCGTGGTCTCCGACAATGACAACGCCACGAACGCCGTGGACAACCAGGCGCCATCGCTCAGCAACATCGTCGCCACGGGCGGTCTGGTGAACTCCGATGGCAGCTTCCTCTACTCCGGAGTGCGCAATGCCCTCATTCATGCGCACCTCTCGGGCGCTCGCGGCGAGCTGCTGCTCCAGAACTACGACACCTCAGCGCACGGAGGCGCAGGCGATTTCTCCGGCGCACTCGCTCATGCAGTGCTCGCCTCCGACTCCTCTCGCCGCCTGTATGCCCAAGGGGTGGCCTCGACGGTCGCTGCGGAGCACTGGGACGGCGTGGTGCTCGATTTCGAACAGGTGGCCTCATCCGATCAGCCGGCGATCGCGGACCTGCTCGCAACGTTGCGCCATGCGCTACCCGCGACATCGCGACTGGCCATCAGCGTGCCCGTCGATCAATCGGCCAGCACCGGAGGCTCAGGGGTCGACCTGCATGCGATCAGCTCGATCGTCGACGAGGTCAACCTCATGACCTATGACCAGCACGATCCGACAGGTAGCCCCGGGCCGGTCTCCTCCCTTCCCTGGATCAAGAGGGCCTATGAGTCTGCGCTCACGCAGGTGCCCGCGGACAAGCTCTCGCTCGGCGTTGCCGGATACGGCTACGCCTGGGGGCCGTCGGCTCAGCAGTGGGGCTCCTCCTTCTCGCCGGCACAGGCCCGCGCCCTGGTATCGAAGGATCACCTCACCCCTCACTGGGATGCCACGAACGGCGAGTGGACGGCCACCTTGGCCGATGGCACTGTTTTGTGGTGGGCCGACGGCAAGTCCATGGGCGAGGTCATCAAGCTCGCGCACACGGCCAAGCTGGCCGGCGCCTCGGTATGGGAGCTTTCAGTCGCCGACCCGCTCGGCCCGGCGATCGGCAGCATTCCAGTGGCACGCCTGTCTGTGCAGCCAGACGCCGGACGCCAGATCGAGAGAGTCCCCGCCAAGGGCCTCGTGGCACTCACCTTTGACGATGGACCTGATCCGACATGGACGCCGCAGATCCTGGCGATCCTCGCCGCGAAGAAGGTGCCGGCCACTTTCTTCGACATCGGTATGAATGCCGAGGCCAATCCCGGGCTCGTCACCCAGGAGGTCGCAGACGGTCACGTCGTCGGCGATCACACCTACTCGCATCTCGATCTGACCACGATCCCCCGCTGGCGGGCAAAGCTCGAGATTGCCGCCGGAGGCTGGGTGCTCCATGGCATCACCGGCAGGACTCCGTCGCTCTTCCGCTCGCCCTATGGCGCGGCCGAGCTCGCGGACTCGAACTCTGCTTCGCACACCGATCTCGCGGCTTCACTCGGGCTGCAGCCCGTGGGATGGAATGTCGATTCCCTCGACTGGACGCGGCCGGGTGCAGCAGCGATCACCTCACGCGTGGCCGACGCAACGGGCAATAACCTGATCGTGCTTCTCCATGACGGGGGCGGGGACCGATCCCAGACGGTCGCTGCCCTGCCAGGAATGATCGACCAACTGCGCGCGCGGGGCTATGTGTTCGTCACCGCCGATCAGCTCGATGGATCGATCATCAGCGCCTATGACCCGCCACCGACATCCGCGACGGGCTTCATCGGCGCTCTGCTCTCGATCGCCTCCTTCCGGCTTTGGACGTCATCGCATGTCGTGGTGATTTGGGCAATGCTCGCCCTGGGACTGCTGTCACTCGCCAGGATTCTCATTGCCTGGCCGCTTGCCATGGTCCACCGACGCAGGATCGGCCGGCATCCGCGCGCACCATTCCTGAGTCCTGAGCCGTCGGCCGAGCATGACGCTGAGATGCGCGTGACAATCCTCATCCCCGCGCACAACGAGGAGGCCACGCTACTTAAGTCGATTGCCGCGCTCACAGGAGTTCGCGGCCCGATCGAGCAGGTGATTATCGCCGAGAATGGCAGCACTGATGCGACCCTCGATGTCGCGCATGCCGCGGTTCGCGACTACCCGCAGTTGCCAATCGAGGTGGTCTCCCGCATGCAGGGCGGCAAGGCCGAGGCACTCAACGCATGCCTGCCAATCGTGCGCGGCGACATCATCGTCGTGCTTGACGCTGACACGGTGCTCGATCCTGACTTCGTCGTCAACGTGCTTCCGCACTTCCGCGATCCGCACGTCGGTGCCGTGGCGGGCAACGTCAAGGTGGGCAATCGACGTCGCCTTCTGCCGAGGCTCCAGTCCCTTGAGTACGTCATGAGCCTGTCTCTCGACCGACGTGCGCAAGCACTACTCAATGTCGTGTCCGTCGTCCCCGGTGCCGCCGGCGCATTCCGCCGAGGCGCACTCGTGCGCGTCAATGGCTGGCCGGATCGGACCCTCACCGAGGACACCGACCTCACGGTCGCCCTGCTGAGCGCCGGATGGAACGTCCCCTACGAGCCGGCGGCCATCAGCTGGACCGAGGCTCCCGAGAGCGTCTCGGATGTGATCAAGCAGCGCCGCCGTTGGTCATACGGCGCTGCCCAGGTCAGCACTATCCACGCCTCGCGAATGCTCGACGTGCGCGAGGGCAAGGTCGGACTACTCGCCCTCCCGTGGCTCTTCGTGGCCCAGGTACTGCTTCCAGCTGCAGGCCCGCTCGTCGATGCCTTCCTGATCTGGCTGATTCTCAATGGCGACTGGAGCCCCGCGCTGGGCATGCTCATCCTTGCCATCGCTGCC
Organism: Actinomycetota bacterium; assembly: GCA_947449035.1. Taxonomy (GTDB): domain Bacteria; phylum Actinomycetota; class Actinomycetes; order S36-B12; family S36-B12; genus CAIKZY01. Next base: position 15,306 of record CANFQC010000016.1, read on the forward strand.
GAGACTGCCCTGGCGGCCTGGTCACTGCACACGGAGCGCGAGAGTCTCTGGCAGCTCTGGCTGGTACCGGTGAGCCGCGTGGTCTGGAGGCCCCTCATGCTCGTCGCAGTGTCAGGCAGCTTGAGGTCGTGGCTCCTGGGACGCAGCGTGGCCTGGCGTCAGCTCAGGCGCCGCAACACAGTGATCGTGCCTGTCCGGACCACTCACTAGCGACGCCGGCTGCGAGGTCGCCGAAGCCCGCGGTGCTCGCAGCATTTCCTGTCGACGAACTAGTTGCCGGGAGTGGTCACCGCGATGAAGTCGCGGCTGACGGGTTGCAGATACCGGTCGGCCGGCCGCTGGAAGTTCCCCAGCTTGTGCGGGTTGTGACCTGCGCCTGACTTGGGATACGACATGAAAGAGATCCACGATCGGTTGATGTCGAGCTGCATGGCCGTGACTGCGCCGGCGCGCTTGAGAACATCGGCGAGGGCGGCGACGGTAAGAGCGTCGCCGGCGGCGTACACCAAGTCTCCCTGGGCCGTGACGCCAACTCCCGAGCGCCAAACCGATAAGTCACCACCGACCGTCGCACCCCAGTTCGACTCGACATTGCCGTTGAGATTCGGGGCAAAGGCACCGCCTTCAATCAGCGGACGCAGGTTCTGCCGCACGTAGGCCACGTCTTTCGACATGGAGACGTCCTGGTCCCAGGTACCGACAGTGGCGTGCCCGTCGCGATAGATCACCAGCGACGCGGCGCCGGAAATCAGCGTGCCGGAGGTCTTGCCATTGTCGTAGAAGCCGCCCTGCGCGTCCTTCATCTTGAAGCCGCTGTTGAAGGTCGCGATCACGCTGGGGAGCTCGGCGTTGCTGACATGGTCGGGCAGTGACCACGATCCGCCGGCAGACGGGCGACCCGGTTCTTGATAGCCCGGATGCAGGGCGAATCGCAGCTGATGACTCATCCAGGCGACGCCCGTGAGATACGAGGTGTGCAGCGCGTCGGGTCGCACGAAGGTGGTCTGCACCAGGGCATCGCGACTATCTCGTCCAATTGGCGCGAATACCCCCTCTCCCGGAAGTGGCTGGTGCGCCGGAGTGCTCATAGGCGCATGGAGTGGCTCCGCCGCAGCACCAGCACGTGCGGTCGGGTTGTGCGTGGCCAGTGCCGCATTCGAGGCCAGAATGCCGAGGTCCGGTGCGCCGCCGACCGCGGGCGGATTCATCCGGTATTGAATGCTCTCGGCTACCGTCACAAGCGGCCCGAGACCATTGTCACGTCCCCATTCGGCGAGCTTCACGACCAGGTCTTCATTGCCGGGCACTCGTTCAGCCTGGATGACGATAATGCCGCCGGACACGGCAACCAGCCCAGCGGTCAAGGCACCGTAATAGATGATGGTCCGACCGAAATGTCGCCGCCTTCGCCTTCTCGGTCGAGGGATCTCCCCAATATTTGGGGCACGGACTCCTGAATGCACGTAGGTCGTACTTCCGGCCGACTGCGCCTTCGAAGACTGCAAGTTCGAATCGTCTGCAACAAGGGCCATTCTTCGATTAGACCAGTGAATCGTGTCGCGCCTAGTTCACCTCAACGCCCGCTCAGCGCAGGCGCAACTCGTGCACAGCAACGCGCGGCTACGCCATCGCAGGACGGGAACTAAAGGTACTCGACAACAGAGTCGAGGGGCAGGCGAGCACTGCGCTCGCGGAAGGCCTCGGCGCTCGGGTAGCCAATGTTGACCAGCACGATTGAGCGCAACGGTGAGTTCGGGAAGAACTCCTCGTCGACTCCCGCATTGTTGAAGCCGGCCATCGGGCCTGCGGCCAGGCCCATCGCGCGCACGGCCAAAATGAAGTACCCCGCCTGAATCGAGGCGTTAAAGCGCGCGAAGCCATTGCGATTCTCAAAGCTCTCATCGAAGCCTGACTTCATGCCGATGGCACCCGGAGCAAGTAACTCAATGTGCTCGTGAAAATCAGTGTCAGCGGCCAGGATCGCCGTTGCGGCGGCCTCGGTGACCTTTTGCTGATTGCCACCGGCGACGAGGGGCAGCAAGCGTGCCTTGCCTTCTGCCGAGCGGACGAAGGACACGCGCAGCGGACCGCTATTGATCGCCGTCGGTGCCCAGCGCATGAGGTGAACGATGCCGGCCAGCTGATCGTCACTGACCGGCTGATCGGTGAATGAGTAGGCCGTGTGGGCCTCGTGGAAGAGTGCGGCGGCGCTTGCCGCGTCAATGCCGAGCAGTGTGGGATCGAAGTCGGTGCTCACGTGATCTCCTTGGGGTGGGTCGCGAGTCTGCCATAAGCAGTCGCGAGGCTTTCATGCACGAGGGGCCGCGGCTTTCGCCGCGGCCCCTCGTGACAGGTACTGACTAGCTGCAGCCGGAGGTGCTGCCGCAGCCTTCGCAGACGTAGCACGAGCCAGCGGGACGCATCTTGATGCCGCAGGTCATGCACAGCGGTGCATCAGAAGCGGTGCCGGTGATCTGCTCAAGCAGTTCGGCGCTGGAGTGAGCCTCCATCGGAGCTGCCTTGGGCGTGATCACCTCTGCCTCGGTTGCTGCATCTTCGACAACAACGTCGAGATCAGCGGCCGGGGCGATGGCGACGGGTGCTCCGTAGCCGGCCACGGTTGCCGCACGCTCGTCAGCACTGAAGATGCCGAGCGCCTCGCGCTTGTCGTAGGGCAGGTAGTCGAGGGACAGGCGACGGAAGATGTAATCCATGATCGACTGCGAGATGCGGATATCCGCATCGTCGGTCATACCCGCCGGCTCGAAGCGCATGTTCACGAACTTCGAGACGAAGGCCTCCAGCGGCACGCCGTACTGCAGCGCGATGCTGATCGCGATCGAGAAGGCATCCATGACGCCGGCCAGGGTTGATCCCTGCTTGCCGAGCTTGAGGAAGACCTCACCAAGTGTGCCGTCTTCGTAGGCACCTGCGGTCATGTAACCCTCTGCACCGGCCACCGAGAAGCTGGTGGTGCGGCTCGGGCGCGACTTCGGCAGGCGGCGACGGATCGGCTGACCCGAGGCGATTGCCGAGGCAACAGCGTCGACAACCTCATCGACCTTGGCAGCCTTGCCATCGGAGAGCGGCTGACCGACCTTGCAGTTGTCGCGGTAGATCGCCAGTGCCTTGATACCCATCTTCCAGCCCTGGAAGTAGATCTCGGCAACTTCCTCGACCGTTGCCGACTCCGGCATGTTGACGGTCTTGGAGATCGCACCGGAGATGAACGGCTGAACCGCAGCCATCATGCGCACGTGACCCATCGGGGTGATGGAGCGAACGCCCATCGCGGTGTCGAAGATCGCGTAGTGCTCGGGCTTGAGGCCTGGAGCGTCAACGACGTGGCCATTCTCGGAGATGTATTCGACGATTGCCTCGACGGTCTCCTCGGTGTAGCCAGCCTTGCGCAGTGCACGCGGAATGGTCTGGTTGACGATCTGCATCGAGCCGCCGCCCACGAGCTTCTTGAACTTCACCAGGGAGAAGTCGGGCTCAATGCCGGTCGTATCGCAGTCCATCATGAAGCCGATGGTGCCGGTCGGGGCGAGAACCGACGCCTGCGCATTGCGCCAGCCGTTCTTCTCGCCGGTCTTCAGGCACTGCTCCCAGGCCTTGTTCGCCAACTTCTGGACGTCACCGTCAAGGCTGGTAATGGCGCGCACGGTGTCGTTGGCCGCCGCGTGCTTGCGCATGACGCGCTTGTGGCCATCGATATTGCGTGCATAACCCTCGTACGGGCCAACGACGCCGGCCAGTTCGGCGCTGCGCTTGTATGCAGAGCCGGTCATCAGGCTGGTGATCGCTGCAGCGAGGGCACGACCGCCATCGCTGTCGTAGGGAAGACCGGTGGCCATGAGCAGCGCACCGAGGTTCGCGTAGCCGATGCCGAGCTGGCGGTAGCGACGAGTAGTGTCGCCGATGGGCTCGGTCGGGAAGTCAGCGAAGGAGATGGAGATATCCATCGCGGTGATGACGAACTCGACTGCCTTCGCGAAGCGCTCGGCATCGAACGTGTCATCGTCCTTGAGGAAGGTGAGCAGGTTCAGCGAAGCAAGGTTGCAGCTGGAGTTGTCGAGGCTCATGTACTCCGAGCAGGGGTTGGACGCATTGATGCGGCCGGTCTCGGGGTTGGTGTGCCAGTCGTTGATGGTGTCGTCGTACTGAATGCCCGGGTCAGCGCATGCCCATGCAGCCTCGGTCATCTTCGAGAAGAGCTCCTTGGCGTCAACGGTCTCGACCACGCGACCATCGGTGCGTGCGGTCAGGCCGAAGGGATCACCATTCTCGACAGCGCGCATGAACAGATCGGAGACGCGCACCGAGTTGTTGGCGTTCTGGTACTGAACGGAGGTGATGTCCTTGCCGCCGAGATCCATGTCGAAGCCGGCATCCTTGAGGACGCGGATCTTCTCTTCTTCGCGGACCTTGGTCTCGATGAACTCCTCGATGTCGGGGTGATCGACGTCGAGCACGACCATCTTCGCTGCGCGACGCGTGGCACCACCGCTCTTGATGGTGCCTGCGGATGCGTCAGCACCGCGCATGAAGGAGACCGGGCCGGAGGCTGTGCCACCGGAGGACTTCAGGAGCTCCTTGCTAGAGCGGATGCGCGAGAGGTTCAGGCCTGCGCCCGAGCCACCCTTGAAGATGAAGCCCTCTTCCTTGTACCAGTTGAGGATGGAATCCATCGTGTCGTCGACCGACAAGATGAAGCAGGCGCTGACCTGCTGCGGGGCGGTGGTACCCACGTTGAACCACACCGGCGAGTTGAAGCTGAACACCTGGTGCAGCAGCATGTAGGTGAGCTCGTGCTCGAAGATCTCGGCGTCGGCGTCGGTACGGAAGTAACCGTGCTCCTTGCCCGCCTTGGTGTACGTGAGAACTACGCGGTCGATGAGCTGCTTGAGGCCCCACTCACGTGCCTCGGTGCCCACGGCGCCACGGAAATACTTGGTGGTGACGATGGTGGAGGCGTTGACGCTCCAGAAGTCGGGGAATTCGACACCGCGCTGCTCGAAGACGACATCGCCCGTCTTCCAGTTGGTCTGAACGACATCGCGACGCTCCCAGTTCACGCCGTCATAGGGATGCTGTCCGGGAGTCGTGTAGAGCCGCTCCATGGTCAGACCCGGCTTGCCTAGGGTGTTGTGAACGAAAGCAGCCGGAGCGCTGGTGGTAACTGACATGGGTGGTGCCTTTCTTCCTCAGGAGCGGTTACTGGAATGGGAAGTCGTGGTGGGCTCTTGCCCGGTGGGTTCACCCTCTGCGCGGAGCAGGGCAATCTCAGCCTCGAAATCGTCGAGCGTGTCGAATGACCGATAGACAGAGGCAAAGCGCAGGTAGGCCACTTCGTCGAGTTCACGGAGGGGGCCGAGGATGGCCAGGCCAACCTCCATCGCCGGGATCTCGGCGGTTCCGGTGGCACGCAGGGCGTCTTCGACCTTCTGAGCCAGCAGGGCGAGGTCATCCTCGCTCACCGGCCGACCCTGGCAAGCCTTGCGAACTCCGGAGACGACCTTCGAGCGGCTGAAGGGCTCGAGGACGCCTGAGCGCTTGGCGATCAGGAGGGATGCTGTCTCGGCAGTGGTGAAGCGACGGCCACAGGCGGCACACTCACGACGACGACGGATGGCGGCGCCATCATCGACCGTGCGCGAATCCACGACTCGTGAGTCGTCTTCGCGGCAGAACGGGCATCGCATTTTGTGTACCTCCCTTCCCTTTACTTCACTTCTGTCACATCTGTGAGGCCAGTTCAGGCTTCCTGTGGGTGAATCTGGGGATTCCCTGTGGAAAGCCTGTGACCCAATAACCACAACCTGTGGACAAATCACATGGCTGCAACTACTACATCTAGGGGTAGGAACGTACTGCTAATACCAGGGGAACGCAAGGCTCATTTTTCGGCGCGTCGCGGCCAATCAGCCAGCGAGGGGAACGATCAGCTGCTGGCCCGGGATGAGTTCGCCACCCTTGAGCCCATTGAGCTCGACCAGGGTCTGCATCATCGAACGCGGATCACCGTTGGGCTGCAACGACTTTGAGATACTCCAGAGGGAATCCCCGGCCTGGACGACAACGCTAGATGTGGCCGGACCCCCGGCAGTGGCTGAGGCGTCGGCCGTGGTGCCGCCGGCCGCAATCAAGATGAGCAGCAAGGTCACGACCGAGAGCAGGAAGAACACAGCAGCGCGCCCACGGGCAGTAAGACGGATGGGCTGGCGAGCCTGGGTCGAGCGTGCCGAGTGAGCGGCGCGAACCGGGCGAGCAGTGCGGGGAAGGGTGGTTGCGAGGGCCATCTCAGTTCCTTTCGGGGAAGTATCGAACGTGTGTTCGATCAAACGCATGTGCGATGTGTAGCACGATTTGCGCGACACGTCCAGCCGACATTCGAACATGTGTTTGATTTTTCGAATCGGGCCAACTAACGTTCTGGTCATGGCCGCAGGCTGCCAGCGGGGTCTGACATCGGTTCGGGGCATCAACCCGAGCCATCCAGATCCCCGGTAGCCGGGCGCAGCACCGATCGAGAGGTAAGCCCATGGCACCGAAGAAGAAGGCCGACGGAACTCCCCTGGCCAGCGTCAGCGAGTTCCCCGACGGCCCCGCCGACGACAGTGGTCTGACCACACGTCAGCGAGCCATCCTCGAGATGATCCGGGCCACGGTTGATGAGCGTGGGTATCCGCCGAGTGTACGTGAAATCGGCGAGGGTGTCGGCCTGACCTCCTCCAGCAGCGTCGCCCACCAGCTCTCCACCCTCGAGCGCATGGGTTATTTACGCCGCGATCCGAACCGTCCGCGTGCCCTGGTCGTCGCCGATGCGCCTGAGGCAAGCACGCCAGTTGCCGCGCCTGTTACCGAGGTTCGCGAGATTCACGCTGTCGGTGCGTCCGTGAATGTGCCACTCGTCGGCCGCATTGCCGCCGGTGGCCCGATCCTCGCCGAGGAAATGATCGAAGATGTCTTCCCACTGCCACGAGATCTCGTGGGCACCGGTGAGCTGTTCATGCTCAAGGTCGTCGGCGATTCCATGGTCGATGCCGCAATCTGTGATGGCGACTGGGTTGTCGTACGTCAGCAAAGCACCTGCGAGAGCGGCGACATCGTGGCTGCTCTTCTCGACAATGAGGCAACCGTCAAGACCTTCAAGCGCCGCGACGGCCATGTGTGGCTGATGCCGCATAACCCGGCTTACGCACCGATCCTTGGCGACGACGCCACCATCATGGGCAAGGTCGTCACAGTGCTCCGAAAACTCTGACAGCCCGTTTGGGATTAAGAAGTGCCTCACCTCCCCTAGCATTCCGGGATGAATCGACGCGCTCGACTACGTGCCGCCGTGTTACTCGTGATATTTGGGACGACTACATGTGTGGCCTTGAGCGCTCCGCCGGCGAGCGCTGACACCGGATGCCCCGCAGCCAGTAGTGGTTACGGCGGTGGTTCCGGCACAAGTGGCGACCCGTATCAAATCTCCGCGCCCGGCGATCTGCAGCGACTTCGGGACACCTCAGCTGATTACGCCAGGTACTTCTTGTTCACTCAAGACATCAACATGGGCGGGTGCGTGTGGAGCGCGCCGATCTCCGACGGCTCGACAACGTTCACCGGGAGACTCGATGGCGACGGGCATGTCATCAATGGCCTATCCGTCAATGTCGCCAACCCATCGCTCAGTTTCGTTGGCCTTGTCGGGTATCTCGGCGCGAACGGCGAGATACGAGACCTCGGCTTCACCGGCAACGTCTCTCTCACTGATCAGGGAAGTGGAAGCTCAGCCTATGTAGGCGGGCTGGTCGGCTTCACTTTCGCACCTACGACGATCACGGGGTCATTCGCCACAGGCGATGTGAGCGCGAACAAGACTTCAAGCGGGAGTTCTGTCAACGTATGGGCCGGTGGTCTCATCGGCCTCAGCCAGAGCACGGTCTCAAATTCCTATTCCACGGGAAACGTCAGCGTGTCTGCTACGTCCACCGCAGGTAGCGGAAGTGATGTCGCCATCACTGCCGGCGGCGCAGTGGGTGGTATCGGAGTTGGTCCGATGACAAATGTCTATGCCACTGGCACCGTGAGTTCCACCGGAACTGCAGATACTGTCTCCCGCCGCATGGGTGGTTTCACCGGGACACGCGAGGTGTCATCGAACCTCACATCGCTCTTTTGGAACACATCATCCTCAGGCTTGTCCTCGGCAACCGGATTCGGCTCGTCAACGGGAATGAATGGCGCCACGACATCATTGATGCAGACCGCCTCCACCTTCACGAATGCTGGTTGGTCACTGACACCAGGTTTCGATGCCACGAGCACATGGGGTTTGTGCTCGGCAGCCAGTGACGGACTTCCGTACTTGACAGCGTTCTACGCAAGCTCACCATGCATCCAGGCCTCAGATACGTCTCAGATTCCGCCATCATGGCTTCAGGCCACCGGACGCATTAACGGACAAGAATCCTGCGAGATTGGCTGGAATCCGTCGTGGGCGCAGTGGATGAATGGTGGCACTGGCGGATTTGTATGCAACCGCGAGGTGTACTGGGACGTTCACGCGAGCAATTGGTCGGTGCGTTAGTTCCGAGCACTACCGTGATGCTCCTCAAGCATCGACATAGCGCTAGTCCGCTGCATCCAGTTCGTCCCGCAGCCGGGTCAGCGCACTGACCACTGTGGGGCGATCGGTGGTGTACCAAAATGGCGGCAGGCTGGCGCGCAGTGCGCGGCCGTAGGCGGCTGTGGCCAAACGTGAGTCAAGAATGGCCACGACTCCCCTGTCTTCAGGGCCACGGATGAGCCGTCCGGCACCTTGGGCGAGCAATAGACCAGCTTTGGGCACTGCAATCGCCCGAAAGCCCGAGCCGCCGGCCTCATCGACCGCACGCTGCCGAGCGCTCAACAATGGATCATCGGGGCGCGGGAAGGGAATACGGTCGATCACGACTTGGATGCATGATTCACCCGGCACATCGACGCCCTGCCAGAGCGAGACCGTGCCGAGCAGGGTGCTTGCTTGATCAGCGGCGAACTTGTCGACGAGGTTGCCGACCGAATCACCCTTGCGCTGCACGAGCACCGGGAACTTCGTGGAATCAAGTCTTACGCGCAGGTATTCAGCCGCGCGCTCCACTCCACGCCAGCTCGAGAAGAGGGCCAGCGTGCGTCCACCTGCTGCCTCGATCAGCTCAGCGAGCTCATCGAGGGCTTCCATGGCAATGCCCTCGCGGCCGGGGGCGGGAAGATCCTTGGCGACGTAGAGGATGCCCTGCTTCGCATGATCGAAGGGTGAACCGACATCCATGGTCACAACCGTGGATTCGGTGAGGCCCAGTGAGCCCACGAGCGAGTCGAATCCCCCGCCGACGGTCAGCGTGGCACTGGTGAGCACCACGGGTGTCCTGTTGAACAGCGCCTCGCGCAGCAGACCCGAGACTGACAGCGGTGCCAGCTTCAGAGTCGGGGCGCGGTTCTCGCCCGGGTCAAGCCACACGACGTCGTGCTCGCCAGCGATGAGTAGTGAGCCGGCGACATCGTGGACATCCTCGAGGGCGCCACGGGCCTGCTGACGCGCGGCCATTGCCGAGGGCTCCTTGTCCCGATCGGCCGCGAGTTCACTCATTGCGTTGTTGCAGGCATCGCGCACCATGGTCAAGGCAAGCAGGACGTTCTTGGGAAGCGTGGTCAGCTGAGTCGGACCGCCGAGCGCTAGGGCTTCCTCGCGCATCGCGTCATCGAGCGTCTCTGACGCGACCTCGAGTCGTTCGACAGTCTCGGCGTCGATCTGCTTGCGCACGCGACTGATGGCCTTCTCGACCATTGACACAGTCAACTCTGACGTGATGGCAGCAGTAGCACGATCGACCAGTTCGTGGCCCTCGTCGATGATCACCGCGTCGTGCTCGGGCAGAACCGGAATGCCCTCGATCGCATCAATCGCGAGCATGGAGTGATTGGTGATCACGATGTCGGCCTCCTGCGCCTGCAGGCGACGCTTGACCGTGAAGCACTCCTCGCCGTAGGCGCACTTGCTCTCGCCCACGCACTCGCGTCGTCCCACCGAAAAGCTGCGCCAGACGCGTGGGTCGATCTCGTCGGGATACTCATCGCGGTCGCCGGTCTCGGTGCTCTCGGCCCAGGCGCGAACTGCAACAACTTGATCACCGAGCTCGGAACGCTTCGTGCTGAACAGCGCTTCGGATTCATCCTCGGGAACGGTGCCGTGCAGTTTCTCCAGGCACACGTAGTTGTTACGACCCTTCAGCACTGCGAAGGTGACGGGGCGTGACATCACCGGCTCGAGGGCCTCAGCTAGGCGGGGAAGATCGCGCTCGACCAACTGGCGCTGAAGCGCGAGAGTGGCGGTCGCGACAACCACGGTGTTGTTCGTGGTTGCCGCATGAACGGCCGCGGGAACGAGGTAGCCGAAGGACTTACCCGTGCCGGTACCTGCCTGCACGATCACGTGCGAGCCTTCACCGATGGCAGTAGCCACGGCATTGGCCATCTCATGCTGGCCCTCGCGTCGCTGGCCGCCCAGTGCCTCGACTACTGCATCGAGGGCATTGTCGACATCGCTCATTCGCAGGCCGTGCGTAACTCGTTGGCGAGCATCTCCGGAACGCGCGCATGCAACCGCGAACCAGTTTCACCGTGTTCGACACTGATGACATCACCTGTTGCGTGAGCTCTTGAGATCAGGTCTCCACGCGAATAGGGAACGACGAGATCGATCTCCTGCATCAGGCTCGGCAGGTCAGCCTCAATGGCAAGCATCAATTCATCAATGCCCTCACCGGTCTTGGCTGAGATAACGACTGAGTGAGGCTCGCGACGCAGCAAATTCGTGACGACCTCGGGGTCGGCGATATCGGCCTTGTTCAGCACGATCAGTTCGGGCACGTGACCGGCGTCGACATCATTGAGCACCAGACGCACAGCATTGATCTGGCCTTCGGGATCCTCATCGGATGCGTCAACCACGTGCACGATGAGATCGGCGTCCTTGACCTCTTCAAGAGTGGACCGAAAGGCCTCAACGAGTTGATGCGGAAGGTGACGCACGAATCCGACGGTGTCAGCGAGGGTGAAGTCGCGACCGCTCGGACTCTTGGCCTTGCGGATCGTGGGATCAAGGGTGGCAAAGAGGGAGTTCTCGACCAGCACGCCGGCACCGGTCAGTCGGTTGAGCAAGCTGGACTTGCCAGCGTTGGTGTAACCAGCGATGGCTACCGAGGGAATGCCTGCACGGTGACGTGAGGCGCGCTGCGTGACCCGCGACTTCTCCATCTCCTTGAGCTCGCGGCGCAGCTTGGTCATCTGCGCGCGGATACGACGACGGTCAGTCTCGATCTTGGTTTCGCCGGGGCCACGTGTGCCCACGCCGCCACTTGCGCTTCCGCCCGCACCACCGCCCTGACGCGACAGCGACTCGCCCCAGCCACGCAGACGCGGCAGCAGGTATTGCATCTGAGCCAAGCTGACCTGCGCCTTACCCTCTCGGCTGCGCGCATGCTGGGCGAAGATGTCGAGGATCAGCCACGTGCGATCAACGACCTTGACCTTCAGGATTGATTCGAGCTGTCGCAACTGGCCGGGGGTGAGTTCGCCATCGCAGATCACCGTGTCAGCACCCGTGGCCTTGACGATGTCGAAGAGCTCCAGAACCTTGCCCGAGCCGAGGTAGGTGGCGGGGTCCGGATTGTCACGGCGCTGAATCACGCCATCGACCACCTCGGACCCTGCAGTCTCAGCAAGCAGGGCAAGCTCGCGCAGTGAGCGCTCGGCATCGAGCACGGTGCCTGAAGTCCACACGCCGGCAAGCACAACCCGCTCAAGTCGAATCTGGCGGTACTCGACCTCGGTGACATCTTCGAGTTCAGTCGACAGACCAGAAACGCGACGCAAGCCGGCGCGAGCTTCGAGCTCGTAGTCGCCCGTGCTCTGCTGATCGTCGTCGAAGTCGTCGTTACTCATGCTCGGGTGCCTCGGGAAAGAGTCACGGCAGCAGCACGGTGCCGCGGGCGACGAGATCTGCCGGGCCGCGAAGGAGTAGGTGACCGGCTTCGGTCTCGGTGATATTCAAGGTGCCGCCAGTGACATCAACCCGCACTTCTTGGCCCGCGGGTGCATCGATGCGACGCAGATATGCGAACGCCGCTGCACACGCTCCGGTTCCGCAACTCAGGGTCTCACCGACCCCACGCTCGAAGACGCGCATCGCGATGTGATTCTCACCGCGAATGACGACGAACTCGACATTTGCTCCCTCATTGAAGACAGAGGCGGGAGCGATACCGGGCGAGGTGAGCAAGTCGCCCGCGTCATCGAGTGATTCCACGAAGGTGACCGCATGCGGATTCGGAATCATCACGCCGACTGCCGGAAGTTGGCGGCTGCCCACCGTGACAACAGCAGTGCCAGAGGGAGTGGTGGGAACGCCCATATCGACACTGATGGAAAGATCGGATTCCATGCTGACTGCGCGTAAGCCGCCACGGGTGGCGATGCTCACCTCCGCGTCAGTGATCAGGCCGGTGGCGTCGAGATAGCGAGCAAAGACCCGCGAGCCGTTGCCGCACATCTCCGAGATACTGCCATCGGCGTTTCGGTAGTCCATGAACCATTCGGCTGTGTCAGCCATCGAGGCGACTTCAGGCACGCGCGCAGTGCGCACGACGCGAATCACGCCATCGGCACCGAGACCGAAATGCCGATCGCAGAGAAAGCGCACCTGCTCAGGAGAGATCTCGATTTCGCCCTCGAAATCAGGGATGAGGATGAAGTCATTGCCGGTGCCGTGACCCTTCACGAACCGCAATTCCGGATTCCTCGCCATGCCCTAGAGCCTAGTCGCCGATTAGCTCCTGGCCGACGATGCGACCTCGTACCCGTGGATAACCTGCTTCAGTACATTCGGCCACGAATCTGCAGGCTCGTGGGTGCGATTGTGCTCGGCAATGCGCTCGCGCAATGAACGGTCATATGCCAGTTGGGCGAGCGCTCCCGCCATCGCCCAGTCATCGGCTCCCACCAGACCCTCGATGCCATCGGTGACGAATTGCGTCGTGCCCGAATCCGCATGAATCACCAAGGGCAGGCCTGCGCAGCGCGCCTCCAGCGCTGCCAATCCGAACGACTCCTTGATCGAAGGCTGAGCATAGATGTCAGTGCGGCTGAAGACGTCGAGGATTCCGGTGCGGTCAAGACGCCCGGTGAATCGAACAGCGAGACCATGCTTGCGCGCAAAGCGTTCCGCGCGGGAGCGCTCAGGGCCGTCACCAATGATGGTCAATTCGAGTGTCTGTGATGCACCAACCATGCGCTGAGCCGTCTCCAGCATTCTCAGCAGAGGGATTACCCGCTTGCGCGGCGCGATGCGCATAACACTCGAGATGCGAACCACCTCGTCGATGCGAGGAGCAGGAGTGATCACCCAGTCGCCAGGAGTGATGCCATTGGGGATGACGAGCACTGGAGCGCACCCAGGAGCTGCCTTCTCGATATGTCCGGCAGCTATGCCGCTGACAGCCGAGAGTTGGATTCCCCATCGGCTCCAGCCCAACGCCTTGTCACTGAGCGCGAAGGCACGTTCTGCGACCGGACCCCAGATGCAGTGCACGGTAACAAGCACGGGCAGCCCCGCGTCTCGTGCCGCGCGAATGGCCCCCCAGGCAAATGGAGAGATCACGCCGGCGTGCACATGCACCGCATCGACCGGGTCGGCAGCCAAAACTGCACTCACCTCACGGTACGTACGCGGATGGATGGGCAGGCCTGCCGGAATGTGGGCAGCAACGCGAAGAACGTTGATTCCGTCGAGCACCTCAGTGCCGGCGAAGACTTCTTCTGAGCCACCAGTGGCGGTGATGATGCGGACATCGTCTCCTGCCGCGGCCTGCTGAAGGGCAAGCGCCCGTACCTGCGTCTCGATGCCACCGGTACGGGGCAGGTAGCAGTCACTGACGTGGGCGATCCTCACTCGGGTGACCGTACGCCACAATGGTCCCACCATGACATCTCGACCCGCCTCTGACGAGCTCGGCAGCACCCGCTCACGCACCCTGGTGTTCGTTCATGCCCATCCCGATGACGAGGCATTGCTGACCGCAGGGACCATGGCTCGCGCCGTGGCTGAGGGCAACCGGGTCGTGCTCATCGTGGCCACAGATGGCGCCGCCGGTCTCACCGATGCCGAGCACGCCGAGGATCTAGCGGCGCATCGCCAGGAAGAACTCAGCCGCTCGGCTCACATCTTGGGTGTCGACCGGCTCATCAACCTCGGTTACGCCGACTCGGGTCTGCATGGCGAGGTCGCCGATGGATTCGCACATCAGCCCAAGTTCGCCATCGCCAAACTGATCGCAGCGATTCTCGATGATGAAGACTGCGACATCCTGGTGGGCTACGACCCCTCGGGCGGCTACGGGCATCCCGATCACGTGCAGGTGCACAACGTGGTGCGTGCCGCCTACGTGCTTGCCAAGAAGGCACCTCGCCTCTATGAGGCAACCTTGCCGCGCGAGCCGATCGCACGTGCCGTACGCATGGCCTCCACCTTGCACCTGACTCCCTCGGATTTCGACGCGAGCGAGTTCGACAATGCCTGGACTCCGAAGAACCGCATCACCCACCGGGTCAATGTGCGCGAGTACATGTCGCAGAAGAAGGACGCACTACGGGCCCACGCCTCGCAGGCATCGGCCGACGGCACCATTCGCACTCTGGCTGTTCTCACTCGCCTGCCCGGTCCGATCGCGAATCCGATCCTGGGCACTGAGTACTACGTTGAGGTCTCCCAGAGCGAAAGAGCCTCGTCGACCGCCGTCGTCGAGTCGTAGTCGATCCAGCGAATTCGGGTATCGCGGCGGAACCAGCGCTGCTGGCGGCGGGCGAACCTGCGTGTGGCGAAGATGATGTCCTCGCGCGCTTGTGCCTCACTGATCTCACCATCGAGCATGGACAACACCTGCGAGTAACCCAGGGCACGTGATGCGGTTCGTGCCTCGCGGAGCCCGACGGCATCGAGGGAACGCACCTCGTCGACGAACCCTGCGGCAAACATCGTGTCGACTCGCTGAGCGATGCGTTCGTCAAGTACGTCACGCGGAATCTCCAGGCCGACCCTCACTGTCGGATATACCTCGACCGGGTCCGGGAATTCCGCGATGAACGGTTCGCCCGTCAGCTCGATGACTTCGAGGGCCCGCACGATGCGGCGTCCATTCGACGACAAGATCGCCGCAGCAGCAGCGGGATCAACCTCGGCAAGGCGTGCATGCAGTTCAGCCGGCCCGACGGCTTCGAGCTCGGCCTCCCACTTCGCGCGCACCTGCTCATCGGTGCCCGGAAAGTTCAGGTCGTCGAGGACGGCTGAGACGAAGAGCCCCGAGCCTCCTACGACCACGGGCACGCGATCACGACTCAGTACGTCGTCAATGGCCGCGCGAGCATCGGACTGGAACTCCGAGACCGTGACTAGATGCTCCATCGGCCAGACATCCATCAGGTGATGCGGAACTCCCCCGCGCTCCTCGAGGGTCGGTGTCGCGGTACCGACATCCATGCCCCGATACACCTGCATCGAGTCAGTGCTGATGATCTCGCCACCGATGCGCTGAGCCACAGCAACGGCGAGTGCCGACTTGCCTGAGGCAGTTGGCCCAACGATCGCGAGGACGCGACTCATTCGCCGACGCGGATGGTGGGCAGACCCAGCATGACGCCGGGGGTGATGACCTCGATCGGCTGATCGGCGAGATCACCGGCGCGAGTGTGTCGAACGGAGACCAGTCGATCGGCGTTCAGATGATGGGGTGCTGCATGAGTGATCTCTGCTGTGACGATGTCGCCAGGCCGAGGCGTGGGCAATGCCGGATCAAGCGCCACGTGGACGAGTCGGTTATCGGGTGCGCGACCTGAGATGCGTGCGGTGGCGGCATCCTTCTTGCCTTCGCCGACCGAGATCAACACCTCAACCTCTCGACCCACCTGAGCGAGGTTCTCCGCGAGAGTGACGTCATTGACGGTCTCGAGCAGGCGGTTGTAGCGCTCGGTGACGACGGCCTGCGGAATCTGATCGGGCATGTCGGCCGCCGGCGTGCCAGGCCGCTTGGAGTACTGGAAAGTGAATGCTGCTGCAAAGCGAGCCTCGCGCACCACGTGCAAGGTCTGCTCGAAGTCGGCCTCGGTCTCGCCTGGGAAACCGACGATGATGTCGGTAGTGATTGCGGCATCGGGCATCGCAGCGCGCACCTTCTCGATGATGCCGAGGTAACGATCTTGGCGATATGACCGGCGCATGCGCTGCAGCACTTCATCGGAGCCCGACTGCAAAGGCATGTGCAGCTGAGGCATCACATTGGCTGTCTCGGCCATCGCGGCGATGACATCGTCGGTGAAGTCACGCGGATGGGGGCTGGTGAAGCGCACGCGCTCAAGACCGTCGATCTCACCGCACGCGCGGAGCAGCTTGCTGAAAGCCTCGCGATCACCGAACTCTGAGCCATAGGCGTTGACGTTCTGGCCAAGCAGCGTGATCTCGAGAACGCCTTGATCCACGAGAACCTGGATCTCGTTGAGGATGTCGCCGGGTCGGCGGTCCTTCTCCTTGCCACGAAGCGCAGGAACGATGCAGAACGTGCACGTGTTGTTGCATCCGACACTTACCGAGACCCAGGCCGAGAATGCCGAGTCTCGCTTCGAGGGCAGGGCAGACGGAAAGGTCTCGAGGGATTCGAGGATTTCGACCTGCGCTTCATCAAGCGCACGAGCGCGTTCGAGCAGGATGGGCAAAGACCCGATGTTGTGGGTGCCGAAGACGACATCGACATTCGGAGCCTTCGCGAGGATCGTGCCTTGATCCTTCTGCGCCAGGCAGCCACCGACCGCAATCTGCATGCCCGGGTTCTCGGCCTTGACCGGCACCAGGTGACTGAGGTTTCCGTAGAGCTTGTTGTCGGCGTTCTCGCGCACTGCGCAGGTATTGAAGACCACCACGTCGGCCACGACGCCTTCGGCGACGGGCACGTAGCCAGCATCCTCCAGAAGCCCAGATAGGCGCTCGGAGTCGTGCACGTTCATCTGGCAGCCATACGTGCGCACCTGGTAGGTACGCGGGCTCACCACGGCGGACTCAGGCACGGGCACAGTCTACGGACATGCGTGAGCCCTCCCGACTCTCGTCAGGAGGGCTCACGGATGAGCTGATCAGAGTCAGTGACCGGCGCTGGCCACAGCGACGTCTTCGAACTCGCCTTCTTCGGCCTCAGACTCCACGTGCACCACCGGCAAGATCTTGCCCAGCCAGCGCGGCAGCCACCAGTTGGGCTTGCCGATGATCGACATGAGCGACGGCACGAAGATCAAGCGGATGATGAAGGCATCGATCAGCACCGCGCTGGCAAGCGAGATACCGAACAACTTGATCGTGTTGTCAGGCGTGGGAATGAATGCCATGAACACGCTGGCCATGATCAGTGCAGCGATCACGACCACGCGACCTGAGCCGGCAAGACCGCTGCGGATCGACAATGCGTTATCTCCGGTGCGCTCCCATTCCTCACGCATGCGCGAGACCAAGAACACCTGGTAATCCATCGAGAGTCCGAAGAGGATCGCGAACACCATGATGGGCAAGAAGGGCATGATGGGCCCGGTGCCGCTCACCCCGAGCAGGCCGTTGAGCCAGCCCCACTGGAATACGGCGACAGTGATGCCCATCGACGCAGCAAAGCTCAGCAGGCTGGTGACTGCCGCCATCGCAGGAACGATGATGCTGCGGAACAAGAGCACGAGTGCCAGGAAGCCGAGCCCAATGACCACGAGTAGGAAGAGCGGCAGCGATTCCTTGAGAACCGTGGTGAAGTCGCTCGTGATGGCCTGCGTGCCGCCGACATACAGCTTGGCACCGGTGGCCGCCTCGATCTTCGGGTTCACCGTGTCACGCAGTTCACTCAGCAGTTCGGTGGTCGCGGCATCCTGCGGTGCAGTGGTCGGAATAACCGACACCACAGCGACATTGCCGGTCAAGCCGAACTGCTGCGGGAAGACGTCGACGAGCGGGAGCACCGCAACGCTCGGGCCGGTACCTGCAACGCCAGGTGCGGCTGCAAGTTCAGTGACGATTGTCTTGTAGGCCTCGGTGTCGCCGTCCTTGGGCAACTGAGCGACCACCAGGAACGGACCATTCGAGCCCGGCCCAAAGCCCTCGGCACGCAGGTCGTAGGCAATGCGGCCAATGGAGCCGACGGGCTTGCCCGAGTCATCAGCGAAGCCCTCACGCAGTGAGAGCACCGGGATCGCAAGGATCAGCACAAAGCCAAGCGAGAGGATCGCCCACAGCCACGGGCGACGCTGCAAGAACGCGCCGTAGGCCGCCCAGCGCTTACCGCCGATGTGACCCGAGCCGGCCTTCTTTCCCCACGGCATGCGAATCGCGAGGGCCTTGGTGCCCAGCAGCGACAGCAATGCCGGCAGGAACCACAGGGCCGAGAGCATGACCATCAGCACAGTCAGGCCGGCGGCGAGTGCCAGGCCGTTAAAGAAGTTGATACCGAGAACGAAGAGACCTAGCAGCGCGATGATGACCGTGCTGCCGGCGAAGAGCACCGCACGGCCCGCGGTATTCACCGCTTCGATCGCCGCCTGCTTCTTCTCGTGTCCGAGCAGGATTGCGGTGCGGTAGCGATTCAGGACGAACAACCCGTAGTCGATACCGACGCCCAGGCCGATCATCGAAGCGAGAGTCGGTGCGAACGTCGCGACGTCGAGGAAACGGGCGAGCAGGGTCACCATGGTGACGCCCAGGGCGACGCCCATACCGGCAACAACGATCGGCAGGCCTGCGGCAACAACGGAACCGAAGGCGATGAGCAAGATGATCAGTGCGGCCACGATGCCAATGAGCTCACTGCTCGGCGGCTCGGTACCAGCGAAGTCGAGAACCTGACCGCTGCCACCAACGCGCAAGGTGTCGGTATTCGCAGCCTTCAGGTCAGCGACGATCTCCTTGGCGGCCGCGCTAGGAACAGCGGTGGGATCAGAACTGGCGAAGGTCACCGTGGCGATCGCGACTCGACCATCAGGGCTGATGCCCTGCGGAGTCATGCTGGCCTTGAGGGCAGCCTTCTGCTCGGGGGTCATCTTGTCGATGACGGACTGAGGCGGCGCCTGCGGTGCCGGCGGGCACTTCGCGCCAAGGCCTTCACCGGTGGGCAGGCTCACGCAGTTAACAGCCGACAGGTCGGCAATCTTCTGCAGAGTCGGGGTGATCTCACTGAGCGTTGCAGGATCGACCGCGCTGCCCGTGGTGGGCGACCACACGATCGTGGCACCGGCGTCGTATGCGCCCATGTTGATGCCGGACTTGGCCAGCAGATCAGTGGCCGTCTTCGACTCGGTATTGGGCAGGTCGAAGGAGTCGTTCAGCGTTCCCTTGAATGCACCCCCGAGACCAAAGATCGCGACAACGGCGATGAACCAGGCGATGAGGGCAAAGACGGGGCGACGTACGGCCCAACTGGACAAACCGGGCATGAAAAACTCCGCATCAGTGAGGTGATGGGATGAATTTACCCATCAATCTGAACAACGTGCAAATCCAGGAGTTCCTGCGTGTCGGGGTCATCAAGGACCTCCTTCACCACCCCGAAACAGATACCCGGCGGATAGCCCCGACGAGCGAGCATTGAGGTCAGGCGGCGTACTCGAGCCTGGTGCTCAAGTCGAGCCGTCGAGGCAAGCTTGCGCCGAACGAGATCACCGGCACGCTCGCGTTCTGCCTCATCAGTGATAGTCGCCAGCGCCACTTCGGCATCCTCCGCGGGCACGCCCTTGTCGCGAAGCTCACGCCGAAGAACTGACCGGGCATTACCGCGGATCGAGTGACGTGAGCGCACCCACATCTCGGCAAACTCGGAGTCATTGATCAGCCCTACCTCGACATAGCGATCGAGAACCTGAGTAATGACATCCATCTCGAAGCCGCGTTCGAGTAGACCATCGCGCAACTGCGCATACGTGCGAGGCGCCGCGGTGAGCCGGCGCAACACGATCGTGCGTGCAGCCTGAGCAGGATCGGCCTCTGCATGCAGATCAGCGAGTGAGCCCGATGTGGGCTCACTCGCTGATCTGTTTCTACGTGACATGGAGGCAGGGCCAGTCGCGACAGTTATGCGTCGACGGGCTTGAGTTCGATCGGCGCATCGACATCGACAACCTCGGCGGCTTCGACAGCCTTCGGAACACCAATACCCATGAGCTCCTTCAGACGGCGCTCGATATCAGCAGCGAGATCGGGGTTGTCCTTGAGGAAGGTACGGGCGTTCTCCTTGCCCTGGCCCAGCTGATCACCTTCGTAGGTGTACCAGGCACCGGACTTCTTGACGACGCCGTTATCGACACCGAGGTCGATGAGCGAGCCCTCACGCGAGATGCCCTCGCCGTAGAGGATGTCGAACTCAGCCTGCTTGAACGGCGGGGCGACCTTGTTCTTGACGACCTTGACGCGGGTGCGGTTGCCCACGGCCTCAGTGCCGCCCTTGAGGGTCTCGATTCGACGAACGTCGAGACGCACGGAGGCGTAGAACTTCAGCGCCTTGCCACCAGTGGTGGTCTCGGGCGAACCGAACATGACGCCGATCTTGTCGCGCAGCTGGTTGATGAAGATTGCCGTGGTGTTGGTGTTGCTCAGCGCACCGGCCATCTTGCGAAGTGCCTGGCTCATCAAACGAGCCTGCAGACCCATGTGGCTATCGCCCATCTCGCCTTCGATTTCGGCGCGGGGCACGAGTGCGGCCACGGAGTCGATGACGATCAAGTCGATGGCACCGGAGCGCACCAAGGTGTCGGCGATCTCCAGAGCCTGCTCACCCGTATCGGGCTGGGCGACGTAGAGGTTGTCGAGATCGACACCGAGCTTGGAGGCGTAGTCGGGGTCGAGGGCATGCTCGGCATCGATGAAGGCGGCAAGGCCGCCGGCAGCCTGGACGTTAGCGATGGCGTGCAGGGCCACCGTGGTCTTGCCCGAGGACTCGGGGCCGTAGACCTCGACGATGCGGCCACGGGGGTAGCCGCCAATGCCGAGGGCGAGATCAAGGGCGATGGAGCCGGTCGGGATGACCTCGACAGGCGCGCGGCCGTCTTCTCCGAGGCGCATGACCGAGCCCTTGCCGAAGGCGCGCTCGATCTGGGCGAGTGCAGTCTCGAGGGCCTTCTCGCGGTCATTGGCGGTGCTTGCCATGGTGGCTCCTGTTCGTCGTGATGTCGCGGTTGACGTCGTGTCATCGGAACCTAGGCGGACCCTCTGACACTGGAGACCTGTGATTCCCGGCTGGGGATCACCGGGCGCCCGGCGTCACAACCAGGAGGCTATATCGAACAGGCGTTCGAATGGAAGCGACACGCCGTTTTCCGCGTGTCGGGGCGTGTCGTACGAGGGAATTCCCTCAGCCGGAGTGCGGACCGTGATCGAGGCGCTCCCCCACGGCAGCTCGAACGGCAGCATCATCTCGGGGTAGCCCCACGGCTGCGTAGGCCTCGATCAGTCGCTCGGGGTCGTCATTCCAGGCGCCGTACTCGAGTACGGCCGCCCGGCCCGCACCGAGCATGCGGTTGAGGTCATCGGCAGCCTGGATAAGCCAGTCATTGGTCGTGGCGATCACCGATTCCGCTGAGTCATTGCCCGGCCACCAGCCACTTCGGGCCGCCTCTGCTGCATCGCGAATGTTGAACAGGTAGACGATGCCCGGCATCAACTTGTTCAAGAACAGCAGGTAATCGAGCAACAGGTCGTAGTCCGGGAAATGCCCGGGTTCATAGCGAACTTCCTTGAAGCCCACGACCTCGGTGTCCTTCGCCGGGCGCAGTACCGTCTCGACCACGTGGCGACGAAGATCGTCAATCACATCGGCGGGACTTAGCTTCGCTGAGCCGTACCAGGGATTATTGGGCCGACCAGAAGTATGGCGATCGGCGGTCTCGGCAATCGACTGCACGTAATCGTGCAGACCACGGAAGGCGTTGTAGTTCTCACCGCGCACCATGACTCCGGGCAGTGCGTTCAGCGTGGCCTGGATCGCGGTGCTGCCAGTGCGCCCATAGGTCACCACGGTGAGATACCGCAGGGGCTTACGTCGCATGATTCGAGCCTAGCCGCGAACGGGCACAGGCCGCGGGAGCTCACTAGGTCAGGGTCGAGGGGACTTCAACGGTGTTGCAGACCGCGCGCCAGATGTCCTTGGTATCGATGCCCGCATCAATTGCACCCTGGGCGCACACACCGAGATCAGGAAGGACGACATCGCGAGCCCAGGAGTAGGCGTAACTGGGGCCGAGGACTTCCTCCATGCGCTCCCAGAAATCGGTCAGGCGCACGCTCAGACCATGAGGGCGGAGACCGGCACGGTCTCAGCCTCGGCAATATGCGTGCTTACCGAGGAAAGGACGTCAGACAAAGGCACCTCGAGTGCATCGCAGATAGCGGCGAGCAACTCGGACGAGGCTTCCTTTTGACCACGCTCAACCTCGGAGAGATATCCGAGGGACACCGCAGCAGCGGCAGAGACATCACGAAGGGTGCGGCCTTGATCCTGCCGACGACGACGAAGCTCGTCTCCGATGACGTGCCGTAGAACGATCATGGTCCCTCCCCTCCTAGTCCTGCTAACCCTAACGCTCGCGGCCAACTCCGCATTCCCGACAGCGAAAGTGTGACCAATGCTTACCGAGGATTTACGTGCCTGACACGTCCAGCGCCTCAACCGCCAAGGAGATGGCGGCCGTCGCGGCACTGTGACGGATCTCCGCCCGGTTACCGGTGAGGTCCAAGTGCCGGGTGCGAGTGCGGGAGTTCGTGCGATCGTGTACCGCGATCCAGACACTGCCGGGCTCTTGCCCATCGAGTGGGTCGGGGCCGGCCACACCTGTCGTGGAGATACCCAGATCGGCACTGAGCACGATGCAGGCACGACGGGCCAATTCGGAGGCGACCTGCTCGCTTACGACATGCTCGAGGTCGTCGGCATTCAGCCCGAGAACTCTGCCCTTGACGTCGGTCGCATAGGCGACCACTCCTCCTCGAAACACCGCAGAGCACCCGGGAACATCGGCAATCGATGCCGAGACAAGGCCTGCCGTCAAGGACTCTGCCGTGGCAATGGTGATGCCACGAGACACGCAGGTGGCAACGAGCTCACTCGCGCTCAAAGCACGATCCCGTCACTCGACTCGCTTCCGCGAGGAAGACGGCGCAGGCGAAGTGCGTGACGCACGTAATCAAGGCCGGTCACGACGGTGAGCACGAGAGCGATCGCCATGGCGACCTGCGAGAGCGGTACCCACCAGGTGATCGAGGGGAGATCGACGAGATACATCGTGATGGCAACAGTTTGCGCAAGAGTCTTGGCCTTGCCGCCACGGCTGGCCGGAATCACACCATGACGGATCACCCAGACGCGCAGGGCGGTAACACCAAGCTCTCGCACCAAGATCACGATCGTGATCCACCAGGCAAGATCGCCCATGATCGACAACGAAATCAAAGCGACACCAGTGAGTGCCTTATCGGCGATCGGATCAGCAATCTTGCCGAAGGTCGTGACCTGGCCGCGCTTGCGGGCAATGGCACCGTCGAGAAGATCGGTGACGGAAGCTAGGACGAATACCAAGCCAGCAAGATCGCGCATGCTGCCGCGCTCACCGTTGTCGGCAAAGAGTAGGTAGGCCATGAGCGGCACGCAGAGCACGCGGAATGCGGTCAGCGCATTGGGGATGTTCAGGATGCGGGTCTCGCCTATGCGATCACCGGCATGGTCGAGCTGGCTCACGCGCATTCCGCAATGAGATCGACACCGTCGGTTCCGACGACCTCGCATTCAAGAACGTCGCCGACTGATACGTCGAGATCACCGATGAAGACGAGCGTGCCCGCATCGTCAGGGCCTTGATGCCCGGAGCGACCCACGGCGATGCGATCGTCTTCATCATTGACTTCGACGGCCTCGACGAGAACACGCACGCTCGTGCCAATGCGATCCTCTGCGCGCTGGAGCATGATCTCTTCCGCAAGAGCTGTGACCTCCTCGACTCGGGCGCGAATGACGTCGTCATCGATCTTGCCGTCGAGGGTTGCTGCCTCTGTGCCATCTTCATCGCTGTAGCCGAAGACACCAACGGCATCCATGCGCGCACGCTCGATGAAATCGAGCAGCTCGGCGAACTCCTCCTCGGTCTCACCGGGGAATCCGACAATCACGTTGCTGCGAATTCCGGCCTCGGGAGACAAGGCGCGGATCTGATCGATGAGGGCGAGGAATTCCTCGGTACCTCCGAAGCGACGCATGCGACGCAGCACGGTCGGACTGGAGTGCTGGAAGGACAGATCAAAGTACGGAGCCACGATCGGCGTCTTGGCAATCGCGGCGAGCAGGCCAGGGCGAACTTCTGCAGGCTGCAAGTAGGCCACGCGAATGCGATCGATGCCCTCGACTACACCAATCTCGCCGAGGAAGGTCTCGAGCAGGCGAAGGTCGCCGAGGTCCTTGCCATAAGACGTCGAGTTCTCGCTAACGAGCACCACCTCGCGCACGCCTTCGCCGGCGAGCCAGATGATCTCGGCCATCACATCGGCCGGCGGCCGGGAAACGAAGGAGCCGCGGAACGACGGGATGGCGCAGAACGCGCAGCGACGATCACAGCCGGAGGCGAGCTTGACCGGTGCGACAGGGCTTCCGTCGAGTCGGCGACGCAGCACCGGCGGCGCCCACGCGGTGTCAACCTCGGGCATCTGCGCGTGACCGGGAATGGACGCCGAAGCAGCATCGCGATCGACAGGTGAGATCGACAGTAGATGGCGACGGTCCTTGGGTGCGTGCGGCACATGCGCCTGGCCGCCGACGATCGAACGTAGTCGCTCAGCAATATCGGGGTAATCGTCGAAGCCGAGTACAGCATCGGCCTCAGGCAGAGACTCAGCGAGCTCAGCGCCATAGCGCTCGGAAAGACATCCGACTGCAACGACAGTCTGCGGACCAGTACCGAGTCCCTTGAGATCGGCGGCCGCGAGCACGGCGTCAATCGAATCCTTCTTTGCCACCTCGACGAAGCCACAGGTGTTCACGAGCACCGCACTTGCCTCGGCCGGATCGTCGACGATGGTCCAGCCGGCAGCGGAAAGGCGACCCGCGAGTTCCTCGGAGTCGACCTCATTGCGGGCACAGCCCAAGGTGACCAGTGCAACGGTGTCGAGGTTACTCACTCCCCCAGCCTACGCAGGCACGCCCGAGGCACCCTCAGTAGTCGAGATCCGGGGACTGCGCGTCGAAGTAGTGGGCGATCTCGTCAGGATCCAAGCCGATAATCGGCGCCATCATCTTCAACTGTGCCCGGGCATAAACCGCGCCACCGCAAAGGCTGAAGTCATCAGCCTCCATGGCTTCGATGATCGAGGCGCGCAGTCGAGTCGCGGCAGCAACATCGGCCACCGACATTCCCGCTTGCTCGCGAGCGGAGCGCAGACGCGGACCGACAGTCATCTGTCGTTCACCTCGCTCATGTCGGCCCCATATTGATTACCCGCAGGCTAGTCGGGTTCGGGCAAGCCGGCAGGGGAATCTCGTCCTGAACTCCTGGGACCACAATGGCCCAGAACGAGCGTGAACTAAGGGTCTATTCCTCGCCGCGGATGAGCGCGAGGACCGAGGGCAGTTCGTCCGGGCTGACGAGCACATCGCGAGCCTTCGAGCCCTCGCTCGGGCCGACCACACCGCGGGATTCCATGAGATCCATCAGGCGGCCAGCCTTAGCGAAGCCCACGCGCAACTTGCGCTGCAGCATCGAGGTCGAGCCGAACTGAGTGGAGACCACGAGCTCAACTGCCTGAATCAGTACGTCGAGATCGTCACCGATATCGGCGTCGATCTCCTTATTGCTCGTGGGTGCTGCGAGAACCTCGTCGATGAACTGTGTCTCCATCTGGGTCTTCGCATGAGCAACGACCGCACGGATCTCGTTCTCGGAGACGAACGCACCCTGGATGCGCAGTGACTTGTTCGCGCCCATGGGCAGGAACAGACCATCACCTTGACCGACGAGCTTCTCCGCGCCGGGCTGATCGAGGATGACGCGGCTGTCGGCGAGACTCGACGTCGCGAATGCGAGACGACTCGGCACGTTGGCCTTGATGAGGCCGGTGACGACATCGACACTGGGACGCTGCGTGGCGAGCACGAGGTGAATGCCGGCGGCACGTGCGAGCTGCGTGATGCGCACGATCGAATCCTCGACATCGCGAGGCGCAACCATCATGAGATCAGCAAGCTCGTCGACGATGACGAGTAGGTACGGGTAGGGCTCGAGCACGCGCTCACTGCCCGGCAGCGGCGTGACCTTGCCCGAACGCACGGCCTTGTTGAAGTCATCGATATGACGGAAGCCGAAGTGGGCAAGATCGTCGTAACGGCGATCCATTTCCTTGACGACCCAGGCAAGTGCGTCAGCAGCCTTCTTCGGGTTCGTGATGATCGGCGTGATCAGGTGGGGAACCCCTTCGTACGCAGTGAGTTCCACGCGCTTGGGGTCTACCAGGATCATGCGCACCTCCTGCGGAGTGGCGCGCATGAGGATCGAGGTGATGAGCGAGTTGATGCAGCTCGACTTGCCTGCGCCGGTAGCGCCGGCCACGAGGATATGCGGCATCTTTGCAAGGTTTGCAACGATGAATCCGCCCTCGACATCCTTGCCCAGTGCCACGACCATGGGGTGCTGCTCGGACACTGCAGCCTTGCTGCGCAGTACGTCGCCGAGGGCAACGAGTTCGCGGTCGGTGTTCGGAATCTCGATGCCGATCGCCTTCTTGCCCGGGATCGGGCTGAGAATGCGAACGTCAGCACTGGCCACTGCATAGGCGATGTTCTTGCTCAACGCGGTGACGCGTTCGACCTTGACGCTTGGGCCGAGTTCGATCTCGTAGCGCGTGACGGTCGGGCCACGCATGAAGCCGGTGACGGTCGCGTCGATGCCGAACTGCTCCATGACCTCGGTCAGCGCGGTAACAACCTGGTCATTGACCTTGGTGGCGGTCTTGTGCGCCGGGCCTTGCTTCAGCATGCCCATGTCGGGCAGCGTGAAGACGACATTGCCCGACAGCGGGAGCTGCTTGGGCTTGGGCGCCGGTGTGGCCGAAGGCTTGGCAATCGCGACAGTTGCGTGACGAGCACTGTGGCCCTCGATAGCCACCGTGTGCGCGACATCAGTGGTCGGCTCAGCAGGCGTAACTCCTGCCATCAGGATCGCAGCGGGACGTTCTTCGTCTTCTTCTGCAATCGGGGTGATGAAGGGTTCATCGCCGGCGAGTTCGCCCAAGGTCGCAGCGATGTCCTCATCGCCGTCGAATTCCTCGATGGTCTCGCGACCGTCCCCTCCCCCACTGCCGTGACGCAGCCAGGTGAACAGCGCAGATCCGCCCTCGCGAAGTGAGGCGAACGAAGTACCGGTGAGCACGAGCAGGCCGAAGCCAAGCAGCACGAGCAGGAGCAGCCCGGTGAAGATCGGGCCGATCGCCGAGGCAAGCGGTGCGGTGGCGATCCAGCCGATGACGCCGCCGGCGCTATCCATGGCAAAAGCGCCATCGCTAGGCGTCGGGATTCCGCAGATCACATGCCACAGGCCAAGCACGGCGATGATGGTCATGGCGCCGCCGATGATGCGGCGACCAGTCGTCGCGCGATCGTCGGGATGACGAAGGATTCGCCAGGCCAAGGCGATGAGGATGATCGGCACGGCCCAGTCGAGGGCGCCGAGGAAGGCACCGGAGAGCAGCGGGATCCAGGACACGAACCAGGTATCGAAGCCGAACCAGATCGTGGCAATGGCGGCCACCGCCAGAACGAGCAGGGTCAGGCCGAAGCCATCGCGGTGCAGCTCCGGATCGGTCTCGTTCTCCCCACGGCGAATGGCTCGCACGGTGTTGCCGGTCATGCGAGCGGTCCCGAGCCAGGCAACGCTCAGGCCACGGCCAGCGCCGTGCAGGGCACGTACCAGCGGGCCGGGACCGGCCGCAGGCTTGCGGGCGGGCGCCTTCTTCTTAGCCGCTGGACGCTTCGGTGCCGCCTTCTTACGAGGCGCGGGCGTGCGGTCGCTGGGGGAAGATCCGCGGGCTGACTTTCGGGCAGGCGCGGACGTGCGGGAAGCCATGGGGGCAGCCTAGGGGCGATGCCCCATCAGTCACGGTAGTCACACGCGCAACATCGGGCGTGTCGTCAGGCCTCGATAACCACCGGAACGATCATCGGGCGTCTCCGATGCTTCGTGCTCACCCACTTGCCCACCTCGCGGCGGACCCGCTGCTGCAGATCGTGGGGATCGTTCTGGCCCTCGCGAAGGGCTGATTCGAGGATCTCGCGGACCTTCTCGAGCACGGGCTCGAACTCGTGATCAGCCAGGCCCAGGCCGCGGGCGTGGATCTCGGGGCCGGCCACGACCTTGGAATCGACCATGTCGACCGCGGCGAAGATGGAGATGAAGCCCTCCTCCCCCAGGACACGACGGTCCTTAAGGAGGGTCTCGGTGACATCGCCGACGCTCGAGCCATCCACGTAAACGAACCCGACCGGGTGGTAACCCACGGTGCGGGCCACTCCGTCGACGAGATCGATCACGACGCCGTCGTCGGCCAAGATCACATGCTGGTTGTCGATGCCCACGCTGTTGGCGATTGCGGCATTAGCGCGCAGGTGGCGCCATTCGCCGTGAACCGGGAAGGCGTAGCGCGGCTTGACGATGTTGTAGACGTAACGCAGCTCGCCGGCTGAAGCATGACCGGACACATGCACGAGCGCATTGCCCTTATGGACGATAGTTGCGCCGAGCTTGGTGAGGCCATTGATGACACGGTTGACGGAGTTCTCATTGCCGGGGATGAGCGACGAGGCAAGAACGATGGTGTCGTTCGGGCCGACGTTAATTGCATGATCGCGATTGGCGATGCGCGAGAGCACGGCCATCGGCTCGCCCTGCGAACCGGTGCAGATGAGCACGGCTTGGTCATCGGGCAGATTCGTGAGCTCGTCGCTGCCGATCAGCGTGCTGCCAGGAATGTTCAGGTAGCCCAGATCGCGCGCGACGCCCATGTTCCGCACCATCGAGCGGCCGACGAATGCCACCTTGCGCCCGTGCAGTACCGCAACGTCGATGATCTGCTGCACGCGGTGCACATGCGAGGCGAAGGACGCCACGATGATGCGGCCCTCAGCGCGAAGGAACACGGAGTCAAGAACGGGGATGATCTCTCGCTCACTGGGCACGAAGCCGGGAACCTCGGCATTGGTGCTGTCGATCATGAGAATGTCGACACCTTCGTCGCCTAGACGAGCGAAGCCGTTGAGATCGGTGATGCGCGAATCGAGTGGTACTTGATCCATCTTGAAGTCACCGGTGTGCAGCACCGTGCCTGCCGGCGTGCGAA